>SHVM01000096.1 GCA_009694265.1 Pseudolabrys sp.
GTTCCCGCCATTGCGTTCCGGGTTCCGCCAAGGCACCCTGCCGCGCCGGGGAGGGGCCCTTGGCGATTCTGGCGTCCACCATCGACAAAAACGCGGCCGAATTTCGCGCCAATGCCGAGCGCATGCGCGCGCTGGTGGACGAATTGCAGGCGCGCCGCGCGCAAGCGGCCTTGGGCGGCACGGAGAAAGCCCGCGAGCGTCATGTCGGGCGCGGCAAGCTGCTGCCGCGTGACCGGGTGATGAACCTGATCGATCCCGGTTCGCCGTTTCTGGAACTGTCGCCGCTCGCAGCTAACGGCCTCTATGACGACGCCATCCACGGCGCTGGCCTGATCACCGGCATCGGCCGCATCGAGGGCCGCGAATGCATGGTGGTGTGCAACGATAGCACCATCAAGGGCGGCACTTATTTCCCGATGACGGTGAAGAAGCATTTGCGCGCCCAGGAGATCGCGCGCGAAAACCGGCTGCCCTGTATTTATCTGGTGGATAGCGGCGGCGCCAATCTGCCGCACCAAACGGATGTGTTTCCCGACCGCGAGCATTTCGGCCGCATCTTCTTCAATCAGGCGACGCTGTCGTCGATGCGGATTCCGCAGATCGCCGTGGTGATGGGTTCCTGCACCGCCGGCGGCGCTTACGTGCCGGCCATGTCGGACGAGACCATCATCGTCAAGAACCAGGGCACGATATTTCTCGGCGGCCCGCCGCTGGTGAAGGCCGCGACTGGCGAGGTGGTGAGCGCCGAGGACCTGGGCGGCGGCGACCTGCATGCGCGCAAGTCCGGCGTCGCCGATCATTTGGCGCAGGACGATCATCATGCGCTGAGCTTGGCACGGCGCATTGTTGCCAATCTCAACACAAAGAAGAATGTGGACACTCCGCTGAGCGCGCCGCGCGATCCGGCGTGCGACGCGGGAGAACTCGACGGCATCGTGCCGGTCGACCTGAAAAAGCAATACGACGTGTGCGAGGTGATCGCGCGCATTGTGGACGCTTCCGAGTTCGACGAATTCAAGCAGCTTTACGGCGCCACGCTGGTCACTGGATTCGCGCATATCCACGGCATGCCGGTCGGCATTCTCGGCAATAACGGCATTCTGTTTTCGGAGAGCGCGCTCAAGGCCGCCCACTTCATCGAGCTGTGCTGCCAACGCCGCATCCCGCTGCTGTTCCTGCAAAACATTGTCGGCTTTATGGTCGGGCGCGACTATGAGGCCGGCGGCATCGCCAAGGACGGCGCCAAGATGGTGACGGCGGTGGCCTGCGCCCAGGTGCCCAAGATCACGCTCATCCTCGGTGGCTCATACGGGGCCGGCAATTACGGCATGTGTGGACGCGCTTACGGCCCGCGCTTTTTGTTCAGCTGGCCGAACGCGCGCATCTCGGTGATGGGCGGCGAGCAGGCGGCGTCCGTGCTCGCCACCGTCAAGCGCGACAATATCGAAGCGGGCGGGGCGAAGTGGTCGGAGGCCGAGGAGGAGCAATTCAAGGCGCCGATCCGCGAGCAATACGAGACGGAGGGCAATCCCTATTACGCCACCGCGCGGCTGTGGGACGACGGCATCATCGCGCCCAGTGAGACCCGCCGTGTGCTGGCGCTGGCTTTTTCCGCCGCGCTGAACGCGCCGGTGCCGGAGACGAAGTTTGGGGTGTTTAGGATGTAGATGTGCGCCCCATCCTTCGAGACGCCGTGCTGCGCGGCTCCTGGCGTCTTCCGGATGTGACTTTGCCCCCGTGCGGCATGTCTCGCGCCGCGCTCAGGATGAGGGCGATAGTCCCCCGGTCAAAGCGCTGCATCAACGCAGCCTGACGGGGGAGAAAACCATGAAGACGAAATTGTTGTGGGGCGGCGCTTTGGCGCTCGCCTTCGGTGCAGGTCTGGCGGTGCAGCCGATGGTCGTTGCGCAGTCGCCGATCAGCGCCAAGACAGTGATGCAGGATCCGCTCAAAGGCGGCATTTACGAGGAAGTCATCATGCGGGTGGTCGAGATCGCGCCCGGCGGCGTGGTGCCGTGGCACATCCATCCCGACGGCCACGAAATCACCTATATGCTCGACGGCCAGATCGCGCTGGAAGTGGACGTCGAGGGCAAAAAGTCGCCCAAGGCCGGCGACGGATTCCATATCCAGGCCAACGTTCCGCATACCGCCAAGAACGAGGGCACAACGCCGGCGCGGCTGCTGGTGGTCCGGCTCAAGCCCAAGGACAAGCCGATCATGGTGCCGGTGACGCGCTGAAGCATTGGCCGCACTCATTGGCGATTAATCGAGCCGCTGCGCTCAACGTGCCGATGGTGGACACGAAGTTGGAGGCAGGCGTGAGGCTCACGCCTTCTTCCGTTTCACCGCCGGCAGTTTCGCCACCTTGCGCAGCGCGGCGTTGATGCGGCTTTGCCAGCCGCGCCCGGTGCGGCGGAAATGCGCCACAACCTCATCGTCGAGCCGTAGGCTAACGGCTTGCTTAGGCGAATTCGATTTCGGCCGCCCGCGCGGAACGGGGATGCCGCCGATGTGCCACGTGGCTCGCTTGAACCACGCGTCGGTCAATTCGGGAATTTCGTCGTAGTCCTTCTTGGTGAGGACATAGGCGTCAACCTTCTTCATGTCGCTTCCTAAGGGCATCGAGTTCGCCGCTGTACCGCGCTTTTTCCCGCTCACTGGCTTTCCTCATCGAAAAAACGTGTCGTGCCTCACCGCGCTGTGTCCAGCCCACGACCACCATACGGGCGCGAAGATACCCAACCGTAATCACGCGCACTTCGCCGTAGTCGTGCCGCTCATCGGGATCGTCCAAAGTCGGCCCGGCGAAGACCTCGGCCGCCTCAATAAAATCCAACCCGCGCTCACGCAACGTCCATGCGCGCTTGACCGGGTCGCATGTGATCTTTAGTGGCATTTATTGTATATACAATAATTATAGCGGTCAAGTGGCGGCACCATGGCGATTCACCTATGATCGCTGTGCCGGGGCTGTCGCGGCAAGGGGGAACGCCATGTCCAAAAGCTATTGCCTCACTATTGCGCTCTCGACCTTGCTCGTCATGCTCACCGCGCCTCCCGCTCGCGCCGCGATCTCGCTTGAGCCCGGTCAGTGGTAGGACACCGAAACCGGCGAGGAAGACGGCAAGCCGGTCAAGCCCGAGGTCACCACGGAATGCATGACACCGGAAGAGGCCAAGGACCCGGTGAAATCCCTGTCGGTGATGAAGGACACCGGCGGGCAATGCAAAAAGCTCGAGGTCAAGGAAAAGGGCAATGTCGTGACCATCGACATGCAATGCGGCGATCCGAAGCAGATGTCGATCGACATCGTGGCGGCTTACACCTTCCTCAACGCCAAGCACTACACCGGCACCTTGAAATCGACCGTCATCCTTGCAGGCAAGAAAACTTCCGCCAACAAGACGGTGGATTCAAAATGGATCGGAGCGTGCAAGGACGCGCCGGGCAAAAAGAAGTGAGCCTTGCGAACGTCGAGCGGCCATCGGCGCGGACCGCATGAATTATAAATCCGCCCTCATCGTCGGATCGGGTGCCGGTCTTTCGGCCTCGCTGGCGCGCGCTTTCGCCACAGCCGGCATGAGCGTCGCGCTGGCTGCGCGCGCGACCGATAAACTCGCCAAGCTGGCGCAGGAGACGAATGCCAAGACCTATCCATGCGACGCCGCCCAGCGCGCCCAGGTCGAGAAACTGTTCGCCACCCTCGATGCCGGGCCGGGTGCGCCCGATGTCGTGGTCTACAATGCCAGCTACCGCACGCGCGGGCCGCTGATCGATCTCGATCCGGCCGAAGTGGAGAAGTCGGTCACGGTCACCGCCTTGGGCGGCTTCCTGGTGGCGCAGGCGGCGGTGCGGCGCATGCTGCCGCGCGGTCATGGCGCGATCCTGTTCACCGGCGCCTCGGCCAGCGTGAAGGGCTATGCGCAGTCGGCGCCCTTCGCCATGGGCAAGTTCGCGCTGCGCGGCCTGGCGCAGAGCATGGCGCGCGAATTGTCGCCACAAGGCATCCACGTCGCGCATTTTGTCATCGACGGCGGCATCAAAAGCGTGCGCCGCGCCGAACCGGCCGATAAGCCGGATTCATTGCTCGACCCCGACGCCATCGCCGCCAGCTATCTGCATGTGCTGCAACAGCCGCGCAGCGCCTGGACGCACGAGGTCGAATTGCGGCCTTGGGTGGAGAAGTTCTAGGCCGCGTCAGCGCCCCAGCATGCCAATGACCACGTCCCAGTTCACAAAGGCTTGCGTTGGGCCGACGCGCACCACGCCGGTATCGTGCAGATAGGCCGAGCCGAGCATCAGGCCGGCGCCAACAAACATTCACAAAACAAAACGCATATATCGCCTCATATTGAAAGCGGGGCATACTCGCTGCGCAATTATAGACATATATTGTGACACTGCCATGCCCGGCGGCGGTGACACCGCCGATTTGCACATGCTAAATGCCAGTGCGTGATCCCGAAAAGTAGGAACCTGTTTTCGGACAAGATTACGCACAAAGAGAAATCATGACCAGCCCCGCCGATCTCAAGCAGCTTGCCCCCACCGGAAAACTGCGCGGCGGCATTGTGGTGTCGCCGGCCGCTTCCGCCTTTTTCGCCATCCGGCAAGGCAAGGGCGAGGTGCGCGGCGTCACCGTCGATCTCATGCAGGCCTTTGCCGAGGCATTGAAGTTGCCGCTGGACCTTCAGGTCTATGACAATTCCGGTCAGGTGACCGACGCGGTGGCGAGCGGCGCCTGCGATGTCGCCTTCATGCCGCGCGACGTGACGCGGGAGGGAAAAGTCGATTTCGGCCCGGCCTATTATTTTATTTCGAGCACCTATCTGGTGCCGGCCGGCTCGGCCATAAAGACCATCGACGAGGTCAACCGCCAGGGCGTGCGCATCGTTGGCATTTCCAACACGACCACGGTGCGCAGCGCGCGGCGCACCGCGCCCAATGCCTCGGTCGAGGAAGTGCCGAGCGTCGAGTTGATGACCGAGATGGCGGCAACGGGAAAGGGCGACGCCTTCGCGCTGTCGCATGACTCGTTTGCGGGTTTATTGCCGAAGCTGCCGGGCGCGCGCGTCTTGCCCGGGCATTTCCAGCAGACCGGCATTTCCGTCGCCGTACCGAAGGGCCGCCCGGCGGCGTTGCAGATCGCCAGCGCGTTGATGGAAGATGCCAAGAAGTCGGGAACAGTGCGCCGCGCGCTCGATCGCGCTGGATTTAAAGACGCGGAAGTTGCGCCGCCGGCTCAGTAAACTCGGCTAGGATTTCTGCGCCGACCAACGCCGCAAGCCGGCGATGGCGAGATACAGCAGCGCGGCGCCGGCCAGCGACCAGCACAAAATCGGCGTCCATTGCAGCACCGCTTTCATCGCCGGATCGGCGTTGACCCCGGTCGCCACCGCCGCCATGCGCGCCAGCGTTGCCAGCGCCAGCGCCGAGAACAGCAGGCCCGACATGCGGCCTTCGGCACCGTTCGAGCCGATGGCAAAGGCGACCGTGAAGGCGCTCATCAGGATCGCGCCCCACGCCGCGCCGGCGGCGAATTGCGCGATCACCAAGAACTCGAGCCCTTGCGCCACATGGGTGGCGAGGATGGCGAGCGCGCCGACCAATGCTGCCGCGCCCATCACCGCATAGCCGCCGACGCGCTTGGTGACGATGCTGGCCGGGAACATCGCGACGTTAAAGCCGATCCAGAACACCGGCATCAGCCATGGCAGCTCGTCGGTCTTGGCAAAGCGCAAATACAAGGGCCCGCTGGCAAGCGCGACATGCATTTGGTAGCCGAGCGCCAGCACGATCATGCCGAGCGCAAACACAATGGCCGTCGTTGTCATCGTGCCGAAGGCGCCTATGGGCGGGCTCTCCGCCTTGGGTTGCGGCGCGCTCGCCAGCTTGCGTTCGGCTGAAATCATGCCGAGCGTGGTGAGCACCAGCACGATGCTGGCCACCGAGAACGGAACGCGCGGGTCGACATCGCGCAGCGTGATGGCGAGATAGGGGGCCAGCGCGCTCGCAATGCCGTGGCCCAGCATGGCGAGACTTGTGAGTAAGGGGATCGACGGCTTGGCGGCATATTTGCCGAGCAGCTTGAGCGGCGGCGCGCGCAATGCCGACGAAGTGACCGTCCAGACCAAAGTCACGGCAATCAGCAGCGGCGCGCCGGCGCTCGCCACGAAGGGCAGGGCGATGAATGCCACGCAGGACAGCGCGGTCGCCGCCGCCACCCAGATGCCGAGCCGGCCGATGACGCGCGTCATTTTGTCGGCGGCGATGCCGGTGGCGAAATCGCAGACCGTGAAAATCGCCTGATCGAGCATCAGCAGCAGGATCACGGCGCCGGGGGCGAGGCCGGCGCTGGCGGCGAGTTTCGGAAAATAGATCGCATAGACCGTCCAGCACAGAGTGAAAAACAGCTGCAGGACCGCGAGATACCAGCCGAAGCGTTGCGTCACGCTGCTCATCGTATGTCTTTTACATCGTCACGATCACGTTGCCGAGTGTACCCTTTTCCACCGCCTCATGGGCAGCGACGATATCATTCAAGCCATAGAGCGGCTGAGCCACCCGGTTGAGCAACTTGTTTTGTTCGAGCGCGCGATTGATGGCCGCGATCGCACGTTCACGTTCGCTGGTGTCGAGCTCATAGACCAGGAAGAATTGCAGACGGATGGAATTGACCAGGCAGAACCCCGCGGGCAAAGCGGCCTCCGGCGCGCCGGTGCCATAGATGATGACGCTGCCTTTCGGGCGCAGCACGCCCGGCAGCAATTTGGCATTGCCGGCGATATCCATCTCGATCACCGCGTCGACGCCGCGCTTTGCCGTGATCTCCATCACGCGCTCGCCGACATTGTCGCGTTTGTAATCGATGGTGTGGTCGGCGCCGGCCTCAAGCGCAGTCTTGGCCTTTTCGGGCGAGGACACGGTGGTCAGAACCTGCGCGCCCTGCGCCTTGGCGAATTGGATGATGTATTGGCTCACCGCGCCGGCGCCGCCGGCAACGAGCAGGGTTATGCCCTTGGCCGCGGCTGCGAGCGTCACCGCGTGGAAGGCGGTCATGGCCGGAATGCCCAAACAAGCCCCGGCCTCGAAGCTCATTTTCTTCGGCAGCTTCACCGCCATCGCGGCGGGCAACGCGATATAGTCGGCAGCCGTGCCGAAGGGCCGCTTCCACTGCCCGTTCCAGACCCAGACCCGCTCTCCGATGCGCGATTTGGCGATGCCGTCGCCCACCTGATCGATGTGGCCTGCGCCGTCGCTGTGCGGAATCAATTGCGGCCAGGCAATCTTGCGGCTGCCCTGGCGGGCTTTGACATCGGATGGGTTTACGCCCGAGGTGGCGAGCTTGACGCGCACCTCGCCGGGGCCGGCTTGCGGCGTTTCAACTTCGCCGACACGCAAAACCTCGCGCGCCGAACCGTTTTTTTCGTAATAGGCGGCGCGCATGGGCGTTTCCCCGTGGTGGAAGCGCCACGATAACACGGGGGTACGCCGATTAAAGCCTGCACCTAGGCTGGGTGGGCCCCCACCGCGGCATGAGCGTCAGCCGGCAAGCCGGGTCCATTCGCTACGGGCGCGCACGGTCAGGTGCTGCCATTTGGTGCCGACGATGTCCCAGTTGACCAATGGCCGCTGGGCACTCGCCGGGGCGTTCACCGCGTCGAGCGCGTTGTGAGAGTCGTAGATATAGGCACCGCCGACCGTCAAAAGCCCGCCGACAATAATTCCAAGCAACATGCGCATGATCAACCTCCACGTACCCCGCAGCAGAACGCGCCGGTTATGGTGAAGGTTCCATGGTAATTAGAGCACGATGCAATTAGGGTCAGGACCCATTAAATATCTTGCGGATCAGATGATCGGTTGATTCAATGGCGGCGCGAGGAGGTGTCGCCATGACTGATTTGTTCTTGCTGTCCGAGGCGCAGATGCGCCGGATCGAGCCGTATTTTCCGTTGTCGCATGGCGT
>SHVM01000097.1 GCA_009694265.1 Pseudolabrys sp.
TTCAAGCCCCCTCAGACGCTGCGCTTGTGACAGTTTCAAGCCGCCGAACTCCTTGCGCCACCGATAGAAAGTCTGCTCCGAGACAGCTAGGGCGCGACAAACATCTGGTAGCGTCTCGCCCTGTCCAAGACGGATTTCCGCCTCTCTCAATGGACCTTTATTCGCACGTTATGCCGGGAATGCAGGAAGATGCCGCCGCTCGCGTTGACCGCAATCTAGAGGACGTAATAAACAGGCGCACTAAAACGATTGGGTAGCAAAAGGGTAGCAACCGGCCCTTTGTACGATCAGTGAACTAGCTGATTGTATAGCGCTCTCAATGGTTTGGAGAGGTGGCAGAGCGGTTGAATGCACCGCACTCGAAATGCGGCATGCCTGCAAGGGCATCGGGGGTTCGAATCCCTCCCTCTCCGCCAAGCCCGTAGAAACCGCAAAAGCGCGAAGCCCTACATATTATCTGCGAGCCAATCGGCGGCAAAATCGATGCCGATCTGGCGGTTGTCGACATGGGCGTGCTCGGCGCCGCCTTCTTCCGTCGTGAAGATCTTGATCGTCTTGTTCTTCGAGCCGACCGCGTCATAGAGCTTTTGCGCGTTCTCGACCGGCACGACCCGGTCGTTGCCGCCGTGGGTGACGAGAAACGGGCAGCTGATGTTCTTCGCCACGTGTTTGAGCGAAAACTTTTTGGCGATCTCGATGCCTTCGTCTTCATCTTTGGCGCCGGCAACCCAGCGCCATTGGAAGTTCGACTGCGCGACCGACTTCGGCGCGCTTTTGTTGGCGTCCTTGATCTTCTGCTGCCAGGCGGCGAGATCCCAGTGCAGCGCGGACAGCGCAATGCAGGCCGCATAGCGTTTCTCGAAGGCGGCGATACGCGAGGAGTAATAGCCGCCGAAACTGTAGCCCATGATGGCGATGCGCTTGGCGTCGACATCCGCGCGCGCGGCGAGGTAGTTAAAGGCCGCCGTGCCAGGGACTTCGTAATCGTAGCGGCTTGGCATGTCGCGCATCCGGCGCATCTCACCCATGCCGGGGCCGTCCAGGCAGAGCGTGTTGTAACCGCGGCGGGCGAATTCGAGGCCGCAAAAAAAGATGCTCATCTCCTTGGCGTTATCCATTCCGTTGACCACGACGACGGTCGGCGCGGGAGCTCCGGTCTGCGTCTTCATGAACAGTGCGGGCAGCGTGGTGCCTTCATAAGGCACTTCGACGAATTCTATGTTGGGGCAGCGCAGCCGGATGCCCTGGTGCCAAATCTTATAGGCGTGGCTAGCCTGCGCTTTCTTTTCCGGCCCAGGAACGATGAAACGCTCGGCGTTGTAGTGGTAGATGCCGGCGCGGAGATAATAGTCGCCCGCGGTGATCGTGTGGTTTTTGGCAAGCGCCTGGTCGCCTAGTTTCTCGATGAGGTTTCCCAGCGCGCGCCATTCTTCCTGCCAGACTTGGCCGCGATCGGGCTCATTCTCGCGCGCGCGCAGTTTTTCGCAGACGCGGTCGATCTCCTCGAGCGCGACCACACCATAGGGTGCCATGCCTTTCAGGATCAGGGTCGCATTCGACCAGAGAAAATTATCACCGAAATGAGCGATCCAAGGTCCACGGCTCATAATGCTACTGAGCCTTGATGTCTTTGGCCTCGATGAAGGTTTTCCAGTTCTTGATCTCGTTCTTCAGCCGCGTTTCCAGCGCGGCGCCGGGACCGAATTCAGGCGTGATATCGAGAGCAGCCAGCCGCTCGCGCACGGCCGGCGATTGCAGGGTTTTTGCGATGGCCTTTTCCAGCCTGATTTTCACATCGGCCGGCAGGCCTTTCGGGCCGAATACGCCGAACCAGAATTGCAGATCGACGTCGGCGGTTTTGACGCCAGCTTCCGCCAAGGTCGGCACGCCCGGCAGAGCCGGCGAGCGCTGTTTGCCAGTGACGGCAAGGGCCTTGATCCGCTTGGCCTCGACCAGTGGTTTCGCCACCTGGCTGGACGCCATGATCATGTCGACCTGGCCGGCGATAATGGCGGCCATCGCCGGTCCGCCGCCGCGATAGGGCACATCGACCGCGTCGATCTTGGCGCCGTCCTTGACCGCTTCCCAGACCAGTTGCGCGACCGAGCCGGCGCCGGCGGAGGCGAAGTTCAGCTTCTTTTCGGTCTTGCGCGACAGCGCGATCAACTCCTTGACGTTGTTGGCCGGCACATTGTCGGCCACACAAAGCGCGAGTGGCGAATGCGCCACCGACGCGACTGCATCCAGTTGCGTGACCGGATCGAAGGCCGGAGTCATATCCTTAAAGCCAGGGCGGATCGCGACTGCGTTCTCAGCCATCAGCAGGCTGTAGCCATCGGGCGTGGAGCCCGCGATGTTGCGCCAGCCGAGCAAACCGCTCGCGCCGGCAATGTTCTCGACATAGACCGACTGCCCGAGTTCCGTGCTAAGCGCGCCGATCAACAGGCGGGCGAGCGTATCGGTGGCGCCGCCGGGCGCGAAGCCGACGACCAGCCGGATCGGCCGGTTTGGATAATCGTCCGCGGCCTGTACATTTGAGACGGCCGGAGCGCTGAGTACCGCGGCGGCGAACAAAATCGAAAACAATCGGCGCATATTGGTTTCCTCACACTAGGTTGTTTTTTATTTGGCGCGGCGGTTCGAACCGGCACGCCTTGGGCCGGTGACGGTCCGCTAAGGGGCGGCAGATAAGATGCCACATCGACGATTTTAAAACCACAATCTCAAAATCAATTTGCGGTGTCGCGATATGCCCCGCTTTATGAGCATCGTAAATCTTCGAGCCTGCGGTAGACGCCGCCCAGATGCCGTTCGGCGAGGCTGCGAATTGATGCGTTGCCTGATGCTGTTTGGCTGCGCTGTCGCCGGCAATCCCGACGCGGTGTTCCGTAAAAAATAGCAAGCGGACTGCGCCTCGTTTGTCGGCGCCTAAGCCTGACGCAGGGATGCCAGGATAGGATAGTGTGGCAACCGGCCATGCCATCAAGGAGCCGTTCGATGTCGGACCCCACCCAATCCATCCAGGCCGCGCTCGCGCTGCGTTTCGGGGAAAAGCTCGGCGTCGATCCGGCGCTGCCCGGACAAGACGAGCTCGCCCGCATCGCCGCCCATCGCGTCATCCGGTGTTATCAGCCGCGCGACGTGACGCCGGACTTGCTGCGGCTGTTATGCGCCTGCGCGCTGTCGGCGCCGTCGAAAAGCGATCTGCAGCAGGCCGACATTGTTATCGTCAGGGAAAAGAGCCGGCGCGACGCGATTGCCAATCTGCTGCCCGACATGCCGTGGGCGCGCACATCGCCTGTGTTCCTGGTGTTCCTCGCCAACGGACGCCGGGTGCCGTTTATCGCGCAAGCGCGCGGCAAACCGTTTCCCAACGATCATCTCGATTTGTTTTTTAATGCATCGGTGGATGCGGCGATTGTGCTCGCCACCTTTCTGCGCGCGGCCGAGGCGGTAGGCCTCGGCTGCTGCCCGATCAGCGTCATCCGCGATCATGCCAGCACCGTAAGCAAACTGCTCGAACTGCCGGACAAGGTCATTCCCATCGCCGGCATGTGCGTCGGCTGGCCGGCCGAGGAGGGCGGCATCACGCCGCGGCTGTCGCTCGATACCACATTGCATGAGGAGCGTTTCGTCGAAGGCGATCTTGCGCGAAAGATCGAGGCTTACGACCGCCGCCGCGCGGCGTCGCGCCCCTACCGCAATCAGCGCGATACCGAGCGTTTCGGCCGCGTGGAATTTTACGGCTGGTCGGAAGACAAAGCGCGCCAATATGCCGACCCGCACCGGGCCGATTTCGGCGCCTTTGTCCGCGCCAAGGGGTTTTGTCTCGACTGAGTTATTTCTTCCGAATCCGGAACGTCAGAACGCCTTCGGCTTCCGCCTTGTCTTCCAGCGTGTCGCCGGTCTGCCGCAATAAATTCGGAATATCGATTGCCGCCAGCGGGTCGGTGCATTCCGCTACGATTAGATCACCGGATTTCAAGCTCGTCAGCTTTTTGCGCACCCGCAGCGCCGGCAGCGGGCATTTCAGGCCGCGCAGGTTCATGGTCGTTTCGCTGCTCACGACGTTTTTTCCTCGCGCATGATCTTATCCGAAAACCGGTACCCACTTTTCGGGATCATGCGAGCGGCACCATGGAAAGCCTCGGGTCGGTAGCCGGGATATGCGCTTGCGGCAAGCCCAGTTCCTTACGCACAATATTGGTGCCGCGCGTCAGCGCCACCATCTTGTAGAACGCGTGCATGCGGCCCATCGATTGGCGGCCGAAGCCGCAGTCGCTGGTCAGGATCAGCCGTTCCGGCTCGATATGTTTCAGCGCGCGGCGAATGAGATCGGCGATCTCTTCCGGACGCTCGACCTGCAGCGTGCGGTGGCTGATGACGCCGAGCGCGATCTTCTTGTTCTTGGAAATCATCGTGCCGAAATGTTCGAGGTCCAGGCCTTTGTTGAATGCGCCCTCGACCGTGATCACGTCGCAGTCGATCTGATCGAGAAAAGGCAGCGCCGCCTTGTAGGATTGGTCCTTGCTGGCGACCCGCTGCGCGGCGGGACTGCCCCAGCAGGTGTGGCACCACACTTCGCATTTGTCGCGCAGGCCTTTCACTTCCGCATTGAACGCCTCGACCCATTGCTGCGGCTTTATCTTTTGGTTGGGATCGGCGATCACTTGATGAATCGCCGGCTCCTCGACCTGCAGCAGCGGCGCGCCGGCGTCGGCAAGCAGGTGATATTCGCGGTTGAGCGCGGCGGAGAGATCCATCAGCAGCTCAAGCCGGTCCTTGTAGTGTTCGTTGGCCAGCATCAGCGCCAGGATCTGGGCCGAGATCGAGCCGATCTTCACCGGTTTGTCTGTCATCGGCGCGATCGCCTTGTAGGCGCGGTCGAGCTGCAACGATGTCGCACCGATTTTTCTAACGACCGGCGGCGTCATGCGGGTCTCGATCACTTCCCACATCAGATCGCCCGGCCCCTTATCCGCCATGAAGCCGGCCGGCGGCACTTCGACGCGCGGTTCGCCGATGCCGGTGACGCGCTCGGTGACGTAGCTCACCCAGCCGCGTCCGGCGACGTCGTCGTCAAGCCTGGTGTCGCCGTCCACCATGATGTCGATGCCGGCGCGATGCTGGGCCGCCACATGGCAGGCCAGGCAGTCGAAATGCTGCTCACGATAGGCCAGGCGGGAAAAGCCTTGCGACAGCGGAATGCCGCGCAAGTTTTCGGTGTACCAGCTGGGCCGGGGCAGCGCCCCGGTGGTGGTGGTGAGAAGTGCTTTGTCTTTTGTCGTTGTAAACACGCGTTCTGCCCCGGTTTCATCCCTAGAAAAAGCGTCGCTGTGCCGGCCACCTTGTTGAGGTAGACTGAAATATCTGAAGCCCACAAGGTCAAGCACGCAACTATGGCGGCGGCGTCCGAGACAATACAGACGATTGCACGGCTGACGCCGCTCGCCGATGTGCTGGCGATTGTCGATCTGGACGTGAAGCCGGTCATGCCGCGCGCGGTCGAACTGACCGTGGCGAGTGGGCGCACGCTGGCCGCCGACGCCCTGGCGCCGTCGCGCCCGAGCGCGGCGCTGGCCTTGCTCGATGGCTGGGCGCTGCTTGCGGATTTGACCTTGGGCGCCGGCGGTTATGCCCCTGTGCTGTTGCCGAAACCTCCGCAGCGCGTCGAGGTCGGCCAGCCGATGCCGCCCGACACCGACAGTGTTGCGCCGTTCGACGCGGTGAAAATTGCCGGCACCCGCGCCGAAGCGCTGGCCGTCATTAATCCGGGCGATGGCGTGTTGCCGGCCGGCGGCGATTGCGATTTGGCGATTCCATTGCGGCGCGCCGGCGAACGTTTGTCGCTCACCGATCTGGCGGCCTTTGCCGCCGCCGGCATCGCGCGCGTCACCGTGCGCGAGCCGCGCATTCGCGTATTGCCGCTGCGCGGAAGCGGCATCATCAACGCCGCCGCGCGGTTGGTGGCGAACGACATCGAACGCTGCGGCGGCTCGGCGCGGCTGGAAGACGCCGGGCGCGATTTCGGCGCTGTGCTGGGCGCGGAAAGCGCCGACGCCATTGTCGTCATCGGCGGCACCGGCCAGGGCCGCAACGACAACAGCGTGCAGATGCTGGCGCGCGAGGCGCGGCTGGCCGTGCATGGCATCGCGCTCACGCCGGGAGAAACCGCCGCGCTCGGATTTGTCGGGCCGCGCCCGGTGCTCATGCTGCCGGGACGGCTGGATGCAGCGCTCAGCGTTTGGCTGGTGGTCGGGCGGTACATCCAGGAACGGCTCGCCACGACCCTGCATAATAAAGTGAGCGAAGTGGTCGAGACCCTGACGCTGGCGCGCAAGGTCACGTCAACGATCGGGCTTGCCGAAGTGGTGCCGGTGCGGCGCAATGGCGGCCAGGCCGAACCGCTGGCGACGAAATATCTGCCGCTGTCGGTGCTGGCGCGCTCGGACGGATGGATTCTGGTGCCGGCGGACAGCGAAGGCTATTCCGCCGGTTCGGCCGTTGCGGTAAGGCCGTGGCCATGAATCGTATACTGAGTGACGTACGATGAGCGAGAACCGCAAACCAAATTCGGATAATGACAATCTGATCGCGCGCGTGCGGGCCGCGGCGCGGCAGGAGCAATTCCTCGACGTGGTGTCGGCCGAGGAAGCGCGCGCGCGGTTCGAGGGTCATCTCGATCTCACGCCGATCGGCGAGGAGACCGTGATGCTCGGCGATGCGCTGGCGCGCGTGCTCGCGCATGATGTCGTGGCCGCGGTCGATGCGCCGCCGTTCGACCGTTCCAATGTGGATGGCTTTGCGCTGCGCGCGGCCGACACCATCGGCGCCAGCGACGGCGCGCCGAGATTGTTTGTGCTCAATGCCGAATTGATCGCCTGCGGTCATGCGCCCACATTGGAAGTCGCTTCCGGCACCGCCACGGCAATCGCCACCGGCGGCGTGATTCCGCGCGGCGCCGACGCGGTGGTCATGATCGAGCAGACCGAGCTGATCGCGCAGGGCATGCCGCGTATCGAGCTGCGGCGCGCCGCGGCACCCGGCCAATTCGTTTCTTACGCCGGCTCCGACATCGCGCGCGGCGAGACATTGCTGCGGCGCGGCGCGCGTATCGGCTCGCGCGAGATCGGCATGCTGGCGGCCAGCGGGATCGCGCATGTCGATGTGGTGCGGCGGCCGATCGTGGCGGTGCTCTCCACCGGTGACGAACTAATTGAGCCCGGCAAGGCGCTCAAGCCTGCCAGCGTCTACGACAGCAACGGCGCCATCATCGCCGCTGCGATCGCGGAAGCTGGTGGCGAGCCGCTGATCATGGGCGCATTCCCCGACGACGCGGCGCTGCTGGAAAAAGCCGTGCGCGAGGCCCTGGCGAAAAGCGACATGGTGGTGCTCTCGGGCGGCACCTCGAAAGGCGCCGGCGATCTGTCGCACGCCATCGTGTCGCGGCTGGGCGCGCCCGGAATTCTGGTGCATGGCGTCGCGCTCAAGCCGGGCAAGCCGCTCTGCCTCGGCGTTATCGGCGACAAACCGATCGTGGTGCTGCCGGGATTTCCGACCTCGGCGATTTTCACCTTCCATGCATTCGTCGCGCCCGTGATCCGCGCCCGCGCCGGGTTGCCGCCGGAAGCGGCGCAATCCGTCAACGCGCGCGTGCCGGTCCGCATTGCCTCCGAGCTCGGCCGCAAGGAATTCGTGCTGGTGTCGCTGATCCAAAGCGAGGAGGGCGCCGTCGCGTTCCCGACCGGTAAAGGTTCCGGCTCGGTCACCAGCTTCTCGCAGGCCGACGGATTTCTCGAGATCGACGCGCTCGCCTCATCGCTCGATGCCGATACCCAAGTGCAAGTAACGTTGATCGGCAGTGCTGCGCAGGCGCCCGATCTGGTGATCATGGGCAGTCATGACGTGGCGCTCGATGTGGTGGTGGGCGCTCT
>SHVM01000017.1 GCA_009694265.1 Pseudolabrys sp.
TTGGCCGACGCTCTTGCCGATGGAGCTGTCGAGCAGGCTGGTGATGGAGCCGGTGATGTTGCCGGCCTGGCTGGCGATCTGGCCGGCGACTTTCAAGTTGCCGGTGAGCGCCGTGGCGATGGTCAATTCATTCGGCTTGCCGCTCACCGTCATGGGCCCGCAAACGGCGTGGCCAGCAGGACACCGGTCATCGCCGGGCTGATCGACGAGGCAAGACTACGCGGAACGGCGGTCACGCTGGCGGCCGCGGTGCGCTCGGCCGGCGTCACCACCGCCATCACATAGGACGTGCGGGTGGGAACGTCCATTTGCGACAGCGCGGAGCGGATCAGCAGCAGCGCCAGCGTCAGGATCAAGTCCGGCGAGAACGCCGCCAGGATAAGAAACAGGCTGGACGGGATGTGGGTATAGACCATGGTGTTGATCAGGCCGATGCGTTTGGCCAGCCAGGCCGCCACCGGATAGGAAAACGCACTCAGCACGCTCGACCAGAAAAAGAACAGGCTGGCGGCTGACAGCGACAAGTCGAAACGCTCGAACAGCCACAACGCCAGCAGCGACTGGACGACGAAGCCGCCGGCGAAGGCATCGAGGCTAAACAGCGCCGCCAGTTTGTACACCACGCCGCGCGAGGGGCCGAGCGGCGCGGCGCTGGGGCGCTCGTCCATCACGACATGCGGCAAATAGCGGTACAGCACGACGCTCGCAAGACCCAGCGCTGCATAAGCGTAAAACATCAGCTTGAATGCATCGATGCGGCTGATGTCTGCGAGCACGATGAAATCCGGCAAGGCCGCCGCCAGGGATCCGGCTGCCATCGAGAGCGCGCCGATCAGACTGTAGCGCGCGAAAGTGCGTGTCCGCTCGCGGTCGGGGACACCGTGCGCCAGCATGGCGTGCTCGAGCGGCACCAGCACGCCGAGATCGCCGGTCGATGGATTGACGGTGCCAACAAACGCAACAACCGCGATCAACGCGAACGCATCGAAATTGGGAAACGCCAGGCCGGTGCAGGCCATCAAAACCGCGCCGCCCAGCAGAAGCTTGCGCAAGTCGTGGCGCGGCGCGATCAGTCCGATGGCCAGCGTCAGCAGCGCGGTGCCGAGCAGTGACGCGCTGGCGACCAGGCCGATCTCGGCGGGGCTGAACCGATCGCCGACAGATAGGCCGGGAGAATGATGATGGCAAAGCCGTCGCCGAAGCCGCGCACGCCGCGCGCGGCATAGAGCAATAGAATGTCTGAATGCGTTGAGCGGGTGCCGTCATTCATGCGCAATCCTCTCGATATGCCGAGTGTTGCGCAGAGCTTGGACGGTACGGCCGTCTCATGGGGAGCCTGCAAATCCCCGTTCAGATCATAGACGATTAGCCTTGCACCGCAAGTGGCGGGCTACGCCCCCATCCGGTGCAGCTTGAGCACGATGTAGACCATGTCGCTCGCCGGTGTCGGGATGTTGAGGCTGCGGCCGAGTTCGCGCACTTTACCGGCAAGCCAATCGAGCTCCAGTCTATTGCCGCGTTCCAGATCGTGAGCCATCGAGGCCTTCATGCCAGGCTCGACCTTGGTCGTCACGAAGTTCATGCGGTCATCGAGATAGGCGGGATCGAGCGCCACGCCCTTGGCCTTGCCGATGGCGAAAGCCTCCTCCATCAGCTTGCGGAAGAAAGAGCGCAACTCCGCATCCGCCACGATCGGGCCGATGGATGAGCGCAGCGTCGCGGTCGAGCCGGCCATGGCGGTGAGGAAGGCGAATTTCTCCCAGCGCTCGCGTTCGATATCGGCGGAGATGTCGAGGTCGATCTTGGCGGCCTTGCCGGCGGTGACGAAGGCTTGCAGCGTCGCGTCTGGTTTTTTGTCGGCGCGGCCGAAGCGCATCTTGGCGAAGCTGCTGGTATGTTTGACGACGCCGGGCGCGGCGATGGTGGTGGCGATATAGGCGGCGCCGCCGATCGTGTTGTCGGCGCCGAGGATCGGCGCCACGCGCTCGACGCTGTCGACGCCGTTCTGCAAGGTGATGACGCGGGTGCCCGCGCCCACCAAGGGCCGCGTCAGCTCGGCGGCCTTCTCGGTATCCCACAGCTTGACCGCGAACAGCACGATGTCGACCGGGTCTACGGTCTTGGGGTCATCGGTGACGTTCGGCTTTGGCAGATGCAGGTCGCCATGCACGCTCTCGATCTTGAGGCCGCTTTTCTTGATGGCTTCGAGATGGGCGCCGCGCGCGATGAAGAACACGTCGTGGCCCGCCGCCGCCATGCGCGCGCCGAAATATCCGCCGACCGCGCCCGCCGCCATTGCCGCTATTCGCATCGCCTCGCTCCTTCAAAATGGGAGCACGGTATAGCCTTCATCGGGGCTTCCGGCCAACCGCCTCGATGAACTCCGGGTCATCGCAGCCGATATCGCTTTGTGCCGGGAAATATGTCTAACTCTCGTGGCGCAGTATCCCACAAACGTCTCGTGAGGCCCTCTTGAGTGCATCGAGATCGACGGTCGCCGTATTGGCGACAATGAATACCAAGGGCAAGGAAGCGCGCTTCATCGCCGACGCACTCGCGCGCGCGGGTGCGACGCCATGGATCGTCGATTTATCCTTGAAATCGCACGACGCCGGCGAAGCCGATTTGGCGGGCGGAAGCGTTGCCGCGGCGGCCGGCGCCTCCTGGCAAACGCTGCACGAACGTTCGCGCCAGGATGCCGCCGCGGTGATGATCGAAGGCGGCGTCAAGATGCTGCTCGACAAATTCGTCAGTGGCGAAGTTTCCGGCGCCATCGGGCTCGGCGGAGCGAATGGGACCAATCTCGTCTGCTCGATCCTGCGGGCACTGCCCTACCTCGTGCCCAAGGTGATGATCAGCACGGTCGCCGGGACCGCGGCCGTGCAGTGGTACGTCGCCGAGAGCGACATCGCGATGTATCCCTCGATCGGCGACGTTTCGCTCAACCGCATCACCAAATCGGTCATGGAAGACGCCGCGATGGCGGTGGCCGCGGCCGCCAAGAACCGGGTGGCGAAGCGGGGAACCAGGATAACGAAAACGCCGCTGGTCGCGGTCTCCTCGTTTGGCGGCACGGCCGCTTGCGTCGAGCGCGTGACCGAACGGCTCGAATCCCTGGGCTATGAAGTCATTCTGTTTCACGCCTCGGGCGTCGGCGGCAAATCACTCGAACGTCTGGCGGCCTCGGGCGAACTCATGGGCGTTGTCGATGTCACGACGCATGAGCTCGCCGATCTGATCGTCGATGGTGTGTATTCCGCCGGCAACACGCGATTGACGAGCGCGGGCGCGGCCGGCCTGCCGCAAGTGATCGTGCCGGGCGCCATCGACCATGCTAACTTCTGGGCAGGCCAGGTGCCCGAGCGTTACCAGGCACGCGAATTTTTCCGCTACAACGCGCAGAACCTGCTGATGCGGACCAACGCCGAGGAATTCGAAAAACTGGGCTTTGAGATTGCCACGCGACTCAATGCCGCCAAAGGGCCGGTGCGCATTCTCGTGCCGCTCAATGGCTTCAGCGAGCACACCAAGCGCCGCGCCACCGATCTTGCCGGCAACGACAAGGGCCCGTGGAAGCGCGCCGAAGAGTATCAAATTTTCATGGACACCCTGAAAACCCACCTGAAGGGCGCGCTGGTCGAAGAACACGCGCTGCACGTCAACGATGTCATCTTTGCCGATGCCTGCGTGGACGCCTTCGTTGAAATTGCAAAAGCCTGACGCGACAACGATGACAATGCAGAGCAAGTCCCCCGGCCTCGACATTCCCGTCAAGCATCACCAAACCGACGTGCTGATCGTCGGCGGCGGCGCGGCCGGCACCATGGCGGCTTTCGAATGCGCGCAAGCCGGCGTCGCCGTTATCCAGGTGACCAAGGGCCGCGCCACCTCAGGCACCACCACGGTGGCGCGCGGAGGCTTTGCCGCCGCCATGGGCGCCGACGACAGCCCCGAGCTGCATCTCCAGGACATCCTCAGTCACGACGGCGAACTGATCGATCCCGCGCTCGCGCGCGTGTGGGTGCACGACATTGTCGATGTGGTGCACGATCTCGAATCCTGGGGGGCGGATTTCATCCGCGACAAGGACGGCAAGCTCGACCTCAAGGAGTTTCCCAGTCACTCCAAAAACCGCGCCTGCCATCACTACGACACCACCGGCAACATGGTCACCAAGGTGCTGTCCAAGAAACTGCGCGCCGATGCCCGCATCGAGAAACATTCGATCACGGCCATCGTCGATCTCATCAAACGAGATGACCGCGTGATCGGCGCCTGGGGCGTGGATTATGCGAACGGCGCGCTCGTCATCTATCATGCGCAGCAAATCATCCTGTGCACCGGCGGCGGCAGCGGGCTGTTCTACGTCAATGACAACCCGCCGCAGGTGACCGGCGACGGCTACGTGCTCGCTTTCCGCGCCGGCGTACCGCTGCTCGGCATCGAGATGATCGACTTTCAGGCGATGTGCTGCTCGCCCAAGGAACTGTTCGGCTTTGCGCCGCATCCCACAGGCTTCATCAATGCCGGCGCGGTGTTTCGAAATCGCGAGGGCGAGGAATTTCTCAAGCGTTACTTCCCGGACACGGCGGAGCAATCGACCCGCTCCGAAGTCATCCTCGCCATGGCCAAGGAAATCCACGCCGGACGCGCGACCTCCACCGGCGGCATCTTCATGGATGCGACCAAGGTTCCCATGGAGGTCATCCAGAAACAGATTCCGCACGTGTACAAAACCTGCCTGCACCGGCACATCGACATCAGCAAGACGCCGCTGGAGGTGGCACCCGGTAGCCACACCTGGCTCGGCGGATTGAAAATTGACATCCACGGCAAGACCCCGGTCGACGGCCTGTTCGCCGCCGGCGAGACGGCCGGCGGCATTCACGGCGGCAACCGCATTGGCGGTTCGGCCTTGTCGGCCTCGCTGGTCTATGGCCGCCGCGCCGGCAAAAAGGCGGCGGCGCTCGTCAAGGCGGCGCGGATAAAATTGCCCGGGCCGGACGACGGCGCCATTCCGCAATCCGAACGCGCCTGGCTCGCCGGCCTGATGAGCCGCGAACGCGGTCTCTTGCAATCGGATCTGCGCATGCGCTGCCGCCAGCTGGCGCACAACAAGCTCGGCCCCATCCGCGAGGAACGCACGCTGCGTGAGGCGCTCGCCGAATATGAGCGCATCGAGCGCGACGACCTGCCGGCCATGCGGCTCGACGATAAAGCGCGCAGTTCGGACAAGGTGCGCGGTGAGGAACTCGAAAGCGCGCTGTCGGTGCGCAATCTCGCGCTGCTGGGGCGCATCCTCGCCATTGCCAGTCTCAAGCGCACCGAAAGCCGCGGCGCGCATTTTCGGCTCGATTACCCGAACACGGACGATCTGCACTGGCGCGTGGTGACACGCCTGCAAGCGGGCGCGAATGGCGGGATTGAATTTCACACCGATCCGGTGAAAGCGCCAGCGCCTTCCGGCGCGCAGCCTGAGAAGGTGGCCGCGAAATAACGCGCGCAAAAAAATTGCCCGGCTTTTGGGCCGGGCAAGTTTGGGGGAGGTTCAGTCAGAAAACTAGTAAATGCTGGAAGGGCGGATGCTGGCCCAGGTGCGTTGCGCGTTGCTCTGCGGGGCCTGCGCGTAAGATGTAGTCACTGGATGCGCCTGCGCGACATGGGCGTGCTGTGTCATCGGCAGCACCACCACCTTGGCGCCGAGCTGCACGCGGTTATAGAGATCGGTCACGTCTTCGTTGGTGAGGCGGATGCAGCCGCTCGACACCTGTTTGCCGATGGTCGCCGGATTGTTGGTGCCGTGGATGCGGTATTCACTGCTGCCTAGATACATGGCGCGCGCGCCGAGCGGATTGCCTGGGCCGCCGGCGGTGAAGCGCGGCAGATAGGGCTGGCGCGCGATCATCGACTGCGGCGGATACCAATCCGGCCACTCGGCCTTGCGCGCGACTTGCTTGACGCCGGCCCAGGTGAAGCCTTCGCGGCCGACGCCGATGCCGTAGCGGATGGCCTGGCCGTTGCCGAGCACGAAATAGAGATAGGTGTTGGGCGTATCGATCACGACGGTGCCGGGTGCTTCGCTGGTCGAATAGGTGACCGTCTGGCGCGCCAGGCGCGGGTCGATCTGCGCCTCGTCGGCTGCATCCTCTTGCGCCATCGGCGCATATTGCGGGGCGGCGGGTGAGTTGTAGGCGAAGCGCTGCTGGGCCTGCGCAGGCGCGCACGACAGTATGGCGGCGACGATCAGCGCGGCGGCGGTGAAAAACTTGGCGGACATTGCAGCCTCCCCGATGAACTCGTGCCCATCGTTCGTCGGGGCAAGCGCCGCGGCGGTTCAATGGTTCCGGAAATATGCTTTTAAAATCGGCGCAAGAGATTGGAACTTATTGATAAGATTTATGTTTTAGACGCTATTTGTTTTGGTGCCAGCCCACGACGGCGTCCGGAACGCTGTCGGTGGAGGCGAAATAGGGCTTGATGTCGAGCAGCGGGGTGCCGTCCAGGCAGTCCAGCCCGGCCACCGAGAGGGTGGCGCCCTCGATGTTCAGCAGCCGCACTACACTCATGGCGATCGGGTTGGGGCGGGCCGGCGAGCGCAGAGCAAAGGTGCCGCGTTGCACGCCGTAGTGCCCGGGAACTTGCAGAACAAGGTTTCTCGGCGATTGGTCCATCCAGTACAGCAGCACCAGGTGGCTAGAGGTCGCCACATCTTTCAGAGCTTCGGACCAGCGCGGATCGAGCTCGACGGCGCATACTGCGTTGGATTCACGGGCGTTTTTCGGGCATTGCTTGCGGGTCTTCCAGGGCGTGCGGATGCGGCCAATGAAATAGAGGCAAGCATCTGTTTTTTCTGGCAATTCAACTGCCTGCTCGCCGTCGCGTATGCCGAAGTCGTTGCTAGCCATGGTTATTCTTATCACAGGCGCCACCAACTGGGCTTGTAGCGCTTTGTTTCAACGTATAAAGATATCTTTATATAGTTTGAACTGGCCCCAACATGACCGATAGCGAACTGCTCGGCTTCGACGCCCTCAACGCCGCCCTCAAGGCGGCCGGCGAGGAAACGCGGCTGCGTGTGCTGGCGCTGCTGGGCGAGGCCGAACTGACCGTGTCCGACCTCACCGACATTCTGCGCCAGTCGCAGCCGCGCATTTCGCGCCATCTCAAGCTGCTGGCCGAAGCCGGACTGATCGAGCGTTTCCGCGAGGGCACCTGGGCGTTCTTCCGCCTCTCCGAGCATGGCGGCGGGGCGGAGGTCGCCCGCACGCTGCTCGAACGGCTCAATCCGGCCGACCCGACGATAGCCCGCGACCGGGCGCGGCTCGACTCGGTGCGCTCGGCGCGCGCCGCCGCGGCGCAGGCTTACTTTCGGGCGCACGCCGCCGAATGGGACCGCATCCGCAAACTGCACGTGACCGATGAAGCCGTCGAAGACGCGATCCGTGTGGCGCTGGCCGACAAGCCGTTCCGTTCGCTGCTCGATCTCGGCACCGGTACCGGCCGTATGCTTGAACTGTTCGGCCGTGAGATCGAGCGCGGGCTCGGCCTCGATCTGTCGCTCGACATGCTGCTGCTGGCGCGCGACCGGCTGGAACGCGCAGACCTGAAACATTGCAGCGTTCGGCAAGGCGACATCTACGATCTGCCGCTGGCGAATGACTCGTTCGACGTCGTCATCCTGCATCAGGTGCTGCACTTCCTGGACGATGGCGCGCGCGCGATCAAAGAGGCAGCAAGGGTGCTGCGGCCGGGCGGGCGGTTGCTGGTCGTCGACTTCGCGCCGCACGAATTAGAATTTCTGCGCGAGCAGCATGCCCATCGCCGATTGGGTTTTCCGCCCGAGACGGTGACGCAATGGATGACGGCGTCCGGGCTCGAGCCGGTGCTGCACAAGAGCCTGGCGCCGGAGCCCGGCTCTGACGGCAAGATCGCGGTGTCGCTGTGGCTGGCGCGCGACGACCGCGCGCTGATGGTGCAGCCCAACCGGCGCGAGGTGGCGTGATGAACAGCGCCATCCGCTTGAGCCGCAACGAGCGCGGCGAGCAACGCCGCATCGATGTGTCGTTCGAGTTTTTTCCGCCCAAAGACGAGTCGATGGAAAAGATTCTGTGGGAGTCGATCGAGCGGCTGGCGCCGCTTTCGCCCAATTTCGTCTCGGTGACCTATGGCGCCGGCGGCACCACGCGCGAACGCACCCACGCGACGGTGAAACGCATTCTGGCCGAGACGCCGCTGACGCCGGCCGCGCATCTCACTTGCGTCGCCGCAGCGCGCGGCGAGGTCGACGAGATCGTGCGCAATTATCACGGCGCCGGCGTGCGCCACATCGTGGCGCTGCGCGGCGATCCGGCCGACGGCGCCGGCGAGCGCTACGCGCCGCATCCGGGCGGCTACCAGAACGGCGCCGATCTGGTGGCCGGCATCAAGCGCATCAGTTCCGATTTTGAAGTCTCGGTATCAGCCTATCCGGAGAAGCATCCCGACAGCCCGACGGTGGACGCCGACATCGACATGCTCAAGGCCAAACTCGATGCCGGGGCCGGGCGCGCCATCACGCAATTTTTCTTCGAGAACGATCTCTATTTCCGCTATCTCGATCGCGTGCGCGCGCGCGGCATCGATATCCCGATCGTGCCCGGCATTCTGCCGGTGCAGAATTTCAAGGCGGCGACGAATTTCGCCGCGCGCGCCGGTGCTTCGGTGCCGGCCTGGCTGGCCGAGCGTTTCCACGGGCTCGACAACGATCCGGCGACGCGCAAGCTGATCGCCGCTGCGGTGGCGGCCGAACAAGTGCTCGATCTGGTCGATCGCGGCGTCACTCAGTTCCACTTCTACACCATGAACCGCGCGGACCTGGTCTACGCGATCTGCCACCTGCTGGGCCTGCGGCCCGCGGTGGAGCAAGCGGCCTGATCCATGCCCAATTCGTCCCACACCAGCGCTAAACTTGCGTTTCTCGATCTGATGAAGACCCGCATCCTGGTGCTCGACGGCGCCATGGGTACCATGATCCAGGAGCTCAAGCTCGACGAGCAGGGCTATCGCGGCGCCCGCTTCGACGCCTGGAACCGCGAAGTGCGCGGCAATAACGATCTGCTGAACTTGAGCCGGCCCGACGCCGTGCGCGAAATTCATCTCAAATATTTCCGCGCCGGCGCCGATATCGTTTCCACCAACACGTTCTCCTCCACCGCGATCGCGCAGGCCGATTACGGCATGGAGGGCATCGCCTACGAGCTCAATCATGCCGGCGCCACGCTGGCGCACGAGGCCGCCCGGCAGGCTTCGAGCGAAGACGGCCGCCGCCGCTTTGTCGCAGGCGCGCTCGGGCCCACCAACCGCACGGCGTCGATCTCGCCCGACGTGTCGAACCCCGGTTTCCGCGCCATCGGTTTCGACCAGTTGCGGGTGGCTTACGGAGAACAGATCAAAGGCCTGCTCGACGGCGGCGCCGATTTGCTGCTGATCGAGACCATCTTCGACACGCTCAACGCCAAGGCGGCGATCTACGCGATTGCCGAGGCCTGCGCCGAGCGCGACATCGACGTGCCGGTGATGATCTCCGGCACCATCACCGACCGCTCCGGCCGTCTGTTGTCGGGCCAGACGCCGGCGGCGTTCTGGAATTCGGTCAAGCACGCCAGCCCGATCACCATCGGCTTGAATTGCGCGCTCGGAGCGACCGAGATGCGCGCGCATATCGCCGAGCTCGGCCGGCTCTCCGATACGTTTGTCTGCGCCTATCCCAACGCAGGTCTGCCGAACGAATTCGGCTATTACGACGAGAGCCCGGAATACATGGCCGAGCTGCTGGCCGAATTCGCCGGCGCGGGGCTCGTCAACGTGGTCGGCGGCTGCTGCGGCACCACGCCCGAGCACATCGCGGCGATTGCAAAAGCGGTTGACGGAAAAGCCCCGCGCAAGATTCCGGAGCTACCGCGGCGGCTGCGGCTGTCGGGGCTGGAGGCTTTTACGCTCACGCCGGAAATTCCCTTCGTCAATGTCGGCGAGCGCACCAATGTCACCGGCTCGGCCAAGTTCCGCAAGCTGATCACCGCCGGCGATTATGCCAGCGCGCTCTCGATCGCGCGCGAGCAGGTGGAGAACGGCGCGCAGGTGATCGACGTCAACATGGACGAGGGCCTGCTCGACTCGGAAGCCGCCATGGTGACGTTCCTCAATCTGATCGCGGCCGAGCCCGACATCGCGCGCGTGCCGGTGATGGTCGACTCGTCAAAGTTCTCCGTGATCGAGGCTGGGCTGAAATGCCTGCAAGGCAAGCCGGTGGTCAATTCGATTTCCATGAAGGAAGGCGAGGCGGCCTTTATCGAACACGCCAAGATCGTGCGCCGTCACGGCGCCGCCGTTGTCGTCATGGCTTTCGACGAAAAAGGCCAGGCCGACACCTTCGAGCGCAAGACCACGATCTGCAAGCGCGCCTACGACATTCTGGTGAACACGGTCGGCTTTCCGCCCGAGGACATTATTTTCGATCCGAATATTTTCGCCATCGCCACCGGCATGGAGGAGCACAACAATTACGGCGTCGATTTCATCGAGGCGACGCGCTGGATCAGGGCCAACCTGCCGCATGTGCATGTCTCGGGCGGCGTGTCGAACCTGTCGTTCTCGTTCCGCGGCAATGAGCGTGTGCGCGAGGCCATGCATTCGGTGTTTCTGTTCCACGCCATCAAGGCCGGCATGGATATGGGCATCGTCAATGCCGGGCAGATGGCGGTCTATGACGACCTCGATCCGCAATTGCGTGAAGCCTGCGAGGACGTGGTGCTTAACCGGCGTCCCGATGCTTCCGAGCGACTGCTGGCGCTTGCCGACAAATTTCGTGGCAAAGGGCAAGAGGCCAAGGTAGTCGATCTAGCCTGGCGCGAGCGGCCGGTGGAAAAGCGCCTGGCGCATGCGCTGGTGCATGGCATCACCGACTTTATCGAGACCGACGTGGAGGAAGCGCGCAAAACCGCCACGCGTCCGCTCGACGTGATCGAAGGTCCGCTGATGGACGGCATGAATATCGTCGGCGATTTATTTGGCTCCGGCAAAATGTTTCTGCCGCAGGTGGTAAAATCCGCGCGCGTGATGAAGCAGGCGGTGGCCTATCTGATGCCGTTCATGGAGAAGGACAAGCTCGAGCGCGGCATCACCAAGAACTCATCGAACGGCAAGATCGTGATGGCGACGGTCAAGGGCGACGTGCACGACATTGGCAAGAACATCGTCGGCGTCGTGCTCCAGTGCAATAATTACGAGGTGATCGATCTCGGCGTCATGGTGCCGGCGGCGAGGATTCTGGAAACCGCCCGCGCCGAGAAGGCCGACATCATCGGATTGTCCGGGCTGATCACGCCGTCGCTCGACGAGATGTGCCATGTGGCGGCTGAGATGGAGCGGCAGGGCTTCGACCTGCCGCTGATGATCGGCGGCGCCACGACGAGCCGCGTGCATACGGCGGTGAAGATTCATCCCAATTACCGGCGCGGGCAGGCGGTCTATGTCAACGACGCCAGCCGCGCGGTCGGCGTGGCGCAGGCGCTGATGTCGGCCGAAGGCAAGGCGGGCTATGTCGCGGACTTGCGCGGCGAATATATCAAGATCGCCGCCGCGCATGCGCGCGCGCAGGAGGACAAAGTGCGGCTGCCGCTCACGGTGGCGCGCGCCAATGCGCTCAAGCTCGACTGGTCGGGCGCCTATGTGCCGCCGAAACCGACATTCCTCGGCACCAAAGTGCTCAGCGATTACCCGATCGCCGAGCTGGTCGATTACATCGACTGGACGCCGTTCTTTTCGACCTGGGAGTTGAGTGGAAAATTCCCCGCCATTCTCGACGACGCGAAATATGGCGCGGCGGCGCGCCCGCTCTATGACGATGCGCGCGCCATGCTCGACAAGATCGTGGCCGAGCGCTGGTTTACGGCCAGCGCGGTGGCCGGCTTCTGGCCGGCAAATTCGGTCGGTGACGATATTCACGTCTATGCCGACGAGGCGCGCGATAAGCCGATCGCGGTGATGCATGGGCTGCGCCAGCAGCTTTCCAAGCGCGAAGGCCGCTTCAACGAGGCGCTGTCCGATCTGGTGGCGCCGCGCGACAGCGGGCTGAAGGATTACGTCGGCGCCTTCACGGTCACCGCCGGCATCGGCGAGGACGTGGTGGCCGAGCGCTTCAAGCGGGCGAACGACGACTACTCCGCCATCATGGTGAGCGCGCTGGCCGACCGGCTGGCGGAAGCCTTTGCCGAACGCCTGCACCAGCGCGTGCGCCAGGAATTCTGGGGCTATGAGCCGAACGAGACGCTCGGGCCCGACGACCTGATCGCCGAGCAATATCGCGGCATCCGCCCGGCGCCAGGCTATCCGGCGCAACCCGATCACACCGAGAAGGGCACGCTGTTTCGCTTGCTGGAGAGCGAACGTATCGGCGTTAAACTGACCGAGAGCTTTGCCATGTGGCCGGGCGCCGCAGTGTGCGGGCTTTATTTCAGCCATCCACAGAGCCACTATTTCGGCGTCGGCAAGATCGAGCGCGATCAGCTCGAGGATTACGCCAAGCGCAAAGGTTGGAGCGTGGCGGAATGCGAACGCTGGCTGGCGCCGATCCTCAATTATAATCCGCAATCGGCGAAGACCATCGCGGCGGCGTGATTTAAAAACCAAACACCGGAGAGGGGCGCTCTCCGGTGTCGTAGCAGTCGTGACGACTTTTTATCTGCGCATGGTCTTATCCGAAAACCGGTATCCACTTTTCGGGATCATGCGCTCATGCCGGCATTATTGATTATTGGTCTGGCGTCGTCGTTGGCCTCTTGAACTCAGAATGCTCCCAGGACAATCGCGCCGACGAAAACAAACGCAGCGCACACCGCCAGCACATTCAGTCTCAAGGTAAGGTCCACGGTTCGTGCCTCCCTTGTTGATGGGAAGGAACGCTAGCACAAAACGCCGATGCGCCGAAGCTGGTTGCATGATTGCTTGGCTAAAAATGCGTGAAGTGCCATGCGCGGCTGGCATGACGGCGGCAACCGATTGATCGTCCGGTAAAAAAGAACACGCGGTGAAATAAAGTTGCAGTGCAACAGGGATGCACAGCCGGCTTTTAGGGACGATTTGCACAAATGTGGGCCGAATTCTTCGGCCTTCCGGTGTGCGGTAATACCGACCGCGCAAATTTGCATGCAAGGCGGATCGCCGATAAATTGAGCGTACCCAACAGCGGGTCAACGGACAATAAAATACGAAGGCGATATCATTCCGCATTCGTCAATGGGAGGATTCATGTTCAACCTGCGACATTCCATATTTGCCCTGATTTTCGGCGGCGTCGCCGTGCTTGCTGCGCTCGCGCCGTCGTTCGCGCAGGCGCCAAGCTGGCCGCAACGTCAGGTCAGGTTCATCCTTCCGATCGGGCCGGGGTCAGGCGTCGACATCACCGCGCGGCTTTTGGCTGACAAACTGGCGGCGAAGTGGGGCCACCCGGTGGTGGTCGAAAACCGGCCGGGCGGCGACGCCTTCGTTGCCATCACCTCCGTCATCAACGCCAATGACGATCATGTGCTGCTCTACGCGCCGGCGTCGACTTTTACGGCGCATCCGCTGCTGCATGCCAAGCTGCCCTACGACATCAACGATCTCGCACCGGTTTCCAGGATTACCAACACCATCATCGGCATCGCGGTTCCGGTAACGCTGGGCGTGAACAATCTGAAAGAACTGGCGGCGAAAATTAAAGCCGAGCCCGGCAAGCTGAATTACGCGTCGGCGACCGGCGCCAACGAACTCCTGTTCGCCGCGTTTCTGAAATCGGAAAAACTGGAAATGTCGAAGGTCCCCTACCGCGACACGGTTCAGGCGATCAACGATCTCGCGGAAGGACGCGTGCATGCCTATGTCGGGGCCTATGCGATCCTGCGGCCGCAGCTTCAGGCCGGCAAGATCAAGGTGCTGGCGCTGACGAACACGAACAAGGCGCCGTCGCTGGATATTCCGACCGCCGAGGGGGCCGGCTTCAAGACGCTGACCATGGATGGCCTCACCGGACTGTTCGGTCCGCGCAACATGCCGATGCCGGTGCGCGAGCGCATCGCCGCCGATATCCGCGAGATTGTTACGGATCCGGCGATCGTGTCGCGGCTGGGCGCAACCGGTCAAGTCGTTAATCCGGGAACGCCGGCCGAGTTGGCCGCCGCGATCGACGAACAGCGGGGAACTGTGAAGAATATTGGCGCAACGCTCGGGTTAAAGCCGGCGCAGTAAATCGTTAGCCGTTATTTTGCTTGGCGCATGATCTTGTCCGAAAACCGGTTCCCACTTTTCGGGATCATGCGCGTTCGATTAATCGCATGATTCCGTCGGTGGCGCGCCGCGCCATCGGCATCACCAGGAACGCCGTGGTGGCCGCCACCGGCCAGGCGATGACATAGGCCGTGACCCACTGGGTCAGGAAATCCGCGCGGAAGCCGAGATTGAGATAGGTGACGAGCAGCGTCACCATGAACACCATCATTGCCGACATGATAGTAGCCAGTATAAATCGAGCCTTGGCGTCCATCGCATTCTCCAAGCACATGATCCCGGAAACCGGTTTCCACCCTCGGATCGAGTCTGAGGGAAATTTTTAGCCTTGGCAACGGTTCCTTATCCTTAACGAATTCCTGCGGCGTCAGCGTTGAAGCCCCGTTAAATAGAATGCCCGCATTTTCATAAGCATGACGGGCGTAATGCGTTTCTATCTCACCGGCGCGGTGATGCTGCTGGCGCTTGCCGGCTGCGGGCGCAGCATGTTGCAAACCGGCGAGCGCGCAGCCTGGCGGCACCAGGCCGAGGCCACATGCATGAAGTCGGGTGCGATCAAGGTCGGCACCGGGGTCGTGCAAATTCAGCCGATTGAAGGGCCCGGCATGTGCGGGGCCGATTTCCCGCTCAAGGTGGCGGCGCTGGGCGAGAGCGCCGCCGTCGGTTATGCCGACGATCTGCGTCCGCCGGGCGCGATCCCGAACGGGTCGTCTGGGCAGATGCCGCGCTGGCCGCTGAACGAGCCGCGTTATGCGCCGCCCGCTCAAGCCCAGCCAATTCAAGTCCAGCCCGTTCAAACTCAACCGGTGCAGGGTTCGCAGATTGGTCCGCCGATGCGCTGGTCGCCAGGCCCTGCCGGGATCGAACAACGCGCGCCGTCGATCGAGCCGCCGCAAGTGACCCAGCCGGCCGGCCAGCCGGTCTCGCTCAATCCGCCGGGCGTGGCGCCCTACCGCGACGACATTCCCGACGACGCCATACTGCCGCCGGGCCGTGCCATGCAGCGACAACAGCCGGCCACTAACGCGCCGGTCTACCGGCAGCCTGAGCCGCAACAGCAGCGTCAACTACCGGCCTTGGGTCCGATGCGCGGGCCGCAATCGACCGGCGCCATCATGCCGGCGACCTTGTCGCCGGTGGCGACGCTGTCATGTCCGATCGTCTCCGCGCTCGACCGCTGGGTGAGCGAAGGCGTGCAGCCGGCGGCGCGGCGCTGGTTCGGCAGCCAGGTCGCCACCATCAAGCAGATCTCGGCCTACTCATGCCGCAGCATGGTTGGCAACGGGACATCGCATATTTCCGAGCACGCCTTCGGCAATGCGCTCGACATTGCCGGCTTCGTTCTCGCCGACGGCCGCAAGATCATGGTCAAGGACGGCTGGCGCGGTTCGCCGGAAGAACAGGGCTTCCTGCACGATGTACAGCTTCATGCCTGCGAGATGTTCAGCACCGTGCTGGCGCCCGGCTATAACGCCGCGCATTACGATCACATCCACGTCGACCTGATGCGGCGCGCGAGCGGGCGGCGTCCCTGCCGGCCGGCCGCGATCCCGGGCGAGGTGGTGGCAGCCCGGGCGCGCGCGGTCTATGCCAGCAAGCAGCGCGGGCCGATCCATACCGGCTCGATTGCGACGCAAGCGGCGAAGGGCGCGATGCCCTCCGCCGTACCCGGCGAGGACGGTTTTGTCGCGGATGAGGATGGCGACGACACGGTGACCGGATCGATTTTGTACGCTCCGGCAAAACCGAATTTCGCTGTTCCTGGCGCCGACGGCGAATTCGACGACGAAGAGGAAATCACCGGCTCGATTCTGGCGCCGTCCCATCGATCGGGCGCGGCCGCGGCCGGCGATGCGGCGATCCGTCTCGAAGAGCGCAGGTCCGCGATTCATTAGCTCTTTACGGAGCTGCAAGCCTTAGACCGCCGCGTCCAGCAGCATCGCCCCGAACAAAATCAGCCCGGCATCGCGGTTCGATTTGAACTGCTTCAGGCAATGGTCTGCGTCGTTGACATCGAGGCGCAGCACCTGCCAGGCCAGATGGGCGGCGAAGGCGATCAGCCCGAGCACAAAGATGCCGCCGCCGCCGGCCATCAGCCCGGCCGCGCCAATCAGCGCCACCGCAACCGCGTAGAAGCCAGCCAGCATCGGCGCCGTACGCTCGCCGAACAACAGCGCGGTCGACTTGATACCGATCAGGGCATCGTCCTCGCGGTCCTGATGCGCGTAGATGGTGTCGTAGCCGATCACCCAGGAGATCGATCCGGCATAGAGCACGATCGCCGGCCAGCCGAGCGTTCCGAAAGCGGCCGGCCAGCCCATCAGCGCGCCCCAGGAGAAGGCCAGACCGAGCACGATCTGAGGCCAGTAGGTGATGCGCTTCATGAATGGATAGACCGCGACCACCAGCAGCGAGGCGAGGCCTGTCAGCACCGTGAAGCGGTTGAACTGGATCAGCACCAGGAAGCCGATCAGCGCCTGAGCCAGCATGAAGACGGTGGCCTGCGCGACGGTGACTTGTTTCGACGGGATCGGCCGCGAGCGCGTGCGCTCGACGCGAGTGTCGAGATCGCGATCGACCAGATCGTTCCAGGTGCAGCCGGCGCCGCGCATGGCGAAGGCCCCGATGAAAAACAGCACGATGTGCCAGAGGCTCGGAAAATGATCGGCGCGCATGCCGGCGAGGCCCACCGACCACCAGCACGGTATCAGCAGCAGCCAGGAGCCGATCGGACGGTCGAGGCGGGCGAGCCGCAGATAGGGGCGGGTGATCGCGGGCGCGAGACCGTCGACCCAGTTACCGGTCGCATCGGCGACGCGCCCGCTTTCGGTCACTTGCCGCTCGCGTTCATTTGGCGCCGAGCGGAGTGCCGGTCAGGGTGTCGAAGGTGCCGCGGCCGGTCTTGATGTTGCTGGAGTCGGCAATTGGCGCATTGAGTGCGTCGCTCAGGCTGGGCGCCGCGGGCCGTGCAGGCCCGGCGGCGGCCTGGCAGATTTTGCTACGCATCTCCGCCGTTCTCGCGTGGCCCTTTTTTAAGTTTTCCGCCACTTCTGGCGGAATGCCGCACCAGGTTGAGTTGTCGTTGGCGTATTTGATCAGCTTCACTTCGGAGGCGGAAAACGCATTGAACAGCGCGCAGGTCTCTTTCGGCGTCGCCTTGCGCTGGCTGGCGGCCTGGATCGCGGCCGCCCGCTTTTGGGCGTCATCGCGCAACTTGATGAATTCCTGAAGGCAGGGCGGCGGCTGTTGCGCCTGCCCTTGCGGCTGTTGCGGCGGCGGCTGGAACTGCGCCGAGGCAGGTCCGGCTGCGATGGGAAGCATGAACGCGGTAATGAACGTTGCGTGGCGCAAGTTCATGGGCTGATCGTCTCTTGTCCCCGGCTCATTATACAGGCGATTGGCCGAAGAGTGCTTTATAACAGCCTGCCGAATGCGTCGGGAAGGCGGCAATCCGGGCAAAATCGACACGCTCACGAATGCCGCTGAAAGCCGGTGTAAACCGGCGCCCGCCGCCGCTTTAACGATTGTGCCAAACGAATAGCTCTATGCCGCGCAACGATTTCCGCACCCCCCGCCTGTACCTCGATTCGCCGCTGGCCGGCGGGACCGAAGTTTCGCTCGACCGCGACCAGGCTAATTACCTGGTCAACGTGCTTCGGCTCGCCCGGGGCGATGCGGTGCTGCTGTTCAATGGCCGCGACGGGGAATGGCGGGCGGAACTGACCGGAACCGGCAAACGGTCGCTGAGCGCGGCGGTGGGGGAGCGCATGCAGGAACAGCCGCAGCCGCTCGATCTGCATTTTCTGTTCGCCCCGCTCAAGCATGCAAGGCTCGATTATCTGGTGCAGAAGGCGGTGGAAATGGGCGCCTCGCGTCTGCAGCCGGTGATCACCCGGCACACGCAAGTGGCGCGGGTCAATCTCGAGCGCATGCGCGCCAATATGATCGAGGCCGCCCAGCAGTGTGGCGTCCTGAATCTGCCCGACATCGAAGCGCCGGTGGCTTTCAAGACGATCGCCGGCAGCGCCGACGCCGGCCGCCTGCTGGTGTTCTGCGACGAGGACGCCGATGTGCGGGATCCGGTGGCCGCGCTGGCTGCGGCGCGCCCCATGGCGCAGGCGCTGCTGCCGGCCGAGGCCGCCCGCCAGACGTTGCCGCTCGCCGTGCTGATCGGGCCGGAAGGTGGTTTTGCTGAGGAGGAGCGCGAGGCCTTGCGCAAGCGGCCGAATGTGGTGCGACTCGCGCTGGGGCCACGCATCCTGCGCGCCGATACCGCGGCGGTTGCGGCGCTCGCACTGGTTCAGGCGGTGCTGGGCGACTGGCGTAGCGCATGATCCCGAAAAGCGGGAACCGGTTTTCGGACAAGATCATGCGCAGACAAAAAGCGTGAAAAAAATTGCGGCGTAGGTTGCCGGCGACCGGCCGACAACCTACGCCGTTAACGCGAACAAACTACCAACTAACTGACTAACTGACTAAGACAAATTAATCTACGCACAACACAACAAACGCGGCCGATACCATTCCGGCCGGACGCCGGCCGAAACGTAATCACCGGCGCGCCGTGCCCGATGAAAATCGCACGCTGACCGACTCGCGCAGGAAATGATGCAGCGCCGCAAACCGAGTCACGAGTCCAATCGGACGAAAAGTTGTGTACGAATCGGCTGCGGCGGGAAAAATCTGTGATAAAGTCCGGCCAGTTAATTTCTTGCGCACGATCCTTGCCGAGAACCGGTTCGGGCTTTTAGGAATCTTGCGCTGGCTGGAGTTAGCTCATGTCGCGCGCGTCCGGTTGTATTCGGTCCTTTGCCGTTGCCGTGCTGATCGCTACTGGCGGTTTGGCGCTGGCGCATGATCGGGCCCTTGCGGCGAACTGGCTGGAAAAAACCATCTTCATGACCGGTCCGAACTACGACGGCGAGCTGCCGGCCTGTGAGGCCGCGCTCGGCACCATCGCTTCGCGCTTTGCGCAGAAGGAGGGCCAGTACTGGAACTCCGGCCTGCAAATCCTCGACTTCGAGCGGGTGCGTGAAATCGCCTACCGGCCCTGGGCGGCCGGCACCATCCCGCGCCGCTTCTGCACGGCGGTGGCCCTGGTCAGCGACGGGCGCAAACATGCGGTGAATTACTGGATCGGCGAGGACACCGGTATGATCGGCATGACCTGGGGGGTCGAATGGTGCGTGGTCGGCCTCGACCGCAACTGGGCCTATAATCCGAGCTGCAAGATGGCGCGGCCCTGAGGCCGGCATTCCGGTTATTCTTATTTTGTTCTTGAAATGTTCTCATATATGCGCTATGGTGCCATGGAACCGTTGCGCTAGGTCAATTTCCGGTTTGTTCTCAGCGGCCTGTGTCTGCGCATGATCCGGAAAAGATCATGTGCAAACAAATCTGGGGGGGGCGCCCATGTTCGTTCATCGCGTTCAGAAGGCGGCAGGCACCGCCGCCGTTACCCTGAGCTTCCTCTTCCTTTTCGCCATCGTCGCGTTTGCACAGGACCGCCGGCAGAATGAGCCGGGCAAGTTCGATTTCTATGTGCTGGCGTTGTCCTGGTCGCCGTCCTACTGCGAGGCCTCGGCTGAGCGCGCCCCCCATCGGGCGCCCGACCAGCAATGTGGCGGGCGGCCGTTTTCCTTTGTGGTGCACGGGCTTTGGCCGCAATACGAGCAGGGCTTCCCGGCCTTTTGCCAGGTACCGGCGCCGCGGCTCGACCGCACCATCGTCGGCAGCATGCTCGATTTGATGCCGAGCCCGCGGCTGATTTTTCATGAATGGGATCGCCACGGCACCTGTTCGGGACTTTCGGCGCAGGTTTATTTCGAAACCGTGCGCAAGGCGCGCGCGGTGGTGAAAATCCCGGCCGATTATCTCGAACTCGACAAGCCGATCACGGTGACGCCGGACGAGGTCGCCGAGGCCTTCGTCAAGGCCAATCCCGGTCTGTCGCGCGCCGCTATCGCTGTCGCCTGCGACAGCAAGCGGGTCAGCGAGGTGCGCGTGTGTCTGGGCAAGGACTTTTCCTTCCATGCATGCGCCGAGGTGACGCGCCGCGCCTGTAAGCGCGACAGACTAGCGATGCCTGCGGTGCGCGGCGGCTGATACGTTATTTATTGTGCCCATGAATCTGCGATCGCGTTAAGCGGCCACTAACGATGGCCACGCGCCGACAAGGGATAACCCCCTGTGTCGAGAATTGACGCAAGACTCTCGTAAGGGAAATCCCCGACCCTTCCGCGCACGTGCAGGCGCGGGGGATCGCGGCAATGAATCGGATCAAGGACTACGCTGGTTTTGCGGGGTGGTTCGCCGGGCTCGGCTATATCGTGCTGTGGCCGGTGACCGCGAGTGATTTGGGCGGCAAACCCTTCGGCGTCTCCATCTTCTACCGCGAAAACTCGTTCGGCGTGCTGGATTTGCTGTGTAATTCGGTGCATCCGCTGCAACTGCCGGCGGGTCTGCATGTGCTCGGATTTTTGTCGGCGATGTTCGTCACCGCTCAGCTGCTGCTGCATGCCATTAAGCGCGCGCGGCGCGCGGCCGGCAAAGGCGCCAGAATGGCTGCATCCTCGCCCACGGGACAAAATACCGCCACGCTGGCGCCGCCGCCGCGAAAGCCGGCGCTGCCGCGCCGCTGGGTCAAGCCGCGCACGCATTTCGGCCTGCGCGGCGTGCCGCGTTGAGGTCAGCGCATGATCCCGAAAAGCATATCCTCGACGTGATCGAGGATATGCTTTTCGGACAAGATCGTGAGCAAGCAAAATGTGGCATAACGCTCATCGGTCGCTGGAGCATCGAGCCAAGCCGTGAACTATCGCCACGCGTTCCACGCCGGCAGCTTCGCCGATGTGTTCAAGCATGCCGTGCTCTGCCGCATTCTGCATTATTTGCGGGAGAAGCCGGCCGCATTCCGCGTGATCGACACCCATGCCGGCGCCGGCCTCTACGATCTGACCGGGTCGGAAGCGAGCCGCGGCGGCGAATGGCACGACGGCATTGAGCGGCTCATGGCAGCCAAGCTTCCCACGCCGGTGGCCGCGTTGCTGGAGCCCTATCTCGAGGTAATCGGCGCGATCAACGAGCGCGGTCGCCTCAAACTCTATCCCGGCTCGCCCGCGATCGCGCGTGCCTGGCTGCGCCCGCAGGACCGGCTGATCGCCTGCGAGCTGGAACCGAAGGCTGCGACCGCGCTCGCAGGCCATTTACGCGGCGATAGCCGCATCAAGACGCTGGAGATCGACGGTTGGACTTCTTTGTCGGGCTATGTGCCGCCGCCGGAGCGCCGCGGCCTGGTGCTGGTCGACCCGCCTTACGAGGACGACAGCGATTTCTTCCGCCTGTCGCAAGGTCTGGGCGTGGCGCACCGTAAATGGGCCACCGGCATCTATGCTCTCTGGTACCCGATCAAAGGACGCAGCGAACCGGACGCTCTGGCCAAAAACCTGCGCCGGCTGGCGATCTCTAGGATCCTGCGGGCCGAACTGACCGTCTCAAGCCTGAGCGACCCCACAACGCTCAACGGCTGCGGCTTGATCCTGGTCAACCCGCCCTGGATGCTTGAAGCTGAGCTTTCCACCCTGCTGCCGGCGCTTGCAGGCCTATTGGGACGCGACGGCAAGGGCGGATTTGCCCTCGATTGGCTCGCCGGCGAGGGCAATCCGGGCGCGCGTTGACAGGCCGGCTCTTTCCACGGGAACCCAGTTGGTGTGTAGTTCGATTATTGGCAGTGACGTTCCGCCTCCAGGGATATTGGGGGGGCCGGCGGAGTGACCGAGGCCATGGGCGGCCGACGCTTTCCCCGAATGTGAATGTCCGGCCGAGCCGCCGTGCGTGGGGCCGGTGGCGGACGCAGTACGGGGAGTTTCCCTATGGCACAAACTGGCGTTGTGAAGTTCTTCAATGGCGAACGCGGCTACGGCTTTGTGAAACCGGACGACGGCGGACGCGATGTGTTCGTGCACATCACCGCCGTTGAGCAAGCAGGCCTCAAGAGCCTGAATGAGGGACAGAAGATCAGCTTCGACGTCGAGCCCGACAAAAAGGGCAAAGGCCCGAAGGCCGTGAATCTGGTAGTCACCGGCTAGCGCATGATCCCGAAAAGTGGGAACCGGTTTTCGGATAAGATCATGCGCAAACCGGAATAAGTTCGCGCCCGCACTGCGCGCGAAAAATTTTAAGTTGGAGATTCACCAGCCGCGGGCTATGCATCCCGCTCCTGCCGCGGCGGAGCATTTTCCATGATGATTTTGCGTTCTTCTCCTGCTTCCCCATTCGGCCGCAAGGTGCGCATCGCAACACACTTGCTGGGCTTGGCCTCCGAGATCGAGGTGGCCGCGACCAATCTCGAGGATCCGGCCGACAGCGTGCGCGCACAGAATCCGATCGGAAAAATTCCGGTGCTGATCCTCGATGATGGCACCGCCTATTACGACTCGCGCGTGATCGTCGAATATCTCGACTATCGCGCCGGCGGCGGCCGCATCATTCCGCGCGAGGCGCCGGCGCGTTTCGAGGCGCTGCGGCTGCAGTCGCTGTGCGATGGCATTCTCGATGCCTGCCTGTTGCTGGTCTATGAGGGCCGCTACCGGCCGCCCGAAATGCGGGTGCAGGCTTGGGTCGATCGCCAGACCGACAAGGTCGCGCGCGGGTTCAAGGCATTGGAAGCGGCGCCGCCGAAGCTCACTGCCGTTCCCGATGTCGGACAGATCGCGCTCGCCTGCCTGCTCGGCTATCGCGACCTGCGGTTTGGTGGAACCTGGCGCAAGGAATATCCGAAACTGCTGGCCTGGCACGACAAGTTTGCCGCGCAAGTGCCGGCATTCGCGGAAACGAAAATAGAGCCGTGATATTCCAATAAGCAAAAGCCCCGGAGCAGACTCTGGGGCTTTGCATTTTGTGAAATTAATCTTTGATCAGAACCGATAGTTAAGGCCGGCGCGCACGATGTTGGTTTTAAAGCTTGCGTCGGAACCGGCGATGCTGCCGCCGCGGCCGAGATCGACGTAGAGATATTCGACCTTGGCGGTCCACGGCCCGGCGAGCGCGGCTTCGACGCCGCCGCCCACAGTCCAGCCGGCTTTGGTGGAGTGTGCGTCGCCAAAGCCAGTCACCGAATTCTGATGTCGCCGAAGGCGGCACCGCCGGTGACGTAAGGCATGAAGCGGTCAGCCGCATAGCCGAGGCGGACGCGTGCGGTGCCAAGCCAGTTGTTGCGGGTTTCGCAATTCAAGCCGCCGCAGGCCGTGCTGCCGCGTATACCGCTCCAGCCGATGTCGCCTTCGAGGCCGAGCACCGCCTGGCCCATCTGGTAATTATAGCCGAGCGTGCCGCCGGCCACGCCGCCGGAGAGATCGAATGAGCCGGTCGCGAGCGGCGCCGAGAAGCTGGAATTGCCCCAGCCGTAGCTACCATAGAGACCGACATAGGGTCCGGTCCAGTTATAAACCGACGTGACATAAACCGGCGCCTTGGCGGGCATTGTTTGCCGGCGCTGAACATCCGCTGCCGACGCCGACGCAATGCCGAGCGCGATAAGACCAGCGCTTGCGAGAAGAATTTTTTTCATGACGCACCTCACTTCCACATTTATTGCGGACGGACGCGGACGCGCCGTCCCCCGATTGCCCAAACAACGCGCGCTCACGGCAATCGTTCCGTGCCAGCAAACAGGCAGCGGGGCGTAGTGGCCCAGGGGCAACACGAACCGCCAGCGGGCAGTGGGAACCTTGGCGCGCCAAAAGTTCCACAACGAAAAAAGCCCCGGACCATGGGTCCAGGGCCGTCGCGGTTCCTCAAACGAAAAAACCCGGGCGTACTAGCCCGGGGTCTTTCACGCCACGTGAGGCGCTCTCGCTCAGAAGTGATAATTGATGCCGAAGCGCAGCATGTTGCTTTCGAGGCCGTTTTTTGCGCCGGTGATCGAATAGGCGCGGTTGCTCAAGTCCATATAGAGGTACTCGACCTTGGCCGACCAGTTTGGCGTGAGGCCGACTTCCATGCCGACACCGCCGGCCCAGCCGATGTGGGTCTTGCTCTCGGTCAGCCCGCTGATCTCGCCCTTCACGCCGCCATAGGCGAGGCCGAGTGTGGCGTAGAACAGGATGTTGTTGAGCGCGACGCCGCCGCGGCTGCGCAGGGTGCCGAACCACGGATTTGAAAACTTGTAGGGAGCGAAGGTGTCATCGGCGCCAGTGATCTGGAGGTCGGTTTCGCCGCCGAACACGAACTGGCCGCTCTGCCAGTTGTAGCCGGCCTGCAGACCGCCTTCGAGTCCGCTGGGTTTGGTGGTGTTGTTGGTGACGCTGCCCCAATCGTAGCCGACATTGATGCCGGCATAGGGACCGGTCCAGTTAAAGCCGGGGGCGGGGCCCGGCGAATTATAGGGTGCAGCGCTGCGCGGAAGGTCGGCGGCATTGGCCGCTCCTGAGGCAGCCGCCATGGCCGCTACCGTCATCGCTAGGATTGTCTTCTTCATCTTAAACCCTCCACTCCGTTCCGCATGGCGCCGCAGGCGCCGGGCGGAAATCACTTGCCCCTCTTTCGCTTTTCGGCCGGCTGCTTCTATGGTGCGCAATCAGTGCGCAAACATGGAATTGACGTGCCCGCCGACCGGCGAAAGTTCGACATTTTCGTGGAGGATTTATCGCGTGTTTTACGTTAAGCGGTTATGAATTGCTAAGCATCAGCAAGTCTTATCCCTAAGGAACCGTTAGCCGCGCAAGCGTTCGCATATTAGATTCACCATGCTGACTCAGCTTCTATTTACTATAACTAGCCTGAGGATATTCGGATGCCTGACGATAGCACACATTCGACGCCGCGCGCGGCGCTGATTACCGGCGCCAGCCGCCGGATCGGACGCGCCATCGCGCTTGAGCTTTCGCGCGCGGGCTATGCGGTGGTGCTGCACGCCAATCGCTCGCGCACCGACGCCGAAAAGCTCGCCGCCGAGATTGTGCGGGCGGGCGGGCGCGCAGCGGTGGTGCTTGCGGATCTGGCCGAGCACGATGCCGTGCACGGGCTAGTTCCGGCCGCGAGCGCGTTCGGGGCGCTGACGCTGCTGGTCAACAATGCCGGCGTGTTCGAGCCCGACGAGATAGACACCTTGGACCGCGCGCGCTTCGAGCGCGCCTTTGCCGTGAACCTGGCGGCGCCGCTGTTCCTGGCGCAGGCCTTCGCCGCGCAGGCGCCGGAAGGCTGCGACGCGTCGATCGTCAATATTGTCGACCAGCGCGTGTTCAAGCCGACTCCGCACTTTTTCTCTTACAGCTTGAGCAAGAGCGCGCTGTACACGGCGACCACCACGCTGGCGCAGGGGCTTGCCCCGAAACTGCGGGTCAATGCGGTGGCGCCGGGTCCGACGCTGCCGAGCCCGCGGCAATCGGACCGGCAATTCGCCACCCAGGCAGCAAGCCTGCCGCTCAAGCGCGGGCCGAGGCCGGAGGACATCGCGGCGGCGGTGCTGTATTTGGCGCAAGCGGGCAGCGTCACCGGGGCGACTTTGGCGGTCGATGGCGGTCAGCATCTGGCCTGGTGCACCGCCGATAGCGACGTCGTGGAGTAGCGTGCCTTTAAAAGAGTAATATCTTCTCCGCATGAACGGCACGCCCAAAGACATCGACCCGGCCAGCGAGCTTCGTGAAGACGAAGAAGAATCTTCGCTGCCTGAACTCGATCTCAACGATGCCCCGGCTGGCACGCTGGCCGCCGGCCGCTCGGCGATCGCGCGTTACGTCAAGCACGCGCCATCGGCGCCCGGCGTTTATCGCATGATCGGCAACAAGGGCGAGGTGCTCTATGTCGGCAAGGCGAAAAACATCAAGAAGCGAGTGACGTCCTATACCCGCCCAGTGGGGCACGACAGCCGCATCACCCGCATGATCGCGGCGACGGTGACGATGGAATTCGTCTCGACCGCCACCGAAACCGAGGCGTTGCTGCTGGAAGCCAATCTGATCAAGCGTCTGCTCCCGCGCTTTAACGTGTTGCTGCGCGACGACAAGTCGTTTCCCTATATCCTGATCACGTCCGATCACTGGGCGCCGCAGATTCTCAAGCATCGCGGCGCGCGCACGGGCAAGGGACATTACTACGGGCCGTTCGCCAATGCCGGCGCGGTCAACCGCACGCTCAATACGCTGGAGCGCGCGTTTCTGTTGCGCTCCTGTTCGGATTCGTTTTTCGAGGCGCGCACGCGGCCGTGTCTGTTGCACCAGATCAAGCGTTGCGCGGCGCCCTGCACAGGCGAGATCGACTTCGCCGGCTATTCCGAGCTGGTGCGCGAGACCAACGAGTTTCTGTCGGGCCGCAGCGTGTCGGTGCACAAGCAGCTTGCGAAAGAAATGGACAAGGCCTCGGCGGCAACCGATTTCGAGCGTGCGGCGAGTTTTCGCGACCGGCTGGCGGCGCTGTCGGCGATCACGTCGCATCAGGGGATTAATCCGCGCAATGTGGAAGAAGCCGACGTGTTTGCGCTGCATCAGGCCGGCGGTTACAATTGCGTTGAGGTGTTCTTCTTCCGCACCGGACAAAACTGGGGCAATCGCGCTTATTTCCCGAGAGCCGACCGTACGTTCGGCGCGTCTGAAGTGCTGGGCGCGTTCATGGCGCAGTTCTACGACGACAAGCCGCCGCCGCGTCTCGTCTTGGTGTCGCATGAATTCGACGAACGCGAACTCCTGGCGCAAGCGCTCACCGCAAAAAACGGCCGCAAGGTCGAGATCGGCGTCCCGCAGCGCGGCGAGCGCAAGGACCTCGTGCTGCATGCGCTGGCGAATGCGCGCGAGGCTCTGGCGCGCAAACTCGCCGACACGTCGTCGCAACAACGGTTGCTCAAGGCGCTGACGAAGACGTTTGGATTGCCGCGCGAGCCGCGCCGCATCGAGGTTTACGACAACAGTCACATCAGCGGCACGAACGCGGTGGGTGCGATGGTGGTGGCCGGGCCGGAGGGGTTCCGCAAGAACCAATACCGCAAGTTCAACATCCGCTCGGCCGATATTAGCGCCGGCGACGACACTGGCATGTTGCGCGAGGTGTTACAGCGGCGCTTCAAGCGGCTGCTGGAGGAAAGTCCGCGCATCAAAACAACCGGTGACGCACTGGCGGCTGAGCTCACCGGCGAACCCGGCGAGGGCGATGATCAACCTTGGCCCGACCTGGTGCTGATCGACGGCGGCCAGGGCCAGCTCAATACCGCACAAGAGACGCTGGCCGCGCTTGGGGTGACCGGCGTGCCGCTGGTCGCCATCGCCAAGGGAGCGGACCGCGATGCCGGCCGCGAGACCTTCTTCATGCCGGGCCGCACGCCGTTCAAACTTCCACCGCGCGATCCTTTGCTGTATTTCGTCGAGCGGTTGCGCGACGAGGCCCATCGTTTCGCCATCGGCTCGCACCGTACGCGGCGCAAGAAGGACATTCGCGAGGCCGGATTGCAGGAGATCCCCGGCATCGGCCCCACACGCAAGCGCGCGCTGCTGCATCATTTTGGCACCGTGAAAGCGATCGAGCGGGCGTCCTTGTCCGACCTTTCCACTGTGTCTGGAATCAATGCGGAGACCGCGCGAAAGATATATGAGTTCTTCCATGAAACGATGCCCTAGCGCATGACCCCGAAAAGTGGAAACCGGTTTTCGGATAAGATCATGCGCAGAGAAAATGTGCGGGCATCTCATTCGGCAGGGAAACGGCAATGATCATCCAGCGGCAGGAAGACGTCACCACCGTGGTGCTGGAGGCCTATAGCCATATCGAAGACCCGCGCTTGCGCGAAATCATTGCGTCCTTCATCAAGCATCTGCACGGCTTTGCCCGCGACGTGCGCCTCACCGAGGAAGAATTCGAAAAGGCGGTGCAGTATGTCGCCAGGCTCGGCCAGATGACCGACGACAAGCACAACGAGACGGTGCTGATGTCGGGTTCGCTCGGCTTCTCGGCGTTGATCTGCCTGCTCAATAACGGCAACAACGGTCAAACGGAGACGACCGCCAATCTGCTCGGTCCATTCTGGCGTATGAATTCGCTGCGCACAGAAAACGGCGGCTCCATCGTGCGCTCACCGACGCCGGGTCCGGCGATCTTCGTCAATTGCGTCGTTCAAGACCCGAACGGCAAGCCAATCGCGGGCGCGGAAGTCGATATCTGGCATTCCTCGACGGAAGGCTTCTATGAGCAGCAGGATCCGAAGCAGGCCGACATGAATCTGCGCGGAAAATTCACCACCGACGCGCAGGGCCGTTTCGGTTTCCGCAGCATCAAACCCGAAGGCTATCCGATCCCCGACAACGGACCTGTTGGAGATCTATTGCGCGCCGGCAAGCGGCACAATTACCGCCCGGCGCATTTGCACTTTCTGATCTTCAAGGAAGGTTTCAAGACGCTGATCTCTCAGATCTACAGCAGCGGCGACGACAAGTTGGAGACGGACGCGCAGTTCGGCGTCACCCGCGCCTTGGTCGGCGACTATGTCCGCCACGACGGGCCGGCGCCGGCGGGCGACGTGAAGGGCGAATGGTATTCGCTCGATCAGACCTTCGTGATGGAGCCAGGCAAAAGCCGGCTGCCCAAAGCGCCTATCCAGTAATCAGCGGGGATACGCCAAGGGCGGGCGTTGACCTTGCCGCGGCGGGGTGTTCCTTTGTCTCGCATGAATGCCGCCAAGTCCGGGCAATTGCCGGCGCGTCCGCTCGCGCTGCCAAACATCTTGACCTATGCGCGCATCACCGCCGTGCCGGTGGTGGTGGCGCTGATGTATTGGCAAAGCATACTCGATGGCGGGCTTTGGCTGCGCTGGGTGGCGCTGGCGATCTTCATCGCCGCAGGCGTCACCGACATTCTCGACGGTTATTTCGCCCGCATGTGGGGCCAGCAGTCTTCGCTCGGCCGCATGCTCGATCCGATCGCGGACAAGCTGCTGGTGGCCTCCTGCCTGCTGATGCTGGCGGCCGACGGGACCATCCGCGGCTGGACGCTGCTGGCCGCGGTCATCATTTTGTGCCGCGAAATCCTGGTGTCGGGCTTACGCGAATTCCTCGCCGACCTGCGGGTCGGCATTCCGGTGACGAAGCTCGCCAAATGGAAGACCACAGGACAACTGGTCGCCATTGGGTTTCTGATCGCGGGCGAGGCCGGCGAGCAAATCTTGCCGCAGACCATTTTGATTGGCGTCACGCTGCTGTGGCTGTCGGCGATCGTGACGCTTTATACCGGCTGGGACTATCTGCGCGCCGGCCTGCGCTATATGATGGAAGAATGACTATAAAGTTGCGTTATTTCGCCTGGGTGCGTGAGCGCGTCGGCAAGCCTGATGAAGACATCGAAGTGCCGAGTGGCGTGGCAACGGTCGGCGAACTGATGGTGTGGCTGGCCTCGCGCGGCGAGGAATATGCCCATGCCTTTGGCAACCCCAAGGTCATTCGGGCGGCCATCGACCGAAGCCACGTTAAGCCGCAAACCCCGATCGGAAAGGCCAGCGAAATCGCCTTCTTTCCGCCGATGACCGGCGGATAGCGCGCCAGCGCTGGGCGGGCTACATTAGCGCCATGACGACGACCTTCCTTGTGCGCATCCAGCGCGAGCCATTCGACGCCGCCACTGAGGCGGGCAAGCTTACGCGCGGGCGCACCGATGTCGGCGCGCTGGTCACCTTCACCGGCGTTTGCCGCGGCGCCGAGGCCAGCGAACCGATCGCCGCGCTCACGCTCGAGCATTATCCGGGCATGGCAGAAGCCGAGATTGAGCGCTACGTGGCGGAGGCGATCGAGCGCTGGCCGCTGTTGGGGGTCACCGTCATTCACCGCCATGGCCGCATCGTGCCGGGCGAGGACATCATGATGGTGGCGACCGCTTCGTCGCATCGCCAGGCGGCGTTCGCGGCGGCCGAATTTCTGATGGATTATCTCAAAACCTGCGCCCCGTTCTGGAAACAAGTCGAGAAGGCGGACGGAAAAATCTGGGTAGACGCCAAGACGACCGACGACGTGGCGGCCGAGCGTTGGGCCGTTACAGCCGGCCGTCACGCGGCAGAGTAAATGGGAGGGGGCAACATGGTTCCAATCGTGATCGCGGCGGTGACGATCATTGCACTCGGCGTCAATCAGGCGCCGGCCGCGCAGGTCTCCTATTACGAGGTGACGCGCGGTGCGCATCCGCATGACGTCGCGCCGGCGCCGGACGGTACGGTCTGGTACACTGCGCAACATCAAGGCGCGCTTGGTATTCTCGATCCGAAGACCGGCAAGGTGACGCAAATTCCGCTCGGGCCCGGTTCGTCGCCGCATGGCGTCATCGCGGGGCCCGACCGCGCTGCCTGGATCACCGATAGCGGCCAGAATGCCATCGCGCGCTTCGATCCCGCGACCAAGGCCGTCAAACTGTTCCCGCTGCCGAAGGATTTCCCCAACGCCAATCTCAACACCGCGACTTTCGACCGCAAAGGCATTCTCTGGTTCACCGGCCAGGCCGGCGTCTATGGCCGCGTCGATCCGGCGACCGGCAAGGTCGATGCCTGGAAGGCGCCGAAGGGCAGGGGTCCCTATGGCATCGCCACCACGCCGAATGGCGATGTCTGGTACGTCTCGCTCGCCGGCGATCATCTTGTGAAAATCGACACCGTGAGCGGCGATGCGCTGATGGTGCCGCCGCCCAAGCCCGGCGTCGGTCCGCGCCGCATCTGGTCGGATTCCAAGGGCCTGTTGTGGGTGAGCTTCTGGCACACCGGCGAAATCGGCCGCTACGATCCGATCAGCAAGGCGTGGAAAGTGTGGAGCCTGCCCAAGAGCAATGCCGGCTGTTACGCGGTCTATGTCGACGACAAGGACAAGGTGTGGCTCACCGACTTCGTCGCCAATGCCCTCGTCCGCTTCGACCCGGCGACCGAGAAATTCGAGAGTTTTCCGAGCGACCGGCGCGGCGCCTCGGTGCGCCAGATTCTCGGCCGGCCGGGCGAAATGTGGGGCGCGGAATCGGGCACCGACCGGCTGGTGGTGGTTCGGGATTGACGCGGACCGTAACGGCGGCAGGATGAACAATATGCCGCCTGATTCGGGCCTCAGCCGCCGACATATCCTGCAAATCCTGACAGGTATCGCGGCTTTGGCGGCAGGCGTGCGGCCTAGCCTTGCGGGCGAGGCGCGCATCGCCAAACTGATCGGCGCGGCGAGGGACCTGCCGGCCATCTCGCAGCGCATCGATTTCATCTCGCGCGCGCTGCTCGGCTCGAAATACCGGGGATTTACGCTGATCGGCGGACCGCGGCGGTCGGAAAAATTTGTCGTGCGCGATGACGGCTTCGACTGCGTCACCTTTTGCGAAACCGTGCTGGCGGCCGCGATCGCCCGCGACCTTGACGAATTCGAGAATGCCTTGCGCATGATCCGCTATCACAACGGCGTTGTGGCCTGGCGCGAGCGCAATCATTATTTTTTCGAGTGGAGCCAGCATAATATCGACAACAAGACCTGCCGCCCGATCGCCATGGATGGTGCGGTTGAACTGCAAAAAACGGTCTATTGGCACCGCGAACTTGGCCGCCGCCGATTTTCAATGAAAGTCATCCCGCGCGCTGCATTCATGGCGAACAAGGCGCAATTGGCAAACGGCGATATTGTCGGCTTTGTCACGATGCGGCCGAATTTGGATTATTTCCACATCGGCTTTGTCGCTTTCGGCAAAGACGGCGAATTGTTGCTGCGGCATGCTTCGCTTAGCCGGCACCGGGTGCTGGATGAGCGCATGGAATGGTTTCTGGCGGCCAATCGCGTGCGCTACGTGACACTGCTGCGGCCGGAAGAACCGGCGGCAGGGCCAATCGCGGCGAAAAAAGCCGGCTGACTAAACGTCACGCCGCGGCGGCTTTGCCCTTCGGCTGCACTTCGGCGGTGTAGTCTTCCATCAGCGTCTTGGTGATGCCGCCTGGATTGAAATTCCACTTGGCGATCTCCGACACCGCGGTGACTTCCGCGGCCGAGCCGGTGATGAAGCACTCGGAAAACTCCGTGAGCTCGTCGGGCAGGATGCGGCGCTCGATCACTTCGAAGCCGCGGTTGCGCGCGAGACCGATCACGGTCTGCCGGGTGATGCCATCGAGGAAGCAATCGGCCAGCGGCGTATGAATTTTTCCATCACGCACGAAAAAGATATTGGCGCCGGTGCATTCGGCGACGCGGCCTTCCCAATCCAGCATCATGGCGTCGGCATAACCTTTGCGTTCGGCCGCATGCTTGGAGATGGTGCAGATCATGTAGAGGCCGGCGGCCTTGGCGCGGCACGGCGCGGTGCGCGGATCGGGCCGGCGATAGTCGGCGAGGTCGAGCTTGATGCCCTTGAGCCGCTGTTCGGGATCGAAATAGCTTGGCCATTCCCAGCTGGCGATGGCGAGATGGATGGTGTTGCTCTGCGCCGAGACGCCCATCATCTCCGAGCCGCGCCAGGCGACCGGGCGGACATAGGCTTCCTTCTTGCCATTCTTGTCGACCACCAGTTTCTTGGCGGCATCGATCTCGGCAACCGAATAGGGGATTTCGAAATCGAGGATTTTGGCCGAACGTTTCAACCGCTCGGAATGTTCGGTGGACTTGAAGATCTGGCCGCCATAGGCGCGCTCGCCCTCGAACACGGCGCTGGCATAGTGCAGGCCATGGCTGAGCACGTGCAGATTGGCATCGGCCCAAGGCACCAGCTTGCCATCGTACCAGATGACCCCCTCGAGCCGGTCATAGGATTGCGCAGCCATTGTCTCCTCCTAACGCTTTCCGTCCCTTACTCTTTTGCCGCCTTGATGGCGCATTTTTAGCGCCACTTCCAACACTTTGCGTCGCAGGGCAACACCCGGTATGACTGGCGCCAGTGCAGCAGAGCGCCTGTCCGGAGTGTGCTACGTGGCCAGGATAAGGCCTTTGCGTACGATCCTTTCGTCCTTAGTGGTATTTTTGTAACATAAAACCAAAATATGTCAATATGGCTGACATAAATGTGAATGCCAAAACTGCCACCCCGGTTTCAGGCCTGGCCGGGCGCCCGGCGGGGGATTCCGCGCCTGCGGAACTGACCTGGGACATCATCGAGCTTTTGTTCTTTGCTTATCGCGATTTCGTCGGCGATCCGGACGAGGTGCTCTCGAAACTCGCCTTCGGGCGCGCCCATCACCGGGTGCTGCATTTCGTCAACCGGAATCCCGGCATGAAGGTCGCCGACTTGCTCGACATCCTCAACATCACCAAGCAGTCACTCGGTCGCGTGCTCAAGCAAATGGTCGATCAAGGCTATGTGGTGCAGAAGGAAGGCGCGCAAGACCGCCGCCAGCGTCTGCTCTATGTGACGCCGAAGGGCGAGGTGCTGGCGCTCAAGCTCGCAGGCCTCCAGACCGCGCGCATCAACCGCGCCTTCGCCGAACTCGGTCCCGGCGCGCACGAAGCGGCGCGGCGCTTTCTCACCGCCATGATCGACATCGACAATCGCGAAGGCGTGTTGCGTCTCATCGCGCGCGCCGACCGTGCAAAGGCCCGCAGTTAATTCGGGAGGTGTCAGACCGATGATGCTGCCCGCCACGCTTCCTGACGATGCGCCGCATCTGTTGGTGGTCGACGACGACCGCCGTATTCGCGATCTGCTGTCGCGGTTTCTCACCGGCGAGGGCTATCGTGTCAGCACGGCCGAGACCGCGGCCGATGCGCGTGCCAAGCTCATCGGCTTGCGCTTCGATCTGCTTATTCTCGACGTGATGATGCCCGGCGAGTCCGGATTTGATTTCGCCAAATCGTTGCGCGGCACTTCCAGCGTGCCGATCCTGATGCTAACCGCGCGCGACGCCGCCGAAAGCCGCATCAAGGGGCTTGAGATGGGCGCCGACGATTATTTGTCGAAGCCATTCGAGCCGCGCGAATTGTCGCTACGCATCGCCAGTATCCTCAAGCGCACACAGCCGGCGCATACACCGCCGGTGGAGTCGGTGCGCTTCGGACCGTTCGTCTATCACCTCACGCGCGGTGAATTGCGTCGCGGCGAGGAGATCGTCCGGCTTACCGATCGCGAGTGCGAGATGCTGCGCATTTTGGCGGCGACTCCGGGAGAAACGGTGGCGCGGCTGTCGCTCGCCGGCAATGGCGGCACGGTCAGCGAGCGCGCCGTCGACGTACAGGTCAACCGGCTGCGCCGCAAGATCGAGCGCAATCCCGCCAATCCGCTGTTCGTGCAGACAGTGCGCGGCATCGGCTACCGGCTGGTGATCACCACATGAGCAGCCTCGATACCGGCATTGCGACCATCCGTGGCGCGCTCGGCCGGATCGTCAAAGCGTGGCAATGGTACGACGAGATCCCGCCGGTGCGCCGCATCCACGCCGCGCTTGGCCAGATTCCCGAAGGCTGGCGGCGGATGAGCCGCTGGCTCAACAGCGTGATGCCGAAGGGCCTCTACGCTCGCTCGCTGCTGATCATCATCATGCCGATGGTGATTCTGCAGTCGGTGGTCGCTTTCGTGTTCATGGAGCGTCATTGGAACGTCGTCACTCAGCGGCTGTCGGCCGGCGTCGTGCAGGACATCGGGGCGCTGATCGACGTTTATCGCGGTTATCCGCAAGATACCGACTTGACGCAAATCCGCCGCATCGCGCAGGAGCGACTCGGGCTGGTGGTGGATTTCCTGCCGTTGAGCGAAATGCCGCCGCCGGGGCCGAAGCCGTTCTTTTCGCTCTTGGATCAGGCTTTGTCGGAAGAGCTGCGCAAGCAGATCGCCCGGCCGTTCTGGATCGACACGGTCGGAAAATCGGCGCTGGTCGAAATCCGCATCCAGCTCGATAATAACGTGATGCGGGTGTTCGCACGCCGTGGCGCCGCCTATGCATCGAATTCGGAAATTTTCCTGCTCTGGATGGTCGGCACCTCGGCGGTGCTGCTTTTCGTCGCCATCATCTTCCTGCGCAATCAGATCAAGCCGATCTTGAAGCTGGCGGACGCCGCCGAAAGTTTCGGCAAGGGCCGCGACGCGCCGAATTTTCGCCCGCGCGGCGCGCGCGAGGTGCGGCGCGCGGCGCTGGCCTTCATCGAGATGAAAACCCGCGTCGAACGCGCGATCGAGCAGCGCACCGCCATGCTGGCCGGCGTATCGCACGACCTGCGCACCGTGCTCACGCGTTTCAAGCTTGAACTGGCGCTGATCGGCGATTCGCCCGAAATCGAGGCGATGAAGAAGGATATCGACGAGATGTCGCGCATGCTGGAGGCCTATCTCGCGTTCGCGCGCGGCGATCTCGGCGAGGCGTCGGCGCCAACCGATATGGCGGCTTTTCTTGAGGAACTCAGGCTCGATGCCGAACGCAACGGCCATAAGACGACGGTGGGTTTCCACGGCCCGCCGATCGTCACCGTGCGCCCGGCGGCGTTCAAGCGCTGCCTCGGCAATCTGGTATCGAACGCCGCGCGCTTTGCGCCCTCGATCGCCATCACAGGCCATCGCGACCACCGCTATCTCACCGTCACGGTCGACGACGACGGCCCGGGTATTCCGGCGAATTTGCGCGAGGAAGCGTTCAAGCCGTTTCTGCGGCTCGACGATGCGCGCAATCAGGATGAGGGCGGAACCGGATTGGGCTTGGCGATTGCGCGCGACATTGCACGCTCGCACGGCGGCGACATCATGCTCGGCGACAGCCCGCTCGGCGGCTTACGGGCCACCGTGCGTATACCGGTGTAATTACGCCGCTTCAGCTTCTTCCTCGTTACGCGCGCGGCGGCGGCGCGAACCGCGCATCACGCATTTCGGAATTGAGCACAGGTCGTCGACAAATCCGGCCCAGCGTGCCGCGCTGGCCAGACCGCGATCGAGCGCCACCATGGTGCGGTCGAGGCCCTCTTTGTCGTCATCGACCCATACGATCAGCACGCGCGCGAACATCAGCGCCGCGCCTTGCGCGCGCAACGCACCACGCGGACCGGAGGCGCCGATGCTGGCGGCCTCCAGCATCCAGCTTTGCGAGCGCACCGCCATGGCATTGAGCGCCAGCGCCAGACCCGGGT
>SHVM01000098.1 GCA_009694265.1 Pseudolabrys sp.
AAGGCGAGAGGGCTGGTGCCGGCGGCAGCACTTAAGGCGTCGTAGCCACCACCGTCATGAGCGGGTCAAGTCCGCGCATGACGGTGGAGATTCACACCACCATCATCACCGGGCTCTCGATCAGCGTCTTGAACGCGCCGATGAGTTGGGCGCCGAGCGCGCCGTCGACCGCGCGGTGATCGCAGGACAGCGTCACGCTCATGATGGTAGCGGGTTCCAGTTTGCCGCCGATGACGACGGCGCGCTCCTCGCCCGTGCCGACCGCGAGAATGGTCGACTGCGGCGGATTGATCACGGCGGTGAAATCCTTGATACCGTACATGCCCAGATTCGACACCGAACTGGAGCCGCCCTGATATTCCTGCGGCTTGAGCTTGCGCGCGCGGGCGCGGACGGCGAGTTCGCGCATCTCGTTTGAAATGATCGACAGCGATTTTGTTTCTGCCGCACGCACGATCGGCGTGATCAGCCCGCCCGGCAAGGCCACCGCGACGCCGATGTCGGAGTGCTTGTGCTTGAGCATGCCGGCTTCGGTCCAGCTCACATTGGCATCGGGCACGCGTTGCAGCGCCAGCGCCAGCGCCTTGATGACGAAATCGTTGACCGAAATCTTGTAGGCCGGCTGGCCGTCCTGGTCCTTGGGCGCCGCGGCATTGATCTCCTCGCGCGCGGCCATCAGCCTGCCGATGTTGCAATCGACGGTGACGTAGAAATGCGGAACCGTTTGAGTCGAGGCGGTCAGTCTTTGCGCGATGGTACGGCGCATGCCGTCATGCGGCACGAGTTCGTAGGAACCGTCCTCATACAGCGCGCGGATCTGGGCGTCGAATGGCGTTTCCGTCATTGGCATGAACGCCATCGTGGGCGATGCGCCGGTTTCGCGCAAGCCTTGGCCAGATGCCGCCGCGTCGATGTCGCGCGCGATCACGCGGCCATGCGGGCCGGAGCCCTGCACGCGATTGAGATCGACACCGGCATCCTTCGCCAAGCGGCGCGCCAGCGGGGATGAGACGATGCGATTGCTTGTAGAATTTCGCGGGCCCGCGTCCTTCGAGACGGGCGCTTTCGCGCCCTCCTCAGGACGAGGAGCAGGTTTTGGAGCTGACGCTCGCTTCCCCTCATCCTGAAGGGCCGGCGCCGCAGGCGTCATGAAGGATGGGGCGGCAAGTTTTTCCAGCACCTTGGATGCAGGGACTGTCTTGGCCGCGCCCACAGCCACCGCCTTCACATCCTCGCCCTCGGCCGTCATCACCGCGATCACCGCATTGACCGCCACGTCCTGCGTACCCTCGGGCACGACAATCTTGCTCAGTGTGCCCTCATCGACCGCCTCATATTCCATCGTCGCCTTGTCGGTCTCGATCTCGGCAATCACGTCGCCCGGCTTAATCTTGTCTCCCTCCTTCTTGAGCCAACGCGCCAGGTTACCCTTCTCCATGGTGGGCGACAGCGCGGGCATGAGGATGTTAGTGGGCATTTGTCTGATCGCCGGACTAGCCGACCCCTGCTTCAACAAGACGCTCGACGATTTCGCTGGGGGTCCAGTGCGCAAGACGGCGCGCGCGGCGCTGCTCGGCGTTTTCCCGATCGTACCGGACCGGCTGCGTGGACCTGTCCCACACTTGCTCCAGGCGTGTTCCCGCGGCATTGAGCGTGGCTCGCTCCTGTCCGCCATTGCTGATGACGGCCGCCACATAGGTCCCGCACGTCCGGCAGATAATGTAATCGGCGGTGCGCATGCCGAATTGAAAACGGTCGAACGCGTCACGCTGCGCGGCAATTGTCAGACGGCCTTCCGGGTCAGCGACGGTTTTTGCGCCGTGGCCGCGACAGAACGAGCAGCCACAAGCGCGCAGCGGGATATCGTCCACCGGCATCGCGGTCTCGAATGAGACCTCGATTTTCCGGCATTGGCATGCACCGCGCAGGATCGCCATGTTGCCTCAGCGATAACAAACGGCTTTGGCGGCCGCGACCACTTCGGCGACCGACGGCAGCGCGAGTTTTTCCAGATTGGCGGCGTATGGCATCGGCACTTCCTTGCCCGACACGCGCGCGACTGGTGCGTCGAGATAATCGAAGGCCTGCTCCATGATGCGGGCGGCGATTTCGGCGCCGACGCCGTTCTGCTGCCAGCCTTCCTCGATGGTGACGGCGCGGCCGGTTTTCTGCACCGAGGCGATGATGGTTTCGGTATCCATCGGCTTGAGCGTGCGCAGGTCGATCACTTCCGCTTCGATGCCGTCTTTCTCAAGTTCCTCGGCCGCCTTGAGCGCGTAGTTCATGCCCATCGACCAGGCCACGATGGTGACATCCGATCCGGCACGCGCGATTTTCGCCTTGCCGATCGGCAATATAAAATCATCGAGTTTCGGCACCGGCGAGGAATGGCCGTAAAGGATTTCGTTTTCCAGGAAGATCACCGGATTGGGATCGCGGATCGCGGCTTTGAGCAGGCCCTTGGCATCCGCTGCGTTCGACGGCGCGATCACCCGCAAGCCCGGAATGTGCGAATACCAGGACGAATAATCCTGGCTGTGTTGCGCGCCGACGCGCGAGGCCACGCCGTTGGGTCCGCGGAACACAATCGAGCAGGTCATCTGGCCGCCGGACATATAGAGGGTCTTGGCCGCCGAATTGACGATCTGGTCGATGGCTTGCATGGCGAAGTTGAAGGTCATGAATTCGACGATGGGCTTCAAGCCGGAAAGCGCCGCGCCGACGCCGAGACCTGCAAAGCCGTGCTCGGTGATCGGCGTGTCGATGACGCGTTTGGGCCCGAACTCCTGCAGCAATCCTTGCGTGACCTTGTAGGCGCCTTGATATTCGGCAACCTCCTCGCCCATCACGAACACATCGCCGTCACGCCGCATTTCCTCGGCCATGGCATCGCGCAAGGCCTCGCGCATGGTCATGGAGACCATCTCGGTGCCTGCGGGGATGTCGGGGTCAGCGGCGGCGTGGATTTGCGGCGCCTCGGGCGCTTGCGATTTCGGCGCGGGCGCTTCTTGAATATTCGCTTGCGTCTTCTCGGGTTTGGCGGGCGGCGCAGACGCTTTCTGCTGCGGCGCGGGCTTGGCGTTATTGATCGACGACTTGTCCTCACCGTCGCTCAGGATCACCGCGATCGGCGTATTCACCGCCACATCATTGGTGCCTTCAGGCACCAGAATTTTTCCCAGTGTCCCCTCGTCGGCGGCTTCCACTTCCATGGTCGCCTTGTCGGTTTCGATCTCGGCGATAATGTCGCCCGACTTGATGCTGTCGCCCTCTTTCTTGAGCCACTTGGCAAGATTGCCCTTCTCCATCGTGGGCGAGAGCGCGGGCATGAGCACTTCGATCGGCATGGGCTTAAAATACTTCCTACACCGGCTACGGATGATTAGCGGTAAATGTCGGTATAAAGCTCGGACACGTCCGGTTCCGGATCGTGGGTGGCATATTCCGCCGCCTGGTTGACCAGATCGCGTACGCTTGCGTCGATCTTTTTCAACGCGTCCTCGCTGGCGAATTTCTTGTCCAGAATGCGATGCCGCGCCATGTCGATCGGATCGTGCGTGGTACGCACCTTGTCGACTTCCTCGCGCGTGCGGTATTTCGCCGGGTCCGACATCGAGTGGCCACGATAGCGGTAAGTGAGCATTTCCAGAATAAACGGCCCCTTGCCGGTGCGGCACCAGTCGGCGGCTTTTTTGCCGGCGGCTTTGACCGCGCGTACATCCATGCCATCGACCTGCTCGCCGGGAATATTGAACGACAGCCCGCGCCGCGACAGATTCACTTCCGCCGAGGCGCGCGCGATCGAGGTGCCCATTGCGTAGCGGTTGTTCTCGATCACATAGATGACCGGCAGCTTCCATAGCTCGGCCATGTTGAAGCTCTCATAGACCTGGCCCTGGTTGGCGGCGCCGTCGCCGAAATAGGTCACGGAAATATTGTCGTTGCCGCGGTAGTGATTGGCGAATGCAAGTCCGGTGCCGAGCGGCACCTGAGCGCCGACGATGCCGTGGCCGCCGAAGAAACCTTTGTCGACGCTGAACATGTGCATCGAGCCGCCCTTGCCCTTGGAGTAGCCATGAGTGCGGCCGGTGAGTTCCGCCATCACGCCCTTCGGGTCCATGCCGCAGGCGATCATGTGGCCGTGGTCGCGATAGCCGGTGATGACCTGGTCGCCTGGCTTGAGCGCCATTTGCATACCGACCACCACGGCCTCCTGGCCGATGTAGAGGTGGCAGAAGCCGCCGATCAGGCCCATGCCATACATCTGGCCTGCTTTTTCTTCGAAGCGCCGGATGGTCAGCATGCGCTCGTAAGCGGCTAGATCCTGGTCTTTGCTGAAATCGGGGACCGGCGCGCTGGCGCCTGCCGGTGCCTCTGCATCGTCGCTCGAATTTTTCTGGGCGACCGCCATGGGCACTCCCTGGACCTGTAGAAATAGGCCGCTGCCTCGGTGGGCTTTTGATACCCCCCAATAGCTTAAATCTCACCGCTGCGGAAGCTTGAGGCCACCGCGCGGAATTGCGCAAAACGTCCGAATTTTGGCTGAAAATTTCAAGACGAGCGGTGGATAAGGCCGGCAGTCATCTAGTGCGGGCTCGTCAGCAGTGTGAGGTCGCGGCTATCTACATATCCAAGCAGCGAGCGGGCGCGCTCATCCAGCATGTCGGGGTCAAGCCGATCGGAGCGCAGCAGCGCCACCCGCCGCTCCCAGACCGCGCGCTCGGCTTTGATGTGGGCAAGCTCGTGCTGCATCGCGGTCAGTTGTTGATCGAGGTCGGCTTGCGCATGCAGGCCATGATTGCCGGTAAAGGCATTAGCGGCGAAATAGCCGATGAAGGCCGCGGCGAAGATATAAAGACCGAGCGCGGTCAGGATGGTGCGGCGGCGCCGATGGGAGACCATGGCGCGTAAGATGCGGCAATCGCGTTAAGGTGTCTTTAATGCCGCCATAGTTCCGCTCATTCCCGCGCAAGCGGGAATCCAGGGTCAAGTACTGGGTCCCCGCTTTCACGGGGGCGAGCAGATAAAGTTTAAATCCGGTGCCTAATCTCGTTGAGCACGAAATTGCCAATCCGCTTGCCGCGGTTGCGCAGGATTTTCAGCACGCCCTGGTCGACGAAATAAGTCAGCAGGATCGAATCGCGGGTCTTCACACGATTGTGGACCGGATCGGCCGAGTGCCAGGTGTCCTGGCCGACCGCGAAGGCGTAGCCGCTGTTGGGGGCAAAGCGCATTTGCGCCTTCTTCGGCAGCGAACCGTCGGGCAGCTTCTCGTGGAAGATGGTGCCGATGTCGGTATTGGCGTCGTCCTTCGGCAGATAGAGCTGGACGGTGATGCCCTTCCAGCGCGTATCGGTGTGCGGCGTGATCAGATAGCCGGGAATATCGCGGGTCAGAATCGGAATCGGATACATGCCGGTTTGCGCAAAATCCTTGCCGAAGCGCTTCGACAGTCCAGGCGCAAGACGCCGGATGAAGGCCTGCTTGACCGGCTCGGAACAGAGCGTGCGGCCGACCACATCCCAGAACGCACGCTTCTCGGCTGGCAGATTGCGGATATATTCCGGGAACAGGTCGATCTTCACCCGCGTATGGGTTCCGTCGGCGAGATCGTGGCCTTTGCTGCGGCCATGCATCGGGCGGTAGTCGGCCGACTCCGGCATCAGCGCGAGAACTTGCGCATAGATGTCGTCCGGGAATACGCGGTCGAACTCGAGATGGAAGAACGGCTTCTCGACCGCGCGAGCCGCGTCGACCGATTTCGCGATGAACTCAGCCAAGCGGTCAACCGCCCGGCGGCGGTCGTGGCGGGCAAGGGTCGTGGTCTGATCCATCGCGGCAACCTGGGTTCGTGATTTTGATTTGGCGGCAATTTGCGGCGATTTGGATGGCAATGCAAGATGCCGCAGCCTTTCGATTTAGAATATGTCTAACGGCGCGCCTTGAGGGCCGCGCGGCCGGCATATTTCGCCTGCGGCCCCAGTTCCTCTTCGATGCGCAGCAACTGATTATATTTCGCCGTGCGGTCGGAGCGCGCTAAGGAACCGGTCTTGATTTGCCCGCAATTGGTGGCGACGGCGAGGTCGGCGATGGTGGAGTCTTCCGTCTCGCCCGAGCGGTGCGACATCACCGCGGTATAGCCGGCCTTGTGAGCCATCTCGACGGCGGCAAGCGTTTCGGTGAGCGTGCCGATCTGGTTGACCTTGATCAGAACAGAATTGGCGATGCCGTCCTTGATGCCCTTGGCGAGCCGCGTGACATTGGTGACGAACAGATCGTCGCCCACGAGCTGGCATTTGCCGCCGATCTTTTGCGTCAACAGCTTCCAGCCATCCCAATCGTCCTCCGACATGGCGTCCTCGATCGAGACGATGGGGTATTTGCCGACCAGCGCTGCGAGATAGTCGACCTGCTCCTGTTTGGAGCGCGTCTTGCCCTCGCCTTCGTAGAGGTAAGCGCCGTCCTTGAAAAATTCGGTGGCGGCGCAGTCGAGCGCCAGCATCACGTCGCCGCCCGGCTTGTAGCCGGCCTTCGTGATCGCCTGCATGATAAAATCGAGCGCGGCTTCCGCCGATTTCAGATTGGGCGCAAAGCCGCCCTCGTCGCCGACATTGGTATTGAGGCCTGCCACTTTGAGTGCGCCGCGCAATGTGTGGAAAATTTCCGAGCCGGCGCGCAAGGCCTCGGCGAATGTGGGCACGCCCACCGGCATGATCATGAATTCCTGGAAGTCGATCGGATTGTCGGCATGCACGCCGCCATTGATGATGTTCATCATTGGCACCGGCAAAATGCGTGCGGCGGTGCCGCCAACATAACGGTAGAGCGGCGCCTGCTTGGCATTGGCGGCGGCCTTCGCCACGGCCAGCGACACGCCGAGAATGGCATTGGCGCCGAGCCGGGATTTGTTGGGCGTACCGTCGAGCGACACAAGCGTTTCGTCGATCTTGGCCTGGCCCTCGGCATCCATGCCGCCGAGCGCGTCGAAGATCTCAGTGTTGACCGCGTCGACCGCCTTGCGCACGCCCTTACCGAGATAGCGCGCCTTGTCGCCGTCGCGCAGCTCGACGGCCTCATGCGCCCCGGTCGAGGCGCCGGACGGTACCGCCGCGCGGCCGATTGAGCCGTTCTCCAGCACGACATCGACTTCGACGGTCGGATTGCCGCGGCTGTCGAGGATTTCGCGGCCGATAATGTCGGTGATGGCGGTCATTTGCTTCCTTAGCGTTGGGCGTGCTTCTACAGGATCGAGAACCCACTTGTCATCTGGCCGGCAAAACATGCAATAAAGCCCAATGGCAAGAAGACCACCAAGAAAACCGCTGCAACTCGGCCGCCCGAGCCCGATCCCCGCGTCGCCCGCAAAAGCGGTGCTGGACCGGGTTGCCAATCCGCATGCCAATACGAATTACGTGGCGCGCTTCACCGCACCGGAATTCACAACGCTGTGCCCGATCACCGGTCAGCCCGATTTCGCCCATCTGGTGATCGACTATGTGCCGGGGCGGTATTGCGTCGAGTCGAAGTCGCTGAAACTTTACTTGAACAGCTTCCGCAATCACGGCGCCTTCCACGAGGACTGCACCGTCGCCATCGGCAAGAAACTCACCGCGCTGCTCAAGCCGAAGTATCTGCGCATCGGCGGCTACTGGTATCCGCGCGGCGGCATGCCGATCGACGTGTTCTGGCAGACCGGAAAATTGCCGAAGGATGTGTGGGTGCCGGACCAGGGAGTCGCTCCCTATCGCGGGCGCGGTTAGACTTCGTTAGAAGGACATGATG
>SHVM01000099.1 GCA_009694265.1 Pseudolabrys sp.
GTCAGGTCAACGCTTGGTTCAAAAAAGCCAGGTCAGGTCACCCCCTTGAGGGAAAATCAGCGATTTTTAGCGACCGCGGCCCCGATGCAAAGCTGATCGTCCTCGGCAAAACGGCGACAAGCTCTGAAGGGCTGTGTTGAGCTGCCTTCCGAATCAATTTCCGACATAACTAATTGATATTGCGTTTATATTAGAACTCAAATCACAGATAATTATTTATTCTTGCGCCAGAGAGAATTGGGCGGAAAACGCCGGGTGGTCTTACGCGCAGCCATTCCCGGCGATGGCGGAAATCGCCGGACATCTGGCGTTTTATCCGAGCCGGGTCGATAAGATCGAGGAGAGCTGAGGCGTAGTCTTTCCACTTGTCATTCCGGGTTCGCGTGCTACGCACGCACCCCGGAATGACGAAGATTTAATGCATCCTCGGCGCTTTGAGGAATTTCTGCCGGTCGGATGAATTCACCCGCACGTCGAAACTGACGCCCTCGCGGTAGAGCGTGAGCGGCACTTCCACCTCGGAATTCCCCAGCGCCCAGACCTTGCGGTAGAAGCCCGCGAGCGTCGTGACATTCTCGCCGGCGACCGAGAGCACCACGTCACCCGTTTTGAGCTCCGCGCGCGCCGCCGGCCCCTTCGGTGCAATGCCGACAATCACGATTTTCTCCTCGATCTCGGTCGAATAGAGCCCGAGCCACGGCCGCACCGGCTTGTTGACGCGGCCGAATTTGCGCAGATCATCGAGGATTGGCGTGAGCAGATCGACCGGCACCGTCATGTTGAGGTGCTCGCTCTTGCCCCCACCCATGCCCCCGCTCTTGCCTTCGCGCGCGCGCTCGATCTGCAAGGAGCCGATGCCGATCAGCTCGCCCTTGGACGAAATCAAAGCGGTGCCGCCCCAGTTAGGATGCGCGGGGTATGTAAATATCGCCTCGTCGAGCACGTATTCCCAATAGCCGGCAAATTCCTGCTTGGCGGCAATGCGGCCGGCGAGCGATCGCGTGCGCCCGCCGGCGCCGCCGACCACCACGCGCTCGCCGATCTGGGCAGCATGCGAGGATCCCAGCGCCAGTGCCGGCAGATCAATCTTGCCCAGGGCCTGCACCAGTCCGAAGCCGGTCTCCTGGTCGAGGCCGAGCGCATGACCCTGCACGACGCGGCCATCGCCGAGATGCAGCCAGACCGTTTCGGCCTCGGTGATGAGATACCCGATGGTGAGCACCAGACCGTCGCCGATCAGCACGCCATTGCCGGCGCGCTCCGGCCCCAGCGTATCGGCGGTGAAGGCGTCAGGCAGAATGATCGAATGCAAGCCGACTACCGCGGACAGCGCGCGCTCGAGGTCGTAAGCATAGTCTTCCGCGCGCGGCTGCGCCGACGGCGGCACTTTCCATTCGATCAGCGAGGCCATTCACGGGGTCCCTTCAAGCCGGACCGTATCATACGCGGTCTTTCGCCCGCGAAAAGATGGGCGCGGCATGATATGAACCGGCCATGATCCCGCTCTCGATCCTCGACCTCTCGCCGGTGTCGGCTGGCTCCACCGGCGCACAGGCGCTGCGCAATTCGCTCGATCTGGCGCGCCATGCCGACAATCTTGGCTTTGCGCGCTACTGGGTGGCCGAGCACCATAATCTGCCGGCCATCGCCAGTTCGGCGCCCGACATCATGATCGGACAGATCGCCGCGATCACAAAAAACATGCGCATCGGCTCCGGCGGCGTGATGCTGCCCAACCACGCGCCATTGATGGTGGCCGAGCGCTTCAAGGTGCTGGAGGCGCTTTATCCCGGCCGCATCGATCTCGGCCTTGGCCGCGCGCCCGGCACCGACCCGGCAACGTCCTATGCGCTGCGCCGGCGCCAGGGCATCAGCGAGGAGGACGATTTCCTCGAGCGCTTTAATGAGCTGATGCTGCTGGAGACGCGCGGATTTCCCGCCGGTCATCCATTCCACAATGTGCGGGCGATGCCGTCCGATGTGGCCCTGCCGCCGATATATCTGCTGGGCTCGTCCGACTACAGCGCGCAATTGGCCGGACAGATCGGCGCGGCATTTGCGTTTGCGCATCATTTTGCGACCTTCGATGCGGCGGAGGCGATGAAGCTTTATCGCGATAATTTCAAACCCTCGGTGTCGCATGACAAGCCACTGGCTATACTGGGCACCCATGTGGTGTGCGCTGACAGCGATGAAGAAGCAGAAAAACTGGCGGCAACCGTCGATCTCAATATCGTGCGCCGCGCCAAGGGCGAATATCTGCCGCTCGCATCGCCGGAAGACGCGGCGGCGTATGATTACACCCCGGTCGATCGCGGCCGCATCGCGCAAAACCGCGCCCGCATGTCGGTCGGCTCGCCGGCAACGGTGAAGGCCAAGCTCGCGCCGCTGATCGAAGCCACCAAGGCCGATGAGCTGATGGTGACCACCATGATTTACAGCCACGAGGCGCGCAAACGATCCTACGCGCTGCTGGCACAAGCTTTTGGCGATTAGGTGCACGCATGCCTGACGTCGAAGCCATGACCGGCACTCCAGGCACCGTCGCACCGGCGCAGACAAGGATCGTCATCGTCGCGCCGGATTCGGCGGGATTGGCCTTGGCATCAAACTCAAAGCGTCCAGACTGAACGATTTCGTCATCCTGGAAAAATCCGATTCCGCCGGCGGTGTGTGGCGCGACAATCGCTACCCCGGTGCGGCCTGCGATGTGCCGTCGCATCTTTATTCTTTTTCTTTCGAACCGCGGGCCGACTGGCCGCACAAATACGGCCACCAAGCCGATATTTTGGCCTATCTCACGCATTGCACGCGAAAACATAAGCTTGAGCCGCATATTCGCTTTCGCGCAGAAGTGAGCTCAGCCCGGTGGGATGAAGCTTCCAGTCATTGGATCGTCCAAACCAGCGACGGACATCTCTACGAAGCCCAATCGCTGATCACGGCAACCGGGCAACTAAACCGGCCTTACTGTCCATCCCTGCCGGGACTCGAGAACTTTGCCGGTGTGGCGTTCCATTCCGCCGAATGGCGACAGGACTACGATTTTTCCGGCAAGCGCGTCGCCGTCATCGGAACCGGCGCAAGCGCCATTCAATTCGTGCCCGCCATCGCTCCACTGGTGAGCAAGCTGTATGTCTTCCAGCGTTCAGCTCCCTATGTCCTGCCGAAACCAGACAAGACTTATCCGCGATGGCAACGAATGGTGTTCGCGCGCTTCGCCGGCGTGCTGAGGCTCAGCCGTTTGCTCGTCTACCTACGGCACGAAATGAGAGCATTCGCATTCATCACCTGGCGTGCGGCGTTGCGGATAAAGCGCTGGGCCTTCTTTCGGCATCTCCGGCGCGGCGTCAAGAATCCGGAGCTGCGCGAGCGCCTGATTCCGAACTACCGCATGGGCTGCAAACGGATCTTGCTCTCCAACGACTTCTATCCGGCCATGGATCGCCCGAATGTCGAATTGGTGACGGAGCCAATCGAAGAAATACGACCGGATACGATACTCACCACGAACGCAACGGAGCGAAAGCTCGACTGCATCATTTTCGGGACCGGTTTTGCGGCGACGGACTTCTTGGCGCCGATGAAGATCATTGGCCTGCGCGGACAGGATTTGAATCGATGCTGGCGCGACGGCGCCCAGGCGCATCTTGGCATGACGGTCGCAGGTTTCCCGAATTTCTTCATGCTCTATGGGCCCAATACAAATCTCGCCCACAACTCCATCGTCTATATGATCGAAAACCAGATTCGTTATGTCGTGGCTTGCCTGGCGCGCCTCTGCCGCGACGAGATCCGCACCCTTGAGATCAAGAAGGCGATTCAAGATCGTTTCAATGCGCGACTGCAGAAGCGCCTGCAAAAGGGCCAATGGTCGAAAGGCTGCACGAGCTGGTACCTCACGGCCACGGGCCGCAATGCGACGAATTGGCCGGGCTATTCATTTGAATACAGGCTGAAAACACACGCACCGAATTGGGCCGATTATGCTGTCGGATAGCGCGGACTTCATCCCGCCGGGCGTCCGCGAGCGGCTGACCGCGCCAGTCTTGCGGTTGGCGGTACGGCTGGCATTGAAACCCGCCTTCTCGCCCCACGTTTCAATCGCTTCACAACGCCGGTGGCTAAGGCATGTGGCGCGGACCACCCTTCGGATAAGCCAGGTCGACGTTCAATCCGGCACAGTTGGCGACGTAAAGGGAGAGTGGCTGCGTCCACGCCGGCCGTCGGCGATCACGAAAGCAAGCGCCGCCATCCTGTATCTGCACGGCGGCGCCTATTGCCTCGGATCGCCCGCGACACATCGAGCGGTCACCTCCCATCTTGCCCAAGCCGCCGGCCTGCCGGTGTTTGCCGCCGATTACCGGCTCGCCCCCGAGCATCCGTTCCCAGCCGCCCTCGAGGATGCCATTGCCGTCTATCGAAGCCTGATCGAAATGGGACCGGTCGCGATCGCCGGCGATTCGGCGGGCGGCGGACTTGCATTGGCAACGGCGCTTGCGCTTGCGCAACGCCAGGCCGCGCCTCCCGCCGCGCTGGTTTTATTCTCGCCTTGGGTTGACCTGACGCTGTCCGCAAATTCGGCCAAGGTCCCAAAGGGTGAGACAATGTTGAGCGCCGCCTGGCTCAACGCCTGCGCTCGCCACTATCTCGCCGGCGAGGACGCGACGGCGCCGCTTGCATCACCCATCCACGGAGATTTGCGTGGGCTGCCGCCGACTCTGATCCAGGCCGGCACCGACGAACTGCTTTATGGCCAGGCTGTGAAGATCCATGACGCCCTGCTTCATGCAGGCGTCGCCGTTGGCTGCGAGATCGTGCCGGGGCGCTGGCACGTCTTTCAACTTCACGCCGGCATGCTGCCAAGCGCCGATGCGGCGATCGAGCGAGCGGGAAATTTTATCGCGCGCAACACGTCCTAGTCCACACGCTGCCGGCCATGCTAAAAGTGGCGCTGGGTGGCAAACTTTTTCTGTCATCGTTTAAAAAAACGGGAGGCTTTCTTGGGCAAGCAGTTCAAACTCACCACCACGGACAAGCATTCGCTCGGCGCCTACCGCGCCGATCCGCAAGGCGCGCCGAAGGGCGGGCTGGTCGTGGTGCAGGAAATTTTCGGGGTCAATCACCACATCCGCGCGGTCTGCGACCGGCTGGCGGCGCTCGGCTATGTGGCGGTGGCGCCCGCCGTGTTCGACCGTTTCGTGCGCGACTTCGAATGCGGCTATACACCCGACGAGATCGCGCATGCCCGGAGTTACCTCGGCAATCTCAACTGGGATCATATGATGGCCGACATGAGCGCCGCCGCCGGCGATCTCAAGGGCACAGGTCCGCTCGGCGTGATCGGTTTCTGCATGGGCGGCACCTCAGCGTTTTTGGCCGCTTGCCGCATCCCCGGCCTGAAAGCCACGGTCGCCTATTACGGCGGCATGATCGGCAAATTCGCCGACGAGAAGTCAAAATGTCCGCTGCAAATGCATTTCGGCGAAAAGGACGAAGGCATTCCGATGAGCACGGTGGATGAGATCAAGAAGAAGCAGCCGCAGGCGGAGACTTATGTGTATCCGGGCGCCGCGCACGGCTTTTATTGCGACGAGCGCGCCAGCTACAACAAGGCCTCAGCCGATCTGGCCTGGAGCCGGACGCAGGAATTTTTGGCGAAGAATATGAAGTAGCCGGCAGCTGGCGGAGCGGTGTTAGAACCACCGCTCCTTGACGAGGATGATATCGCCGGGGCGCAGCGGGAAGCCGAGCGGCACGTCGCCGTGCATCTGCTGGCCGGGGGCGTTGCGGGTGAGTTCGACTTTGCCTTTGCTGGCGCGCGGGGCAAAGCCGCCGGCAATGGCAATCGCCGTCTCCGCCGTCATATTGGCGACATAGGGATATTGGCCCGGATTGGTGACCTCACCGAGAATAAAGAACGGCCGGTAGGCCTCGATCTCGACGCTGACATGCGGCTCGCGCACGTAACCCTGCTTGAGCCGCTCGGCGATCATCTGTGAGAGCTGCTGCGTCGAATATCCGCGCGCCGGCACGATGCCTACCAGCGGCAGGCTGATATTGCCGCCGGCATCGACCATGTAGCTGTTGGTGATACCGTCCTGGCCGAACACCACGACACGAAGCTTGTCGCCACTGTCCAGCGTGTAGGCCAGTTGAACATTGGCGGGCGCCGAGGCGTAACCGTAAGGCGCCGCGACATAGGGGCCGCCTTGCGGCGCGCCATATTGCGGTTGCACAAATTGCTGAGCGTAGCGCTGCTGCGCGTAAGTTTGCGGCGCGTAGGTCTGCGGCGGATAAGTTTGTGGAGCGTAAGTTAGCGGAGCGTAAGCCTGCCGCGAGTTGAACAGACCGCGACCTCGACCTTTGCCTTGTCGCGCGGCTTCATCACACGGGCGGGGAGCACAACGCAGCCGTAGTGGTCGGCGAGGTCCTGGTATGTCCGGTTGATGCCGGGCTCGTAGCGCGACGGCTTGGTGATCCCGGCCTTCAGATTGTCGGGAACAAACGCCTTCGGCACACCGCCGATTGCGGCCAGCGCGTTCACATGTGCGCCGATCCAATCGGGGAGCGTCTCGGTCCAGCGCGCCTCAGCGTAGGTGTAGTTCGACGCGCCGAGCGCCGCGACAAAAATGTGCACGCGATGCTCCTCGCAAGTCGTCGGATCAAAAACCGGCATGGTTTCGCCGGCCCAGTCGACGAACAGCTTCTCGCCAGCAAGATGCGTCTGGCGCATCGTCGCCGAGATGCGCTTCCTCCAGTCGTTGTTCCGCTCGCAGAACCAGCTGTAGGCGTAGCCTTGGGCGTGCTCGGCGCGATACTCCTGCCAGAGCAAAGCCAGCGTCACGCCGCGCCCCTTCAGCTTCGCATGGATGTGAGACCAGTCCGGCTCGGTGCGTACCGCGCACGACGCCGTATCCGCCGGTGGAAACAACCGCCGCTCCATCTCGGCATCATCGATCTCGTCCAGGATCGGCCAGCTGAGACCCGCCACGGCCGCGCGACGCACGTACTCGCCAACCTCCCGTCTTGCCGATCCCCGTCGCCTCGCCGACAAGGCGCCGGCTCATCCCCAGCGTGTGCGTCAGACGCAGCACGTCACGTATCTTCCTCATCGACACTCTCTTCGCCTGCATCGGTCACCCCCTGGTTGCCAGGGAGACCGATCAGCTGATTCGACTGTCGACGGGAGCGCTCTCTACGCCGCCATCACCCGCTGTCCGCAATCACCGGATTGCTGTCCGCCTCGCGCTGGAAACGGTGTCCGCTTTGCACCGAATTCCCCAATTGGCGCCCAGATCATAACTCAGGCCGTCGACGGTGAGGCTCTTGCAGAGCCCACCAATCCGGCCGAGCTTCTCGATCACCGTGACGTTGTGAAACCCGTGCTTGGACAGGAACCATGCGGTCGACAGGCCCGCCGGGCCTGCGCCGACGATGGCAATATACGCGCTGCGGTCGACTGCACCGATTTGGCTCATCACGCGAGGCCTACGTTAGTGCGCGGCAACGTCCGGCTCAGACGCTAAGCGCCGCGCCACCTTCGGCAATTTGCACTACTAAAAATTCCGCGCCAGCTCCGCTGCGCTCAGTCCGCTCGCGTGCTCAGAACTTGTATGCGAGACCCACGTTCGCCGTATGCGTTATCACCTTCACGTGTGCGGTGAAACGCTGATCGCACCCGGCACCACAGGGCGAGAAGAACGGTTGGTCGAAGGTTCCGAAGTCGGCGTAACGATAGTCAAGGCGCGCAAG
>SHVM01000100.1 GCA_009694265.1 Pseudolabrys sp.
GGGCGACGTCACATGCGCCGGTAGGCGTAGGCCATATCTTCCTGCACCGCCGCAAGCTCGGCGACACGGCCATGATGCGGCGACAGATGGCACACCGGGTCGGTGGCCCGGGCGTCGCCGGTCAAGAGGAAGGCCTGGCAGCGGCAGCCGCCGAAATCGATCTCGCGCCGCTCGCAGGTCGCACACGGCGCCGGCAGGAAATCCGTGCCGCGGAACGCGTTGAAGGCCGGCGACGAGGCCCAGATGTCGGCCAGCGAATGGTCGCGGACGTTCCAGAATTCCAGCTCCGGGATCGACTCGGCGGCATGGCACGGCAGCACCCGGCCGGACGGCGTGACGTTCAGCGAGCGCCGTCCCCAGCCGCCGACGCAGGGCTTTGGAAAGCGTGCATGATAGTCCGGCACCACGGCATCGATGACGATGCGGCCGTGATGTTTGCTGCGCAATTCTTCGACGTCCGCGACCGCGCGCGAAACCTGCTCGGCGGTCGGCATCAGGGCCGAGCGGTTCTTCAGCGCCCAGCCGTAATATTGCACATGAGCGATCTCAATCCGCGTGGCTTTCAGCTTCAGCGCCAGATCGACCATATCGGAGATGTGCTCGATATTGGCGCGGTGCACGACCAGATTGATGGTGAGCGGCAGCCCGAGGCGCACCGCTTCGGCCGCCAGCGCGTGCTTGCGCTGGAACGCGCCGCGATAGCCAGCGATGCGGTCGGCCGACACGGCATCGGCGTCCTGAATCGAAACCTGGACATGATCGAGACCGGCTTCCCAGAGGTCGCGCATGGTGCGGGTGGTGATGCCTACGCCCGAGGTGATGAGATTGGTGTAGAGCCCGGCCTCGCGGGCGTTCGCCGCGATGTCGACGAGATCGCGCCGGGCGCCCGGCTCGCCGCCGGAGAGATGCACATGCAGCACGCCGAGGGCAGCGGCCTCCTTGAACACCCGCGCCCAGGTCGCGGCGTCGAGCTCGCCGTCCCGCGGCTCGAGCGCGAGCGGATTGGAGCAATAGGGACAGCCGAGCGGGCAGCGGTGCGTCAGCTCCGCCAGCAGGCCCAGAGGTTTGTGCCGGGTTTCGGTTCCTGCCACGTTACAGTTCCAACAATTTCTTTTCGGCCAAGCCGCGAAGCAGCTTGCTCACGTCGGCGTGGATGCGCTCGCGCGGCGCGCTGAAGGTCGTGGCAAGATCTTCGACGATCGCCGCAAGGGTCGCCTCCCCGGTGCAGCGCTTGAGGATTTCAACCGCGATGGCGTCGGCCTTGAAGATGCGCTCAGGCGCGAGCAGAACCCATCCGCCTTGCGCCTCGTTGTGCGTCAGGCGGACGCCGCGCGGCAGCCGCGGCTTTGCATCGCCTGCTATCGTCTCGCCTTCAGCCACCCGGCCTCTTTATCCTGGTCGCAATGCCGCAGTTTGCGCATTCGAGAGGCGTATTATACGACATCGGCCGGGCAAAAATCCTGAAGTGAGAGGGAGAAACGCGATGCGCCCAACGATGAAAATCTGGTCCGCGGTAGCCTTCGCCACCATTCTGGCCCTGCCGACGCAGGCGGAGGATTACCCCAACAAGGCGGTGCAATTCATCACGCCCGCCGCCGCCGGCAACAGCCCGGATGTGGTGACGCACATCATAGCAGACAAGCTGACGCAGATCTGGAAGCAGCAGGTGGTGGTGATCAATCGCCCCGGCGCCGGCGGACTGATCGCAGCACAGGCCGCGGCGCAACTGCCGAAAGACGGCTATTCGATCTACATGACGCAGGCCTCGACCTGGACCGTCCTGCCGATCCAGCAGGAGGGCAAGATGCCGGTCGACCTGCACAAGGCGTTCGTGCCGATCGGCATGGTCGGCGAGCAGCCGATCGCCATCGGCGTCGGCAAGGACGTGCCGGCCAAGAGCGTCGCGGAGCTGGTCGCATTGGCCAACAAGACGAAGGACGGGATGCTGTTCGCTGCCACCAACCGCGGCGGCCAGGCGCATCTGACCGGGGAATTGTTCCGGAACCGCTCCAAGGCCAACATCTCGTTCGTCCATGCGGCCGGCGCGGCGGTGTCGATCAACGATGTCCTTGCTGGCCGATCGTCCGGCAGGTCGAAGCCGAGGCGCAAAAGCCCGCGGCGAAGTGACCGCTTGGGTCATTCCGGGGCGCGAGCGAAGCTCGCGAACCCGGAATCCAGAAATGCTTTCTGAGTTTGCTTCTGGATTCCGGATCGCCGCTTCGCGGCGTCCGGAATGACATATTGAGGTCAACCGCCCGGTGCAAACGCGCCGGGCGGTATTTCTTTGGGATCGACGTAGGCGTGTTGCAGCGCGTCGCACATCGCCCACAGCACGCCGCATTTGAATTCGAGCGCGGCCAGCACCTGCTGCTGCTGCTCTGGGGTGCAGGCGTTGCGCTTGCAGTAATCGAGCGCGAAGTCGGAGTCGCGCCGCGCCTGCGGCGGGCGCTTGTCAAAATAGGCGAGCGTCTCTCGGGTCACGAAGGAATAGCTCGCGAGCATCCCCTCGACCCGCTCGCTGATGATCTGCGGCGAGAACAATTCGGTCAGCGACGAGGCGATGGCCTCGAGCAGCGTCTTTTCGCGCACGAAACGGACATAGGCGTCGACCGCAAAGCGCGTCGCCGGCAGCAAGCCCCGCAGCGACATGACACAGTCGCGGTCGAGGCCGAGACCGTCGGTCAGGCGCAGCCAGCGCGCGATGCCGCCATCATCGGCGCCCTCGCCGTCGTGATCGACCAACCGTGAGCGCCATTCGCGGCGGATCGCGGAATCGTCGCAGCGCGCGATCAGGCTCGCATCCTTGATCGGGATCATCGACTGGTAATAGTAGCGGTTTAGCGCCCAGGCCTGGACCTGACCTTTGGTGCATTGCCCGCCATGCAGGAGCTTGTGGAACGGGTGCAGCCGATGATAGCGCCGCGCACCGATGTCGCGCAGCGCGGCTTCGAGCTCATCGGGCGTGAGCAATTTCACAGCACGATCTCCATGCCGTCCCATGCGATCTCCCAGCCGGCGGCTTCGACACGGCGGCGCTCGGGCGAGCCGTCCACCAGAACTGGATTGGTGTTGTTGATGTGCACGAAGATTTTTCGCGGGGAAAGGCCTTGCAGAGATTGAAGCGCCCCGCCCTCGCCTTCGATCGGCATGTGGCCCATGCGGCGGCCGAGTTTCGTGCCCGTGCCGGTGCGGATCATCTCGTCGTCGGTGAAGAGCGTGCCGTCGAACAGGATGGCGTCGGCGCGCGACAGCCGCTCGCGCAGCGCCAGTCTCATTGCGGCAGCGCCGGGAACATAGGCTAGCCGTTTGGCCCCATCGGTGATCTCGACGCCGACGTTGACTGCGCTCTCTTCCGCTGTTTCCGGATTCTCGTCTTCCAGATAAAGCGGTACTTTGCCCGGGACCATGAACAACTCGGCTTCAAGGCCATCGGCCAGTGGGAAGCGCTGGCCTGGGGTGATGGCCCGGCGTGTCACCACATCCGAGACGAGCGCGCCGAACATCGGATTGTCCGCGACGGCGGCGAGGGTGGCCGCGGTGGCGATCAGGGAGAATGGCGAGCGCTCGCGGAGGCTCAGGAGGCCGGCGGTCTGGTCGATCTCGGCGCCGGTCAGCACCACCGCACCGATCGGGCTGTCGCGCTTGCCGCGCGGCTGCAGCGCCTTGGTCGCCTGGATTTGCGCCCGCAGATCGGGCGAGGCGTTGAGCAGCGTCCAACGTTTGCTATCGGCGGAAACGGCGAGGCTCGCCTGCGTCCGTGCGCGCACGCGGGGATCGCCGGTCCAGGCCAACCGGCAGACGTCGCAGTTGCAATTCCATTGCGGAAAGCCGCCACCCGCCGCCGACCCGAGCACGATGGCGGTCAGGCCCATTTAGGCGGGCAGTGAAGCGAGATCAGAATTCGGCCGGCAGATAGCCGTTGATCTCGAGCCCGATGCAGATCTCGACGAGGGTCGGGGTTGTCCAGGCCATGGTGTTTCCTCTGACTGTCGTTCTACGAACCTAACGCGCGAGGCGGCCGGTTCGTTGCCTTGCAGGATAGATCGGGTTCCATTCCGGCGCAAGCGCCCCCCAGTCCTTGTCCATGCCGGTTTCCTTGACAACCTTGCCCCATTTTTCGCGCTCGGCACGGTAGTCGGCGCCCTGCGACAACACTTTTGGAAAAGGAACGACGTGCTTCGCGGTATGATTTGAACAGCCTGATAGGCCGGCACTCCATGTCCGCTTGTGGCACGTTGTGTTGTTCTGGCCGCTTGTCTTGCATTGTCGTTTTCGGGGCGAAGCGGACAAATATGGGCGTCGGCCCTGGCCAGCTAGGCCGCGTTTGACCCATCACGTCGATTCGCCACCGTCAAATGACGCACTGCGAAAGGTTCATCACCGCTCGAGCTGAACGCCCAACGATCCTAAATTAACACCTGAAAGGTGGCGTCAAGCCATCTGGATATTGTGGTTCTTTAGCGGGAACGAGCGGATGCGCTGGCCGGTTGCCCTGAAGTACGCATTGAGCACCGCAGGCGCCGCCACGCAGATCGTCGGCTCGCCCACGCCGCCCCACGGTCCGTCGCCGCCGGACGGCATGACGATCGATTCGACCTTCGGCATTTCGGCGATGCGCATCGAGTTGTAGGTGTCGAAGTTTGTTTGCACGATGCGGCCGTTCTCGACGGTGCACTCCTGATAGAACAGCGCTGACAGGCCGTAGACAAACGAGCCCGCCACCTGCCGGTCGATCTGAGCCGGGTTGACCGCGTAGGTGCAGTCGGTGGCGCCGACGATGCGGTGGATCTTGATCTTGTTGCCCCCGGTGACAGAGATTTCCGCCGCTGCTGCCGCGTAGCCATTGTAGGACTTCATATGTGCGAGCCCGCGATGAACGCCTTGCGGCGCCGGCTTGCCCCAGTTGATGCGCTCAGCGACCGCGTTGAGCACGGCGAGATTCCGTGGGTGCTTGCTCATTAGCTTGCGGCGGAATTCCAGCGCGTCCTTGCCAGCCGCATGGGCAAGCTCGTCCATGAAGCATTCCAGAAAGATACAGTTCTGGTTGACGTTCACGCCGCGCCAGAATCCCGGAGGCACGTGCGGGTTCCGCATGGAATGGTCGACCAGAAAGTTCGGGATCGTATAACCGAATGCGTGCTCGCCGGACTCAGCAACACCCTGGAACACTGCTGGGTCACGCCCTTTCTCTTGCGCGAGGATACTCGGATTTACGCTAGCAAGAATTGATTGCCCTGAGAGGCGCATGTGCAGGCCGGTCAACTCGTTGTCCTTGTCGAACGCACCCACGAGCTTGCACTGCATGACCGGGTGATAGCGGCCATGAGTCATGTCCTCTTCGCGCGACCACATGAGCTTCACAGGAGTGCCGGGAATCTGTTTCGCGATGTTGACGGCCTGATGCACGTAATCCTGAAAGATGCGCCGGCCGAAGCCGCCGCCGAGATGGATCTTGTGCACCTCGCATTTCGCCGCTGGCAGGCCCGATGCCGCCATCGCGGCCGCAAACGAGGATTCGCCGTTCTGCGTCGGCACCCACACCTCGCATTTGTCCGCGGTGTAGAGCGCGGTGGCATTCATCGGCTCCATTGGAGCGTGATTCAGGTACGGATAGGCGTAGACGGCCTCGACCTTCTTGGTCGCGCCGGTCATGGCCGCCTTGATGTCGCCGTTCTGGTTCCCAACGAAAGCCTGCTCTGCATCGAGGCCGGCCTTCAGCCAGGCCGCGATCGAATCGCTCGACACCTTGGCGTTCTCGCCCTCGTCCCAGACGATGGGCAGCGCTTCGAGCGCGGCATTGGCCTGCGACCAGGTGTCGGCAACCACCGCGACCCCCGTCGCGCCCACCTGGAGCACACGCTTGACGCCAGGCATGCCTGTAACCTTGGCGGCATCGAAGCTCTTGATCTTACCGCCGAACACCGGGCACTCCTTGATCGACGCCGTGAGCATGCCGGGCAGCCTTATATCCGCGCCGTAAACCTGCTTGCCGGTGATCATGTCCAGGATGTCGAGCCGCGCCACCGGCTTGCCGGCGATCTTCCAGTCCTTCGGGTCCTTGAGCTTGATGGATTTAGGGTCCGGCGCCGCAAGCTTGGCGGCAGCATCAGCCACCTTGCCATAGGTGGTGCTGCGGTTCGAAGCCTGGTGCCTGATCACGCTGTTGGCCACGGTCAATTCGGAAACCGGCACTTTCCATTGGTCGGCCGCAGCTTGCTTGAGCATTTCGCGCGCGACCGCGCCGCCCTGACGCACGTATTCGTGCGAGCCGCGAATGCCGCGGCTGCCACCGGTCCCAAAATCGCTCCACACGCGATTGCGCGCGACGCTTTGGCCGGGCGTGGGATATTCCCAGGTGACCTTTGACCAGTCGCATTCGAGCTCTTCCGCGACAAGTTGGCAGAGGCCAGTGAGTGTGCCTTGCCCCATCTCCGAGCGGGCGACGCGGATAACCACGGTGTCGTCGGGTTTGACGACCACCCAGGCATTGATCTCAGGCGAGCCATCCAGGGCGCGGGCAACGTTCGGGCCGCCGAGCGGAATGTCGAGGCCGAGTGCAAGCCCGCCACCGGCGGCAGCAGCGGTCACGACAAAGCTGCGGCGACTCATTTTTTGCATGGAATTCATGACTGCCACCCTTCGTCACGCGTTCGCAGCGGCGTGAATCGCCTCGCGCACCTGTTGGTAGGTACCGCAGCGGCAAATGTTGGTGATGTGGCGGTTGATGTCGGCATCGGTTGGCTTCGGCTTTTCGTGGAGCAACGCCGCGACCGCCATGATCATCCCGCACTGACAATAGCCACATTGCGGCACCTGATGTTCGAGCCAGGCCTTCTGCACCTTGTGCAGCGCGCCGTTCTGCGCGAGCCCCTCGATCGTGGTGATCTGCTTGCCCGTGACCTCGCTCAGCGGCACCGAACATGAGCGCACCGCAGCGCCGTCAACGTGCACCGTGCAGGCACCGCACCGCTTGATGCCACAGCCGTATTTGGTGCCGGTCAAGCCAATGTGGTCACGGAGCACCCAAAGCAAATCGGTGCCGGGATCGACGTTGACGTCGTGAATCTTTCCATTGACGTTGAGAGCGACCATGAGTGAACCCCCCCCTTAATCGCCAACACCAGCAATGATGATTGGCGCGACATCAGCCCGTCGGTCATGCTGCGCGCCGTCATGAAGAACGAAGCCTCCCCGGGCGATCCCCGAAAATCGGCTAGGATGGCAGCGATTTTCTAGGTTGCCGGAACTGTCGCTCACGCGACCCGAACCCTCGTGCCAGATATGAGGCAGCGGCATTGGCGGGCCGCCGAAGGGGACGGCAACTGCGCAACCGGTTACATCGAGCGCGACGGAAGCGGCCATATCTCCCCCATGTCGCAACGAAACGATGCCTTCATGCGGCATCTCGTTCTTAAATCGGGGTTTTCGCTGCGTTATTCCGGCTTTATTATGTTATGTCCTTATCGAGACCACATCATTGTTCTCAAGGGACCGGATGGCAGTAGCGATCGAGCGAACCCGCACATGTCCAAGTGGACCGGCCCTTTTGACCACGCACGATCGATTACGCAGAAAATAACTGAAGAATACAAGCCCGCATTCCCCGGATAGCGCTCTTATTTTTGCAACGCTCACGCCGATTCAGATATAGGCATCAGCATCTTATCCTGGATCGAGCGAGGCGATCATGGCGCACCCAGCGGGTGAACCGGGATCGGACGTTCCTCGGCTCAATTTTGAC
>SHVM01000001.1 GCA_009694265.1 Pseudolabrys sp.
CTTCGCGGCCCGGCGGGCGGCGCAGCAGCAGCGACATCTGGCGGTAGGCGACGGCCTGCTTCGACAGATCGTCATAGATGATGACGGCGTGCATGCCGTTGTCGCGGAAATATTCGCCCATGGTGCAGCCGGAGAACGGCGCCAGGAACTGCATCGGCGCCGGATCGGACGCGGTGGCGGCGATCACGATCGTATAGTCGAGCGCGCCTTGTTCTTCCAGCACCTTCACGAATTGCGCGACGGTGGAGCGCTTCTGGCCGACCGCGACATAGACGCAATAGAGCTTGATCTTCTCGTCGGTCTGCGCGTTGAGCGGCTTCTGATTGAGGATGGTGTCGAGCGCGATCGCGGTCTTGCCGGTCTGGCGGTCGCCGATGATCAGCTCGCGCTGGCCGCGGCCGATCGGGATCAGCGCATCGATGGCCTTCAAGCCGGTCGCCATCGGCTCGTTCACCGATTTGCGCGGGATGATGCCGGGTGCCTTGACGTCCACGCGCTTGCGCTCGGCGGATTTGATCGGGCCCTTGCCGTCGATGGGGTTTCCAAGCGCGTCGACCACGCGGCCGAGCAGGCCCTTGCCGACCGGCACGTCCACGATCGAGCCGGTGCGCTTGACGGTCTGGCCTTCCATGATCTCGCGGTCGTTGCCGAAGATCACTATGCCGACATTGTCGGTCTCTAAATTGAGCGCCATGCCGCGGACGCCGTTCTCGAATTCGACCATTTCGCCGGCCTGCACATTATCGAGGCCGTAGACGCGGGCGATGCCGTCGCCAACCGAGAGCACCTGGCCGACTTCGGAGACTTCGGCTTCCTGGCCGAAATTCTTGATCTGCTCTTTCAGGATGGCGGTAATTTCTACGGCGCGGATATCCATCAGCGTGCCTCTTTCATCGCGAACTTGATCGCATTGAGCTTGGTGCGGAGCGAACTATCGATCATGCGGCTGCCGACCTTGACGATCAGCCCGCCGATGATGGCGGGCTCGATCTTGATGTCCATGTCGATATCCTTGCCGCCGGTTACCGATTTAAGCGCGCTCTTGAGCGCGTCGAGATTCGTGTCGCTGAGCTTTTCGGCGACGGTGACTTGCGCGGTGACCTCGCCCTTGTGGCGGGCGACCAAAGCGCGGTAGCCGCGAATTATTTCGTGCAGCGCGAACAGGCGCCGGTTGGTGGTGATGACCCGCAGGAAGTTGGCGGTGAGCCCCGTGATGCCGGCCTTGGCGAGAATTGCCGACAGCGCCTTGAGCTGCTCGTCGACGCCGAACACCGGGCTGCGCACCAGGCGGGTCAGATCGGGACTGCTGGCGACCAGCGCGTCGAACTGCTCGAGATCTTTCTTGACCGCGTCGACGGCCTTATCCTCGCGGGCAAGCTCGAACAAAGCGCCGGCATAACGGCCAGCCATTCCGGAGATGATGGGGTCTTCGCCTGCCACGTGGGACGCTCGTTCTCGTTCACTATTTACAGGCCGCGCGCCGTCGCGCAAAGGTGGCGCAATCCATTGGAATCCAAGAGGGAATTCCGATCTCCGGGGACGTCGCGGAAGGGCGCGGAAACCCCCGTAAAATCGAGGGCTAGCTAACACGGCGAGAACGGCGGTGCAACACGGCGGGCTTTAAGCCGCATCGCTGGAATGCGTCCCTAAACTACGCCGTGCGAATGGCGGCCACGGTTCGCTCCCCCTCAATGGGCAACCGTCCCGCGGCCTCGATCCACACCTTCAAGGACCGCAGTGCGGCTGCGCTGAACAGCGAGGCGAAGGGGACATCGGCGGCATCGCGGCCGGCGGCGATGCGGATCAGGCCGTCCAGCGCCGGCTCGCGGGTGGCATCGAACAGCCACCAGTGGTCGCCGAGATAGGCCTCGAACACCGCGTGGAAATCGACCGGATTGAGACCAAACGCGTAGCAGCTCACGAAGCGTGCCGGGATATCCAGCGCCCGGCAGATCGCGACGCCGACATGGGCGAAGTCGCGGCAGACGCCGGCGCGCACTTCAAGGATCTGGCAAACGGAGGTGTGGTTATCGCTGCTGCCGGCGCGATATTCGATATTGGCGCAAATCCAGTGGCAGATCGCGGTGACTCGCGAAAATCCAGGCAGCAGCGATCCGAAATGCTGCTTCGCGAACTCGCCGAGCCGGTCGGATTCGCAATAGCGGCTTGGCAGCAGGAACGGCAACACGTCGAGCGGCAGTTCCGCCGCCGCCATTTCGCCGATCGTTACCGGATCGGCGGTAAGCGCATGCAGATCGACGCTACCGCTATAGGTAACAGTCAAGGCGCCGGGCGGCGCAACAAAGCGCGTGATGCGATTTTCGCTTAGCGTTGCGGTTCCGGCATCGCGCGGCAGATCCGGAACGATGCGCAATTCGTCGGCCAGACCGGCATGGCTTGCGATGCGCGCAGCTTCGACATGCAGCACGAACACGGCCGGTTCGGCCACGTCATAGGCAAGCTCGCATCCGAACGAAAGCTTCACGTGGCGCCTCTAAGCCATAGCTTATCCAGCCTTGGCGGTAGGTCGCAAAGATAGCAAGAAATTGGATCGCGCAATTATGCATTTCAGTAATGTCTCGCATCGCGGAACGCGCCGGTATAGCCTGCGCGCCATTCTGCCGAGCCGGCGCGGACTTTATCCCCTCATGATCGATCAAAACTTAATCGAACGAGACTCGCCTTGAAGGACAAAGCGGCGTCCACAGCCAAATTGCTGGTCGTGCTGCTGGCCTTTGCCTGGGGCTTGAACTGGATTGCCGCGGCGATTGCGCTGCGCGAAGTATCGCCCTGGAGCCTGCGTTTTGCCGGCTCCAGCATTGGCGCCGCGACCCTGTTCGCTGCCGCGATGTTGACCGGCCATAATTTGCGGGTGCCGCGCGGGGAGCACATCCACATCATGGTGGCTGGTTTTTTCAACGTCACCGGATTTCAAATTCTGTCCAGCTTCGCGCAATTAAGCGGCGCGACCACGCGCGCCATCATCATCACTTATTCGATGCCGATTTGGACCACGGTGCTGAGCTGGCTGGTGCTGGGCGAGCGGCTGAACAAGATCGGCGGGTTGGCCTTCGCGCTCTGCGTCGCCGGACTGACGATCCTGGTCTGGCCGCTGTTCGCCGATGGATTCTCGCCCTTCGTGTTTTACTCACTCGGCTGTGCGCTGAGCTGGGCCTTCGCCACCGTCTACATTAAATGGGTCAAGGTCACCATCGAGCCGCTGGCGAATGCGGCCTGGCAATTGCTGTTCGGATTTCTGTTCGTCACCGCCGGCAGCTTTGTGTTCGAAGGCTATCCGCATCTGTGGCCGCTGCACCAAGACACGGTGCTGGCGATCCTGTTTGTCGGGTTCTTCGGCGTCGGGCTGGCGCATTTCCTATGGTGGTCGATCGTCGGGCGGCTGCCGGCAATCACCGCATCGATCGGCGCGCTGTTGGTGCCGGTGATCGGCGTCACGGCTTCGACGATATTTTTGCACGAACGGCCGACCACGCCCGACATCATCGGTTTTGTGCTGATCTTTGCCGCCGCGGCCTGCGTGTTGCTGCAGCCTGACGCCAAGCGCATCGAGATGCCGGAATAGCGTTTTGTTTGAGCATGATCTTTTCCGAAAACCGGTACCCACTTTTTGGGATCATGCTCTAAAAAAAGCTCTGCGGATCGACGTCCACTTCAAGCCGCACATTGCCGCGCGGCTTGGGGACTTGGGCGAGCCACTCGCGCAAATAGGCCGACAGATCGAAGGCGCGCGGCGCTTTCACCAACACGCGAAAGCGATGCCGCCCGCGCACCACCGCGATCGGCGCTTCGGCGGGACCCAACACGCGCACCTGCTCGTCCTTCGGTGCGGTGGCGGCGAGCGCGCGGCCGTAGGATTCCGCCATGTGCCGCTCATTAGCCGTGATCACCAAGCTGGCGAGCCGGCCGAACGGCGGATAAGAAGTTGCCTCGCGCAATGCGATTTCGCTCGAGTAGAACGCCTCGCGGTCGCCCAGGATCAGCGCCTTCATCACTGGATGTTCGGGCTGGTGGGTTTGCAAATAGCCGAAACCGCGCCCTTCTTCGCGACCGGCGCGGCCAACCACCTGATGTAAAAGCTGGAACGTGCGCTCGGCGGCGCGCGGATCGCCATTGCCGAGGCCCAAGTCGGCATCGACGATGCCGACCAGATTGAGCTTGGGAAAATGGTGCCCCTTGGCGACGAGTTGCGTGCCAATCACGATGTCGAAGCGGCCTTGCGCGACATCGTCGAGTTCGGCGCGCAGGCGCTCCATGGATTCTACCAGATCGCTCGACAGCACCAGGATGCGACTTTGCGGAAACAGTTCCGCCGCCTCCTGCTCCAGCCGTTCGACGCCGGGGCCGACGGGTGCGAAGCTTTCGGTGGCGTGGCAGCTTGGGCATTCGGGAGGCTGCGGCTTATTGAATCCACAATGGTGGCAGACCAGCCGCTTCTTGAAGCGGTGATCGACCAGCCAGGCATCGCAATTGGGACATTGCAGGCGGTAGCCGCAGGCGCGGCATAAAGTGAGCGGCGCAAAACCGCGGCGATTGAGGAACAGCAACGCCTGCTCTTTGCGCTCAAGCGAGGTCTGCACCGCTTCGGCTAGGCGGGGCGAAATGAAACGGCCGCGCGGCGGGCCTTCGCGCCGCATATCGATGGCCTCGATCGAGGGCAGATGCGCGCCGCCGAAACGTTCCGGCAAATGAATGCGCTTGTAGCGGCCGCGCCGCGCATTGACTTCCGATTCGACCGACGGCGTCGCCGAAGCGAGCAGCACGGGAATTTTCGCGATTCGTGCACGCACCACCGCCATGTCGCGGGCATGGTAATGCGCGCCATCCTCCTGCTTGTAGGCCGGGTCGTGCTCCTCATCGACCACAATGAGACCGAGATCGGCATAGGGCAAAAACAGCGCCGAGCGCGCGCCGACCACGACCTGCACTTCATTGGCCGCAACCGCCGCCCAGGTGCGCGCGCGGGTGCGCGGGCTGAGTTGCGAATGCCATTCAGCCGGACGCGTGCCGAAGCGCTCGGTGAAGCGGTCGAGTGATTGCCCGGTGAGCGCTATTTCCGGCATCAGGATCAAGGTCTGGCGTTTGTGCCGGATATTTTCGGCGACGCCCTCGAAATAGACTTCGGTCTTGCCGGAGCCGGTGACGCCGTCGAGCAGCGTCACCGTGTAGCCGCCCTGGTCGACCGTGGTGCGCAGCGCATCGCCGGCGGCCAGTTGGCCGAGGGAGAATTCCGGCTTGCGAAAATCCGGATCGGGCGGCAGCGTCACCTTCTCGGGCGGCAGCACGACGGTCTCCAGCGCGCCTTCGTCGATCAGCCCGTCGATCACGCCGGCGCTGACGCTCGCCACCTGCGCGGCCTCGGTTTTCGTGCGCGTCAACCCATCGGCGAAAAACTTGAGCGCGCGTGCGCGCGCCGGCGTCATGCGCGCCGGCGGCGGACCTGAAAGCCGCACGCCGACCCGCTCCCGCTCAGGGCCGAGATGTTCGCCCATGCGCAGCGCCATACGCAGCACCGTGCCACGCGCCGACAGCGTGTAGCCGGCCACCCAATCGACGAATTGGCGCAACTCGGCTTTCAACGGCGGCACGTCGAGCTTGCCGGCCACATCCTTCATGCGGTTATGCAGGCGCGGATTGGGAGTGTCGTTTTCAATCCAGACCACGCCGGTGGTCTCGCCACGCGCGCCCAACGGCACTGTCACCACGTCGCCGGGCGCCAGCTCAAGCCCCGCCGGCACCCGGTAGGAATAGGTCTGGTCAAGCGCCACCGGCACCAGAACGTCGACAATGCGTGCGGTCATGGGCTTTTTGCTTGCCCGATTCCAGCGGTTTAAGAAAGGGTGAAGGAAGCAATGCCAGTCTAGTCGCCATGAATGCTACCAAGAGCAAGCCGCTAGCCAGCCCCGACGTGACCGCGGAAATCAACCGATGGCTCGGCTATCTCGGCGCCGAGCGGCGCATGTCAGAAAAGACCCTGGAAGCCTATAGCCGCGACGTCGGCCAGTTCCTCAATTTTCTTGCCGGACATCTGGGCGGGGCGCCCTCGCTCAAACAATTGGCCAAGATAACGCCCGCCGATGTACGCGCCTTCATGGCGGCACGGCGCAGCGACGGCGCCGGCAACCGAACGCTGATGCGCGGGCTCGCAGGCGCGCGCTCGTTCGCCCGTTTCCTGGAACGCAACAGCAAGGGCAAGGTCGGCGCGCTCGCTGCCGTGCGCACGCCCAAGCTGCCGCGATCTCTGCCGAAGCCATTGGCCATTAAAGATGCCAAGCGCATGGCCGACACGGAACTGCGCGCGGGCGAGACACGCGAACCGTGGATCATCGCGCGCGATGCCGCGGTGCTGGGCCTGCTCTATGGTTCGGGCCTGCGCATCGCGGAAGCGCTAAGCCTCAAGCGCAAAGACGCGCCTGTGCCGGGCGTGAGCGACGCAATCACCGTCCTCGGCAAGGGCAACAAGACCCGTATGGTGCCGGTGCTGCCGCAAGTCGCCAAGCTGATTGCCGGCTATATAGCGATCTGCCCGCTCGATCTGCCGCCGGACGGCCCACTATTTATCGGCGCGCGCGGCGGGCCGCTGTCCCCGCGTATCGTACAACTGGCCATGGCGCGTCTGCGCGGCGCGCTCGGCCTGCCCGCAAGCGCGACGCCGCATGCGCTGCGGCATTCATTCGCCACACACCTGCTGGCGCGTGGCGGCGATCTGCGTGCAATCCAGGAACTGCTCGGGCATGCCTCACTGTCGACGACGCAAATCTATACCGCGGTCGATTCCGAGCGTTTACTGGAAGTTTATGCCAGCGCCCATCCGCGCGCGTAGTAAAACCGTCGCAATCCGGAGATAACGCCTCTTGCGAAGCGATACGCTTTGCTATCATCCTTGCCGAGAATATTTTGGGGAGGGTACGATGGGCGCGCACGAAAACCTTGAACACGCCGAGCACGCCGAGCACGCAGGACATTCCAACAAGAAGATTGCGCTGCTGATTTCGGTGATCGCGCTATTCCTGGCGTTTTCAGAAACTTTCGGCAAGAGCGCGCAGACCGCGGCGCTCAGCGACAATGTCGAGGCCTCAAATCTCTGGGCATTCTTCCAAGCCAAGACCATCCGTATGACCACGCTGCGGACGGCGGCCGAGCAGATGCAGATTATTTCCGACAGCAGCACCGATCCGGCGGCCAAGGTCGCGATGGGTAAAACAATCGATGGCTGGAAAAAAACCGCCGCGCGCTATGACGACGAACCGTCCACCAACGAGGGCCGCAAGCAGCTTTCGGCGCGCGCGCAAGCGTCCGAGCACAAACGCGATATAGCGCTGGCGCGTTATCATCACTACGAAACCGCCTCGGCTGCGTTTCAGATCGGCATCGTGCTGGCGTCCGCGACCATCATCACCGGCATGATGGTGCTGGCGTGGCTTTCCGGCGCGCTCGGTTTGGTCGGGCTTATCTTCACCGGCATCGGCTTTTTCGCGCCGCATGCAGTGCATTTGTTTTAGCGTGGGGCTTTGGCTCCAGTCGTAGTGCGGGCTATGTCCGCACCCTGCCGCCATCGACATTGAGCGTTTGCCCGGTAATAAACGCGGCGTCATCGCTGGTCAGGAACGAGATGGCGCCAACCAGATCGTCCGGCACCTCCGGCCGCTTGATCGCCTGCATCTGCGCGACCGCGTTGAATTCGTCATCCATGGTCTTGAAGCCGGGGCGTGGGCTGCGCACCAGCGTGCCGGGTGAGCGGGTTAGTCCCGGCGCAATCGCATTGACGGTGATGCCGTCGCCCGCGAGATCGCTCGCCAACGCGCGGGTGAAGCCGACGATGCCGCCCTTGCTCGCCACATAATGCGCAAAGCCGGTGACCACCGAGCCGAGCGTGCTTGACGCCATGTTGACCACACGGCCCCATTTACGTTGCCGCATGCCGGGCACGAAAGCGGAGCTTACGAGAAACGTGCCATCGAGATTGATCGAGAGCACCTTGCGCCAGTCGGCATAGGTCATCTCGGCGAATTCCTTTTGCGGAAAAATACCGGCGCAATTCACAACAATATCGACGTGACTGAATTTGGCGTTCACCTGCTTGGCCATGGCGGCCACCGAGGCCTCGGACGACACGTCGCAATTGACCGCGAGTGCCTGCCTGCCGGCGGCCCCCACCAGTTTCACGGTCTCGCTACCATCCACCACATCGACCACTGCGATATGCACGCCGTCTTCCGCGAGCCGTTTGGCGAAGGCCTGCCCGATGCCGTTTGCCGCGCCGCTGATGACGGCGACTTTGTCCTTGTGACCCTTGGCCATTTCAATTCCTTTTTTATCACGTGTCATAACCGGGCCGCGCGCAGCGCGAGTCCCGGCGATCTCGATTAGGTAGGCTTTGTGCCGTCCTAATCGAGATGGCCGGGACATAGGCGAGCGAAGCGACGCCGTCCTTCGGACAGCTTTGCCCGGCCATGACAAATGCTACATATGAATCGCGCGCTTGGCGACCGCCATGGCCGCTTCCTTCACCGCCTCAGGCAGCGTCGGGTGGGCGTGGCAGGTGCGCGCGATGTCCTCGGCCGATGCGCCGAATTCCATGGCGAGGGCCGCTTGCGCGATCATGTTGCCGGCATCGGCGCAAATGAGGTGCACGCCGAGCACGCGGTCGGTCTTGGCGTCGGCCAGTATTTTGACAAAGCCGTCGGTGGTCATGTTCACCTTAGCGCGGCCATTGGCGCTGAACGGGAACTTGCCGACATTGTAGGCGACGCCCGCGGCCTTCAATTCTTCTTCGCTTTTGCCGACGGTAGCGATTTCCGGATACGTGTAGACCACGTTCGGAATCGCGTCGTAATTCACGTGACCCGCCTGCCCGACCAAGATTTCGGCCACCGCCACGCCTTCGTCCTCGGCCTTATGCGCGAGCATGGGGCCTGCGATCACATCGCCGATCGCCCAGATGCCGGGCACGCTGGTGGCGTAATAATGATCGACACCGATGCGGCCGCGCTCGTCGAGCTTGACGCCGATCTCCTTCAGGCCGAGCCCATCGGCGGTGGGCACACGGCCGGTGGAAACCAGAACCACATCGGCTTCGACGGTTTCCGCCGTACCACCCTTGGCCGGCTCGACATTCGCTTTCAGCCGCTTGCCGGACGTATCGACCGCAGTGACCTTGGACGACAATTTAAACGCCATGCCCTGCTTCTCGAACAGGCGCTGCGCCTGGCGGCGCACTTCGCCGTCCATGCCGGGCAAGATGCCGTCGAGGAATTCAACGACGGTCACCTGCGCGCCGAGCCTTCGCCACACCGAGCCCAGCTCAAGGCCGATGACGCCGGCGCCGATCACCAGCAATTGCCCCGGCACCTTGTCGAGCGCCAGCGCGCCGGTCGACGACACGATGCGCTTCTCGTCGATCTCGATGCCCTTGAGTTTGGCCACATCAGAGCCGGTGGCGATGACAATGGATTTGGTGTCGAGAGTTTGCTTCTTGCCGTCGGCCCCGGTCACTTCCACCTTGCCGGGCGCGGCGATGCGTCCGCTGCCGTGAAAAGCGTCGACCTTGTTCTTCTTGAGTAGAAACTCGACGCCTTTGATATTGCCGTCGACACCCTCATCCTTGAACGCCATCATCGCCTTGAGATCGAGCTTGGGCGCGGAAACGCCGATGCCCATTTTCCCGAAACTATGCCCGGCCTCCTCGAACAATTCGGAGGCATGCAACAACGCCTTCGATGGAATGCAGCCGACATTCAGGCAGGTGCCTCCAAACGTAGCGCGCTTCTCGACCACGGCGGTTTTCAGTCCGAGCTGCGCCGCGCGAATGGCGCAGACATAGCCGCCGGGGCCGGTGCCGATGACGATGAGGTCGTAGGGCATACGCTCACAAATCCAGAACGATGCGCGCCGGGTCTTCGAGGTTTTCCTTCACCCGCACCAGGAAGCTGACCGCCTGCTGGCCGTCGACGATGCGGTGGTCGTAACTGAGCGCGAGATACATCATCGGCCGGATTTCGACCTTGCCGGCGATCGCCACCGGCCGCTCCTGGATCTTGTGCATGCCGAAGATGCCGGACTGCGGCGCGTTCAGGATCGGTGTCGACATCAGCGAGCCGTAAACGCCGCCGTTCGATATCGTGAAGGTGCCGCCCTGCATGTCGTCGATCTTGAGCGCGCCGTCGCGCGCGCGTTTGCCAAATTCGGCGATTGCCCTTTCGATTGCGGCGAGCGAGAGCCGGTCGGCATCGCGCACCACCGGCACCACCAGGCCCTTGTCGGTGCCGACGGCGACGCCAATGTGATAATAATTCTTGTAGACCATGTCGGTGCCGTCGATCTCGGCATTGACCGCAGGGATATCCTTGAGCGCTGCAATGCAGGCCCGCACGAAGAAGCCCATGAAGCCGAGCTTCACGCCGTGCTTCTTCTCGAACAAGTCCTTGTATTGATTGCGCAGGCTTATCACCGCGCTCATGTCGACCTCGTTGAAGGTCGTGAGCATGGCGGCGGTGTTCTGCGCATCCTTGAGCCGACGCGCGATGGTCTGGCGCAGCCGCGTCATGTGCACGCGCTCTTCGCGCGACGCGTCGTCGGCCGGCGACGGCGCGCGCATCTGCACGGCGGCGGCAATTGGCATCGGCGATGCTGCGGCGCGCTCAATCGCCGCCATCATGTCGCCCTTGGTGACCTGGCCGTGCATGCCGGTGCCGGCAACTTTTCCCGGGTCAATGCCTCTTTCGGCCGCCATTTTGCGCACCGAGGGCGGCATTGGCATTGTGGACGCCGCGGGTGCAGGCGCGGCTTTCGGCGACTCGGCCGGTTTACCGGCGGCAGCGGATTTGGCGGGCGCGGCGGTAGCGCCGTCCTTGATCTGGCCGAGCAGCGCACCAACACCGACGGTTTCGCCGTTTTTGGCCGCGATATCGCCGAGCACGCCAGCGGCCGGGGCCGGAACTTCGAGCGTGACCTTGTCGGTTTCCAGTTCGACCAGCGGCTCGTCCACCGCCACCGCGTCGCCCGGCTGCTTAAACCATTTTCCCACGGTCGCTTCGGTGACCGATTCGCCGAGGGTGGGCACGCGGATGTCAGTCATGATCCAACCTTTTTAAATCACGCGCACGCGGCATGACGGTTACGCCAGCGCTTCCTCGAGAAACTGCTTGAGTTGCGCCAGATGCTTCGACATCTGCCCGACCGCGGTCGAGGCCGAGGCCGGACGTCCAGCATAGCGCATATGGCGATGCTTGGCACCGATCTGGTTGAGCACCCATTGCAGGAAGACGTCGACGAAGAACCAGGCGCCCATATTGCGCGGCTCTTCCTGGCACCACACCATCTCCGCCTGCTTGAAGCGCGTGAGTTCCGCCACCAGCGCCTTGGACGGGAATGGAAACAGCTGCTCGATGCGCAGCAAATAAATGTCGTCGATACCGCGCTTTTCGCGCTCCTCGTAGAGATCGTAATAGACCTTGCCCGTGCACATGATGACGCGACAGATCTTATCGTCGGCAACGAGCTTGATCTTCTCGTTCGTCAGCACCTGCGCGTCGTCCCACAGCAAGCGGTGGAAGGTAGTGCCGTTTGCCAATTCGTCGAGCTTTGAGACCGCGCGTTTGTGGCGCAGCAGGCTCTTCGGCGTCATCAGGATGAGCGGCTTGCGGATTTCGCGCCGCAATTGACGGCGCAAGACGTGAAAGTAGTTTGCCGGCGTCGTGAGGTTTGCGACCTGCATGTTGTCTTCCGCGCACATCTGCAGGAAACGCTCAAGCCGGGCGGAGGAATGCTCCGGTCCCTGACCTTCGTAGCCGTGCGGCAGCAAGCAGACCAAGCCGGACAGACGCAGCCATTTGCGCTCGCCCGACGAGATGAACTGGTCGAACACGACTTGCGCGCCATTGGCGAAGTCGCCGAATTGCGCCTCCCACAGCGTCAGCGCATTCGGCTCGGCGGTCGAATAGCCATATTCGAAACCCAGCACGGCCTCTTCCGACAGGCTGGAGTTGAGCACTTCGAACCGCGCCTGGCCCTCGCCCAGATGATTGAACGGCGTGTGACGCTCCTCGGTGTCCTGATCGAACAGCACCGAATGGCGCTGCGAGAAGGTTCCGCGCTCGCTGTCCTGGCCGGACAGGCGGACCGGGTGGCCGTCCTTGAGCAGCGTCGAAAAGGCGAGCGCTTCAGCCGTCGCCCAGTCGATGCCATCGCCGGTCTTGATTGCCTTGGCGCGGTTGTCGAGGAAGCGCTGGATGGTCTTGTGGACATTGAAGCCTTGCGGAACGCCGGTGATCTTCTTGCCGATTGCGCGCAGCTCTTCGATCGCGATGCCGGTATGGCCGCGGCGTGGATCTTCAACCTCGCCGGCCGCTTTCAAGCCCAGCCAGCGGCCGTCGAGCCAATCGGCTTTGTTGGGCTTGTAGCCGGCGCCTGCCTCCATCTCGGCTTCAAGATGCGTGCGCCAGTCGGCCTTCATCTTCTCGACTTCGGCTTGCGTGACGACGCCCTCGCCGACCAGCTTCTTGCTGTAGATTTCCAGCGTGGTCGGATGCGCGCGAATCTTCTTGTACATCAGCGGCTGGGTGAACGAGGGTTCGTCGCCTTCGTTGTGGCCAAAGCGCCGGTAGCAGAACATGTCGATGACCGCCGGCCGCTGGAATTTCTGCCGGTATTCGGTCGCTACCTTGGCCGCGAACACCACCGCTTCCGGATCGTCGCCGTTCACATGAAAGATCAGCGCCTCGATCATCTTGGCGACATCGGACGGATAGGGCGAGGACCGCGAGTAGCGCGGATAGGTGGTAAAGCCGATCTGGTTGTTGACGATGAAATGGATTGAACCGCCGGTGCGGTAGCCCTTCAAGTCCGACAGCCCAAAGCATTCCGACACCACGCCCTGGCCGGCGAAAGCGGCGTCGCCATGCATCAGCAGCGGCATCACCATGGTGCGCTCTTCGGGCGTGGCGCCGTGCTGGTCCTGCTTGGCGCGCACCTTGCCGAGCATCACCGAATCGACGATCTCGAGATGCGAGGGATTGGCGGTGAGTGACAGGTGCACCTTGTTGCCGTCGAATTCGCGGTCCGACGATGCGCCCAGGTGATACTTCACGTCGCCTGAGCCTTCGATCTCGTCCGGCGTCGCCGAGCCACCCTTGAATTCGTGGAACAGCGCGCGGTGCGGCTTGCCCATCACTTGCGTGAGCACATTGAGGCGGCCGCGATGCGGCATGCCGAGCACGATTTCCTTCACGCCAAGATTGCCGCCGCGCTTGATGATCTGCTCGAGCGCCGGAATCAACGATTCCGCGCCGTCGAGACCGAAGCGTTTCGTGCCGGTATATTTCACGTCGAGAAATTTTTCGAAGCCTTCAGCTTCCACCAGCTTGTTGAGAATGGCGCGCTTGCCTTCGCGGGTGAAAGTGATCTCCTTGTCGCGGCCCTCGATACGCTCCTGAATCCAGCTTTTCTGCGCCGCATTGGAGATGTGCATGAACTCGATGCCGATGGTCTGGCAGTAGGTGCGGCGCAGGATCGCGACGATCTCGCGCATCGACGAAAATTCGAGGCCGAGCACCTTGTCGAGAAAAATTCTGCGGTCGAGATCGCCGTCGGTAAATCCATAGGAATACGGATCGAGCTCCGCCTCGTTCTTCTCCGGCTCGAGTTCGAGCGGGTCGAGCTTGGCGTGGAAGTGGCCGCGCATGCGGTAGGCGCGGATCAGCATCAGCGCGTGGATGGAATCGCGCGTCGCTTGCTGCACGTCGGCGGAACTGAGCTCGACGCTTTTTGCGTCGGCCAAAGGCTGTAATTTGGCTGAAATATTTTCGCCGATTTTCTTCTCGGTCTCGGCCCATTGGCCGTCGAGCGCGGCCACCAGATCGCCGTCCGGACGCAGCGGCCAGTTCGGCTTTTTCCAGGAGGCGCCGCGCGCGCTTTTTATCACGTCGGCGCACTCGTCCTTCAGACTGCGGAAAAGCTCCTGCCAATCGGCGTCGACCGCTGCGGGGTCGGCCTCGTATTTGGCGTTGAGATCTTCGATGTAAGCGGCGTTGCCGCCGTAAAGGAAGGAAGTGCGGGCGAATGCCGAGTTGGCGTTCTGACGGGACATAGCGGTATAGTCCTTGCGCGGCTGCAATAGCCCGTGTGGCCACCATCCGACGGCGGTTTTGCTGTTCTAACGCTATTAATGACGACTGTAAGTCTACCAAAGACCTAAGAACTGAATCATGATTTCAGCACTTCCACCAGGGTCTTGCCGATTCGGGCCGGTGACGGTGATACCTTGATTCCCGCCGATTCCATTGCTGCAATTTTGGACTCGGCGTCGCCTTTGCCACCGGAAATGATCGCACCGGCATGGCCCATGCGGCGGCCCGGGGGCGCGGTGCGCCCGGCGATGAAGCCAACCATGGGTTTCTTGCGGCCACGCTTGGCCTCGTCCTTGAGGAACTGCGCCGCATCCTCTTCGGCCGCGCCGCCGATTTCACCGATCATGACGATCGATTCGGTCTTCGGGTCGGCCAGGAACAGCTCCAGCACTGCGATGAATTCGGTGCCCTTGACCGGATCGCCGCCGATGCCGACCGCGGTGGTCTGGCCGAGGCCCTCGCGGGTGGTCTGGAACACCGCCTCGTAAGTGAGCGTGCCGGAGCGCGAGACGATGCCAACCTTGCCGGGCTTGAAGATGTTGCCGGGCATGATGCCAATCTTGCATTCACCCGCCGTCATCACGCCCGGGCAGTTCGGCCCGATCAGCCGCGACTTCGAACCGGACAGCGCGCGCTTGACCTTGACCATGTGGCTCACCGGAATGCCTTCGGTGATGCAGACGATCAACTCAATTTCCGCTTCGATCGCTTCCGCGATGGCGTCGGCAACGCCGGCCGGCGGAACATAGATCACGCTGGCACTCGCACCGGTCTTGTCCTTCGCCTCCTGCACGGTGTCGAACACCGGCAGGTTAATATGGGTCGAGCCGCCTTTGCCAGGCGATACGCCGCCGACCATCTTGGTGCCGTAGGCAACTGCCTGCTCAGAATGGAATGTGCCGTTCTTGCCGGTGAAGCCCTGGCAGATAACCTTGGTGTTCTTGTCGATCAGAATGGCCATCACGCGGCCCCCTTCACGGCTTTGACAATTTTCTGCGCGGCGTCGTCGAGATCCTCGGCCGAGGTCACGTTGAGTTTCGACTCGGCGATGATCTTCTTGCCGAGATCGACATTGGTGCCTTCCAGCCGCACCACCAGCGGAACCTTGAGGCCCGCTTCCTTCACCGCCGCGACAACGCCTTCCGCGATCACGTCGCATTTCATGATACCGCCGAAGATGTTGACCAGAATACCCTTCACGCTCGGATCGGAGGTGATGATTTTGAACGCCGCGGCGACTTTTTCCTTGGTGGCGCTACCGCCGACATCGAGGAAGTTTGCCGGTGCCGAGCCATACAGCTTGATGATGTCCATGGTCGCCATCGCGAGGCCGGCGCCGTTGACCATGCAGCCGATCGAGCCGTCGAGCGCGATGTAATTGAGATCGAACTTCGACGCCTCGATTTCCTTGGCGTCCTCTTCCGTTTCGTCGCGCAAGCCCGCTATCTTCGGATGCAGGAACAGAGCGTTGTTGTCGAAATCGACCTTGGCGTCGAGGCAGATCAGCTTTTTGTCTTTAGTGACCACCAGCGGATTGATCTCCAGCATGGTCATGTCGGTGTCGACAAACGCCTTGTAGAGATTGGTCAGTAGCGGGCTCATCTGCTTTTGCAGATCGGCGTCGAGACCGAGCAGCTTCGAGATGCGTCGGACATGATGCGGACAGATATTGGCGACCGGATCGACCGAGATGGTCGCGATCTTTTCCGGAGTCTTGTGCGCGACTTCCTCGATATCCATACCGCCTTCGGTCGAGACCACAATGGCGACGCGTGAGGTTTCGCGATCCACCAGCATCGAGAGATAGAATTCCCGTTCGATCGCGGAGCCGTCCTCGATGTAGAGCCGATTAACCTGCTTGCCCTTCGGGCCGGTCTGATGCGTCACCAGCGTGGAGCCGAGGATGCGGGTCGATTCCTTCTTCACGTCATCGATGGATTTCACCACCTTGACGCCGCCGGCCTTGCCGCGCCCGCCGGCATGGATCTGCGCCTTCACCACCCAGACCGGGCCGCCGAGCTCTTTAGCGCCTTTCAGCGCCTCGTCGACCGTGAAAGCCGCAACGCCGCGCGGTACCGGCACGCCGAATTCGCGCAACACAGCCTTCGCCTGATATTCATGGATGTTCATTTAATACCCCCGGCGATGGCCGGCTTGTTCTAATTGGCGAGAGTGGGCGCGATCTTCTTGCAGGCCTCGACCAGACCCTTCACCGATTCCACCGACTTTTCGAATGCGGCGCGTTCGCTGCTATTGAGCTCGATCTCGACAATTCGTTCGACGCCCTTGGCGCCGATCACCACCGGCACGCCGACATAGAGATCCTTGACGCTGTATTCGCCGTTGAGCCAGGCGGCGCAAGGCAGCACGCGTTTCTTGTCGAGCAGATAGCTTTCCGCCATGGAAATCGCCGAGGCTGCCGGCGCATAGAAGGCCGAGCCGGTCTTGAGCAGGTTGACGATTTCGGCGCCGCCATTGGCGGTGCGTTTGACGATTTCGTCGACGCGCGCCTGTGTGGTCCAGCCCATCTTCACCAGATCGGGCACCGGGATGCCGGCCACCGCCGAATAACGCGTGAGCGGTACCATGGTGTCGCCGTGGCCGCCGAGCACGAAAGCGGTGACGTCTTCCACCGAGACATTGAACTCATCGGCGAGGAAATAGCGGAAGCGCGAGGAGTCGAGTACGCCGGCCATCCCTACAACTTTCTGCTGCGACAATCCGCAGGATTTCTGCAGCGCCCACACCATGGCATCGAGTGGATTGGTGATGCAGATGACGAAGGCATTGGGCGCGTATTTCTTGATGCCGGAGCCCACCTGCCCCATCACCTTGAGATTGATATCGAGCAGATCGTCGCGGCTCATACCGGGCTTGCGCGGCACGCCGGCGGTGACGATGCAGACATCGGCGCCTTCGATCGCTTCATAGGTGTTGGTACCGGTGAACTTGGCGTCGAAATCGTTGACCGGCGAGGACTGGGCGATGTCGAGCGCCTTGCCTTGTGGAATGCCTTCCATGACGTCGAACATCACGACGTCGCCGAGTTGCTTGAGACCGATAAGATGAGCGAGGGTGCCGCCGATCTGGCCGGCGCCGATCAACGCAATTTTGTTACGCGCCATGATGGAAAAACTCTCGACTTTGGGGTGAGCCCGTTCCGATTGCTGGTTATCCGGTCCGACTGGCCGCGACAAGCCGCCGAAGAATTACGGTTCGTCCGCTTTGTCGTCTTGTATACATTATACCAGCAGACGAGCGCTTGTGAGTCCAGAGGCGATTTTTCGCAATCAGCGGGCGCGTGACTACTCGTCAGGTCTCCACAATCTTCCCGGCATCGATCAGCGATGCCGGCCGCACGCCATGCGGCATGCCGAGATAGGATTGCGAGCGCATTTCGATCAGGCGGGACGCGGTGCGCTTGAATTCCTGCGCCTCGTAGCCTTCGGCGCCGCGATAGAGCTCATCCGGCTGCGCTTGCGCCGAGGCCAGCAGTTTCACCGCGTGGTCGTACAGCGTATCGATCAGAATAATGAAGCGCTTGGCTTCGTTGCGGCGGCTGTAGTCCATCACCGGAATGTGGTCGAGGATAATGGTGTGGAATTCGTGCGCGATCTTGAGATAGTCGGCAGCCGCCAGCGGCTGCGCGCACAAATCGTTGAAGGTAAAGCGGCCCACGCCCATCGCCGCCTTCGGCACCTGCACGATATGGCCCTTCACCACCAGTTGCTGAGGGCTACCCGCCTGTTCGCCGGCTAGCCGCAGCCACGCATCGTCAAGCGCGGCATCGGCTTGTGGATCGGGTGGCACGTACCAAGTCGGCACGCCGGTGAGTTTTTCGAGCCGGAAATCCGCGCGTGCATCCAGCCGCACGACGTCGCAGCATCGTTCGAGCTGCGCCATGAAGGGACGAAACAGTTCGCGATTGAGTCCATCTTTATATAGATCGCTCGGCGCCAGATTTGACGTCGCCACCATGACGACACCGAGCGCGAATAGGCGCGTGAACAGGCGGCCAAGAACCATGGCGTCGGCGATATCGGTGACATGAAATTCGTCGAAGCACAGCAGCCAGGACTCCTCGGCGATGGCACTGGCCGCACGATGGATCGGATCGCGTTCCGCAACGTCGCCGTTCTTGTTCTCTTGACGATAGGTGTGAATGCGCTCGTGCACATCGGCCATGAATTCGTGGAAATGGACGCGATGCTTGCGCATCACCGGGCTGGTCTCGAAGAACAGGTCCATCAGCAGTGTCTTGCCGCGGCCGACTTCGCCGTAGACGTAAAGTCCTTTCAGCGGCGCATCGGACTTCTCCCGGTTGCCGAACAGCCAGCCGAGCGATGACGATTTGCTCGCCAGCCGATGCCGATCAAGGCGTTGCGCCAGCGCCGACAATTGTCCGGCCAGTATGGCCTGGCCGGGATCGGCTTCGATCTTTCCGGCGACAATGAGTGCTGCGTAGCGCGTGCTGAAGGTTTCGGACATGGCAGACCAGGCCTTGGGGGACCAAGCGAACAGGGATGTCCGCCGGAGCAAATTGCGGGCCGGACGCGGCGTTACGGGACACCTAGGGTTATCCGTGCCGTCTGTAAATCGTGCCTTCCGGATGAGAGTTCATGCTGCAGCAAATGCTGCATAAAAACTGCGGTAACACCCTGTTAGCCATACACTTTTTACTGGGGAGGGTCCCGCTCAGAGGGATTTGGTCGCTTTTTTGCTGCAATGCACCATATAGCTATGAGCCAGCGATTCGCGACGTTGAGGAGAGACCTGTAATGCACGAACCCCTGCCCGACGGTGGCGCCATCCGCAAATTGTGGACCGGCGAATCCGATGCTTATCGCGACCACCTGCTCCGCCTCGATCGCGACAGCCGGTACCGGCGTTTTTCCGGCACGGTACCGGATGAGTTCATCGCCCGTCATGCGGCGACGGCGAACGAGATCGGCGTCGTGGTGCATGGCTTCTTTGTCGACGGTGTGCTGCGTGGCGCCGCCGAGCTGCGGCGCATGGGTACAGGATTGGGCTCGGTATTTACGCACAAGGCGGAAGCAGCATTCAGCATCGAGCAGCCATGGCAAAGTCACGGCGTGGGAACCGAACTGCTCGAGCGCACGCTGCTGAGCGCGCGCAATCGCGGCATCAAGTCGCTGCATATGCTTTGCCTCACCGACAATCAGCGCATGCAGCAGCTCGCCCGCAAGTTCGAGGCCGATTTGACATTCGATTTCGGCAGCGTGGTCGGCGAAGTCGATCCGCCGCGTTACACGACCTTGTCGCTGGTGCGAGAGGCGATGGCCGATAATCATGGCATCGCAACCGCGATCCTCGACGCGCAGTGGCGCTTGTTCAATCCGGCGTGAGTGGATACCCCGCCTCGACCACATAGGGTCCACCGCCGACCGATTCGCGCGCTGAGAACAGCACAAAGCTTGAGATGCGGAACGGTGCGGTGCGGAAATAACCACGCCCCGAGAGATAATCCGCCACATCCAAGCTGGAGGCATCGCGCAGACGCGCCAGCGTGACATGTGGCAGGTATTTACGCCCTTCCGGCACCAACCCGATACGCTGCATCAACCGTTCATGCTCGGCCTGCAATTCGAGCAAAGCTGGCGCAGGCGCTACCGTCGCCACCACGGCGCGCGGCCGGCGCCCGCCGAACGAGGTCAGGCCCTCCAGATGCAGATCGAAAGCTGTGCGCCTGACCCGGCCGAGCATCAAGGAGACCTCCTGGGCGATCATGTCGTCCACGTCGCCAATAAAGCGCAGCGTCAGATGATAATTCTCCGGCGTGATCCAGCGCGCACCGGGCAGTCCGCCGCGCAACATGCTCAGCGCCTGCCCAATATCGGACGGGATTTCGACGCCGGTGAAGAGACGCGGCATGGAAGTCTACTTTTTGGCCCGCACGCGGGCGATTAGCTCCTCGACCTTCGGCAAAATACGCGCCACGATCACGTCGACGCCGGCGGCGTTAGGATGCAAACCGTCGCGCTGGTTGAGATTGGGATCGGCGGCCACACCCTCCAGAAAGAATGGATAGAAAACGACCGCGTGAGTCGAGGCAAGCGCCGGAAAGATGGCATCGAAGGAGCGCACATAATCGGCCCCCATATTGCGCGGTGCCTGCATGCCGGCCAGCAGTACGGCAATATGCCTATCCTTGAGCTTATTTAAGATTGTATCGAGCGCGGTCTTGGTAAGGTTCTGGTCCAGCCCGCGCAAGGCATCGTTGGCGCCGAGTTCGAGGATGACCGCCTCGGTGCCGTCCGGCACCGACCAGTCGAGGCGCCCGAGCCCGCCGGAGGCGGTATCGCCCGACACCCCCGCATTGGTTATTGCGACCGCAATACCCTTAGCCTTCAACGCCTGCGTCAGCCTTTCCGGGAAAGCGGCCTCCGCCGGCAGGCCGAAGCCGGCGCTGAGCGAATCGCCCAGCACCACGATTTTCACCGGACCATCGGCGGCCGCCGCCAACCCGCACCACATCGTGACGCAAAACATCGTGATTTGGACAAGCCTCGCGAGACGCTGGACCCGGACGGGCTTTGTCCCATATGAGCGGGGAGGCGAACGGTGGAACCACATGACGAATAACTCCCGGCCAAATCCTAACTCGCAGCCAAGCCCGGCCATTGCGCAACCTGCAATCAAACTTACCAGTGTCAATCTCTCACTCGGGCAAGGGGCGTCCCGCGTCCATATTCTCAAAGACATCGACCTGAATATAGGCAGCGGCGAGGCGATTGGCTTGGTGGGGCCGTCAGGATCGGGCAAATCAACGCTGCTGATGGTGATGGCCGGTCTTGAGCGGGCCGACACCGGAACGGTGGTGGTGGCGGGCGAGAACCTGGGCACGATGGATGAAGATGCGCTGGCGCGCTTCCGCGGCCGCAATGTCGGCATCGTGTTCCAGTCGTTTCATTTGATCCCGACCATGACCGCATTGGAAAACGTGACGGTTCCGCTGGAATTGGCCGGCGCCGCTGGCGCGCAAGAGCTCGCACGCGACGAGCTAGGCAATGTCGGGCTTGGCGAACGGCTGCATCACTACCCGGCGCAGCTTTCAGGCGGCGAGCAGCAACGCGTTGCGCTCGCCCGCGCACTCGCCCCCAATCCGGCGATTCTGGTGGCCGATGAACCAACCGGCAATCTCGACGAAGAGACCGGACAGCAGATCATCGATCTCTTGTTCGCGGGCCACGCCAAGCGCGGCACCACGCTGGTTCTGGTCACCCACGATACGGCACTGGCCGCGCGTTGCGGGCGCGTGGTGCGCTTGCGATCGGGCCACGTTGTGAACGCGCCAAAAGAGATCGCACGATGAGCGTTGCCGCCATCACGACCAAGCATGGAAGCGGCCGCTGGCTTCCGCTGCAATACGCATGGCGTGAAATGCGCGGCGGCCTTAACGGCTTCTATGTGTTCATCGCCTGCATTGCGCTTGGCGCCATGGCGATCGCCGGCGTCGGCTCGCTCGCCGCCAGTCTGGCCGACGGACTGGCGCGCGAAGGCCGTGTCATCCTCGGCGGCGACCTGTCGTTCACACTGATCCAGCGCGAAGCCGTGCCACGCGAGCGCGAATTCCTGGACAGCCAGGGCAGACTGTCGAGCGCCGCGACGCTACGCGCCATGGCGCGCACACCGGACGGCAAAGCCACGCTGGTCGAATTGAAAGCTGTCGATAGCGCCTATCCGCTGTTTGGTGAGACCAAACTTGAGCCGCCTGGACAACTGAGTGACGCGCTGGCGCAACGTGATGGCGAATTCGGCGCCGCCGCCGATCCGACACTGCTGGTTCGGCTCGACATCAAACCCGGCACCCGGTTGACCATCGGCAGCGCCACCATCGACATCCGCGCCACGCTGACCAACGAGCCGGATAAACTCGCCGGCGGCATCGGCTTCGGACCGCGCCTGCTGGTAAGCGAAGCAGCCTTGCGCGCCACTGGATTGTTGCAGCCCGGCAGTCTCGTGCGCTGGCATTATCGCCTGCGCCTGCCGCAGAGCGACGCCACCGATGCCGCGGCCAAGGCCGTGACCGCGCTAACGCGCGCGCGACTGCCCGAGACCGGCTGGGACATCCGCAGCCGCAGCAATGCCTCGCCGCAACTAGAGCGCAATGTGGACCGCTTTACCCAGTTCCTCACCATCGTCGGCCTGACCGCTTTGCTGGTCGGCGGTGTCGGTGTCGGCAATGCGGTGAAAAGCCACCTCGACCGCCGGCGCGAAGTGATCGCCACCATGAAAGCGCTCGGCGCGTCGGGCCGGCGCGTGTTCGCGGTCTATCTCACGCAAGTGTTATTGCTGGCGCTGATCGGAGGCGTCATCGGCGCGGCGCTCGGTGCTGTACTGCCGTTCGTCATTGCCTGGACATTCGGCGCGATCATTCCATTGCCTTTTGTGCCGGCCTTGCATCCGGGCGAACTGGTGCTGGCGCTGATCTATGGATTGCTGACCGCGCTCGCATTCGCATTGTGGCCGCTGGGACGCGCGCACGACGTGCCGGTCGGCGAACTGTTTCGCGACGCGGTGGCGTCGCAACCGCGCCGGCCGCGCAAGATTTACATCGCGCTGACCGTCGTCGCTGTCATCGCCTTGGCTGCGGTCGCGGTGCTGCTGTCCTACGACCGTCGCGTCGCCATCATCTATGTCGCGGTCGCAGCCCTCGTTTTCGTCGCCTTGCGCTTTATCGCCAGCTTGCTGATGTCGGCCGCCCGTCACGCGCCACGCGCGCGCTCCACCGTGCTGCGCATGGCGATCGCCAATATCCACCGGCCGAGCGCGCTGACACCGACCATCGTGCTCTCATTGGGGCTCGGCATTGCGCTGCTGGTCACCGTGATCGAGATCGATGGGAACCTACGCCAGCAATTTGCCGCCGAGCTGCCGGCCAAGGCCCCGTCATTTTACTTCCTCGATATTCCGTCGGATCAGGCCCCCCGCTTCGATGCCTTCGTGCGTGCGCAGGCACCGGCCGCGAAGCTGGAGGAAGTGCCGATGCTGCGCGGGCGCATCGTCTCCGCCAACGGCATCTCGGCGGAAAACCTCAAGCCGAAACAGGACGCGGCCTGGGTGCTGCAAAGCGACCGCGGCATCACCTATGGCGGCGACATCCCCGCCGGCTCGCGCCTGGTCGAGGGCCAATGGTGGGGCGCCGATTACGACGGCCCGCCGCTGGTTTCGTTCGAAAAGAAAATCGCCGACGGACTTGGCCTCAAATTGGGTGACCCGATCGTTGTCAACGTGCTCGGCCGCAACATCACCACCACCATCACCAATATGCGTACCGTCGACTGGCAAAGCCTCGGCATCAATTTTGTCATGGTGTTTTCACCCAACGCCTTCCGTGGAGCGCCGCACACGCATCTCGCCACGCTCACCTACCCGGACGGCAGCACGCCAACGCAGGAAGCCGCCATCATCCGCTCGGTCGCAGACGCCTTCCCCATGGTCACCACCGTGCGCGTGAAGGAAGCACTCGAGGCGGTCGGCTCGATCGTCACCAACCTGGTGCTGGCGATCCGCGGCGCCAGCGCCATTACACTGCTGGCGGCAGCGCTGGTGCTGGGCGGCGCGCTCGCCGCCGGCCACCGGCACAAGGTCTATGACGCGGTGATCCTCAAGACACTCGGCGCCACGCGGCTGCGACTGCTCAGCGCCTATACGATCGAGTACCTTCTGCTCGGCAGCGCCACCGCGGTGTTCGGGGTTTTGAGCGGTTCGCTCGCCGGTTGGCTGATTGTGACCGACCTCATGCACCTCAAATTCACCTGGCAGCCATGGCCGGCTTTTGCCGCGGCCCTGGCCGCCGTCGTGGTCACAGTTGCGTTAGGGCTCATCGGAACCTTCACGGCGCTGGGCCAGAAACCGGCTTCAGTGCTCAGGAATCTATAGAATTTGCGACATTCCGCCGCGTGGCCCCAACCCACTGATTTGGCCGGTGTTTTGGCCTATAATGACGGCTGCGGAACCATTAACGATCCGCAACCTTGCATGTCATGTTAGGGCCATATCTGGCGCCAACACTGTTTACACACTAAATTGAGGACACACGAGCGCGACGGTGACCCACCGGCGCGCGTGACGTGACCGGCGACTAGCCGGGACTTAGAGAGGAAACTTCGATGTCGGACTACGACCGTAACGTAGCTGCCCGCGGCCTCGGCGCCGCGAGTGCCGCCGTGATCGATGCAGGCCTGCGCGCCTACATGATCCGCATCTACAATTACATGGCCGCCGGCGTCGCTCTGACCGGCGTCGTCTCCTGGCTCACCTTCAATGCCGCGGTCATCACCGATACGGCCGGCAAGACCACCGGGCTGACCTCGTTCGGCCAGGCGATCTTCAGCGGCCCGCTGACGATCGTGTTGTTCCTTGGAACGCTCGGCATCGTGTTCTTCCTGAGCTTCCGGATCGACAAGCTGCAAGCAAGCACGGCGCTCATCTTGTTCATGCTCTATGCCGGTCTGCTCGGCTTGATGCTGTCGTCGGTGTTTCTCGCCTATACCGGCGCGTCGATCACCCGCATCTTCTTCATCTCGGCGGCGTCGTTCGGCGCATTGAGCCTGTATGGCTACACCACCCAGCGCGATCTCTCGCCGATCGGCTCGTTCCTGATCATGGGTCTGTTCGGGCTCATCATCGCGATGCTCGTCAACATGTTCCTGAAGAGCTCGGGGCTCGACTTCGCCATCTCCGCCATCGGCGTGCTGATCTTCGCAGGCCTCACCGCCTGGGATACCCAGAAGATCAAGGAGATGTATGACGCCAATGACGACGGCACCGTCTCCGGCCGCAAGACGGTGATGGGCGCGCTGACGCTCTATCTCGACTTCATCAACCTGTTCCTGTTCATGCTGCGCTTCTTGGGCGATCGGCGCTAACGCGCCGGTGGGCGACCGCCGCTAACAAAAGCACAACGACGAATGCAGCGCCCCGGCCCTCGTGCCGGGGCGTTTTATTTTTGGTAGCGTTGGCGCATGACCGCCGCCATCCGTCCCGCCAAAGCCTCCGATATTCCGGCCATTACCCGCATCTACGCGCACGCCGTCGAACACGGCACGGCGTCGTTCGAGCTTGGCGCACCGGACGAAGCCGAAATGGCGCGCCGCATGAACGATCTTGTCGGCAAAGGCTTTCCCTACATCGTGGTGGAGAGCGATGGCGTGCTCGCCGGCTATGCCTATGCCGGACCCTATCGCACGCGGCCGGCCTATCGGCTCACGGTCGAGGATTCGGTCTACATCGCGCCCGCCATCCATCGCCGCGGCATCGGCCGCACTCTGTTGGCCGCGTTGATCGAGGCCTGCGAAGCGCGCGGCTTCCGGCAGATGATCGCGGTGATCGGGGATTCGTCCAAACAGGCGGCGTCGATCGGCCTGCATGAAGCATTAGGCTTTCACCATGCCGGCATTCTTGAGGATGTCGGTTTCAAACACGGCCGCTGGCTCGACAGCGTGCTGATGCAGCGCGCGCTCGGTGATGGCGCGAAGACCGCGCCGTAATCTTTTAATTCGCTACCAGCGACAGCGACACGTCGATCGAGCGCAGCACGCGGTCGAGCTCGTGACCGCGGCGCACGATCAAGCCGGTCGCCGAAATGACACTATAGGCGCCCTGGCGGCGCGCGAGCTTTGGATTTTTTTCGATGCGGTAGAGCGGGACTTCCGAGGTGCGGCGGAATACGGAAAACACCGCGCGGTCTTTCAAAAAATCGATGGCGTAATCGCGCCACTCGCCGGCGGCCACCTTGCGGCCATACAGATCGAGAATGCGATCGAGCTCGCGGCGGCTGAAGGTGACTTGGTTCAGGGGGGCAGTTCGCGCCTGGGATCCGCCCCCCGGGGACTGACTGGGATCGGTTTCGCCTGAGCCAAAAGCCATGCGGCGCCTCCTTTTTGCTTAGACCCAATGATCGCGCCGTGGGCGACCCACGGCAAGAACTTCCTCTAGGCAACCAAGAGCTTCCTCCAGACAAACAAGTGCTTCGTATGGGCAGGTAATGGCTGGGAAACGGGCAAAACCGCCGGCAGCCGATCACGAACTCGTTAAAAGTCCCCACAATAACGCCCTATTTCGGTCAATCGCCGGTCATGATGGGTTGCGATACAGGCAGCGTTGCCTCAAGGCCCGGTCCGGTTCGAGTTCCGGATTCCTCAGCCCCCAGCCCCCCGGGGCTCAGCCGACCGGGCCAGTTGAGTTCCGCGTACGGTTTTGTTGAGTACGCGTACGGTTCAATCCCCTAAGCCTTCGGGCCGGCTAGTCGCCGGCCCGATTTTTTGTGAGCGAAGGGATTATTGCGATCAGCGCAAAAAATTAGCGCAAGCTCGCGGTCGTGGCGCCCAGCATCAAACCAGGCTTGGCGGCAACGCCGCTTTGCACGAACGCCGCAAGCCAGTCGATATCCTTGAGCGAATAATCCGCAGCGGGAAGCTCTGCCACCGGCATGCTGAAAGTTGCCGGTTTGCCGTTCCAATCGCCAAGCTTCACCCAGCGACGCACGACGTTGGTGTAGGTCAGCGTACGGCCGTGATTCTCGCCGCGCCCAATGGCGACCGGCGCCTTGCTGGTAATCGGGCAGAGCCAGACTTCGCCGCTTTGATGCGCGCCATTGGCGGCGGCCACGTTGACGGTCACCTTGCCGTCGGCAACGGTCATCGTCACCGGCAGATTGAGCGGCGCGTCGGCGCGCCGCGTTTGCGCGATGGCATTTTCGATCGCTGCTTTATCGCTGCCAAGTACATGCACGAGCCCGTTGACCACGACCTGCGGCGTATAGACATTGCGATCGCCGCGCGATTTGGCATAAGCCTGCTGCCGGCTGGTGTGGCCGCGATTAGCCAGCGTGTCCTTCCAGCCCAGATAGTCCCAGTAATCGACAGCCAAAGTTATTGTCAGCAACGACGGGTCTTGTGCCAGCTCGCCGAGCAGCCTGTCGGCGGGCGGACAGGACGAGCAGCCCTGGCTGGTGAACAGTTCGATAACGGCTCGTGGCTCGCCGGCCAAAACTGGCGCGATCATGACCGATGAGGTCAGAGCGGTACAGATGAGTGCGGACGCAAAGGTGATGTGGCGATAGTTCATGCCGGTCCCACGTTCCCCTGCCTCGCGAGGCTTGTTACTAAGCGCCTCGTCAATCACCTGCCACTCACTTCACGGTGAGTAGCCCACTGCTTAGTGGGACGCGGCAGACCCCCGGTCCGATCAGCCCGCCAATTGGCGCAGCACGTACTGCAAAATTCCGCCGTTCTTGAAATAATCGAGTTCGTCCGCCGTATCGATGCGGCAGATCAGCGGCACGCGCTTGAGCGTCCCATTGCCGGAGACGATCTCGGCTATCAGCCGCTGCTTTGGCTTGAGTTCCCCATGCAGGCCTCTGATCGTGACCTGCTCGTCGCCCTTCAAGCCCAGCGTCTGCCAGGATGTGCCTTCCCCAAATACCAGCGGCATGACGCCCATGCCCACCAGATTGGAGCGGTGGATACGCTCGAACGACTGACACACCACGGCGCGGATGCCGAGCAGCACCGAGCCCTTGGCGGCCCAATCGCGCGAGGAACCGCTGCCGTATTCCTTGCCGGCAAACACCACCAGCGGAACATGGTCGGCCATGTAGCGCATGGCCGCGTCGTAGATCGGCATGCGCTGCTTCGAGGGATAATGGACTGTGACGCCGCCTTCGACGCCCGGCACCATCTGGTTCTTGATACGGATGTTGCCGAAGGTGCCGCGCATCATCACTTCGTGATTGCCGCGGCGGGTGCCGTACTGATTGAAGTCCGCCGGCTTGACCTTGTGCGCGACCAGATATTTTCCGGCCGGCGAATCGATCTTGATCGAGCCGGCCGGTGAAATGTGGTCGGTGGTGATCGAGTCGAGCAGCAGAGCCAGCACGCGCGCGTCCACGATGTCCTCAAGCGGCTTCGGCGCCTTCTTCATGCCGGTGAAATAAGGCGGGTTCTGTACATAGGTCGATTTCTTGTCCCAGCCATAGGTCATGCCGCCTTTGACGCTGATCTTGCGCCAATTGCTGTCGCCCTTGAATACATCGGCATATTTCTTGGTGAAAATCTGCCGCGTGACGTTCTTGGCAACGAATTCACCGATTTCCTTGTTCGACGGCCAAATGTCTTTCAGAAAAACCTTCTTGCCTTTCTGATCGACGCCGAGCGCGTCCTTCATCATGTCGACATTCATCGAGCCAGCGATGCTGTAGGCGACCACCAGCGGCGGCGACGCCAGATAGTTGGCGCGCACGTCGGCGTTGACGCGGCCTTCGAAGTTGCGGTTGCCCGAGAGCACCGCGACGGCCACCAGATCGCCATCGTTGATCGCCTTGGAATTCTGCGGCGGCAGCGGGCCGGAATTGCCGATGCAGGTGGTGCAGCCAAAGCCGACGAGATTGAAGCCAAGCTTGTCGAGATCCTTCTGCAGACCGGACTTGTCGAGATATTCGCCGACCACTTGCGAGCCCGGCGCAAGCGAGGTCTTCACCCACGGTTTGACGGTAAGACCCTTGGCGGCGGCTTTGCGGGCCAGCAGACCGGCGCCGATCATCACGCTGGGATTTGACGTGTTGGTGCAGGATGTGATCGCCGCGATCACCACGTCGCCATGACCGATGTCGTAGTTATGGCCGGCGACTGGCACGCGCTTCTTCATCTCCGCGCTCTTGCCGAATTCCTTGTCCATGGACACGGCAAACCCGGTCTTTACTTCCTTGAGCGCCACACGATCCTGCGGGCGCTTCGGGCCGGCAAGCGAGGGCTCGACCGAGCCGAGCTCAAGCTTGAGCACGTCGGTGAACATCGGGTCGGGCGTCGTCTTGACGCGGAACATGCCCTGCGCCTTGGCATAGGCCTGCACCAGCGCGACCAAATCAGCCGGACGACCGGTGTCTTTCAGAAAGCGGATGGTGTCTTCGTCGATCGGCGAGAAGCCGCAGGTCGCGCCATATTCCGGTGACATGTTGCCGAGCGTGGCGCGGTCGGCGATGGTGAGATGCGCGAGGCCGGGGCCGAAGAATTCGACGAACTTTCCGACCACGCCGCGCTTGCGCAGCATTTCGGTGACGGTGAGCACCAGGTCGGTGGCGGTGACGCCTTCCTTGAGTTTGCCGGCGAGCTTGAAGCCGATCACTTCGGGCAACGTCATCGACAACGGCTGGCCGAGCATAGCGGCTTCCGCCTCGATGCCGCCGACACCCCAGCCAAGCACCGACAGGCCATTGACCATCGTTGTGTGCGAGTCGGTGCCGACCAGCGTGTCGGGATAGGCGACTTCCATGGTGGCGGCCTTGCCGTCGACCTTCACTTTGTCTTTGCGGGTCCAGACCACGCGCGACAAATATTCGAGATTGACCTGGTGGCAGATGCCGGTGCCGGGCGGCACCACGCTGAAATTGTCGAACGAGCGCTGCGCCCATTTCAGAAATTTGTAGCGCTCCTGGTTCTGCCGGTATTCCTCGTCGACGTTCTTTTTGAACGCGCCATTATTGCCGAAGAATGTCACCGCCACGGAGTGATCGATAACAAGATCGACCGGCACCAGCGGGTTGATCTTCTTGGGGTCGCCGCCGAGTGACTTCATGGCGTCGCGCATGGCCGCGAGATCGACCACCGCCGGCACACCGGTGAAATCCTGCATCAGCACGCGCGCCGGGCGGAATGCGAACTCGCGCTCCGACGTCTTGGTCTTGAGCCATTCGGCAATCGCCTTGATGTCGTCCTTGGTCACCGTGCGCCCGTCTTCGTTGCGCAGCAGATTTTCCAGCAGAACTTTCATCGAGAACGGCAGCCGCGAAATGCCTTTGAGGCCGTTTCTTTCGGCGGTCGGAAGACTGAAATAGGCGTAGGCCTTGCTACCAACCTGCAGGGTCTTGCAGCATCTGAAACTGTCGAGGGAAGTCATGTCGGCTGTTTCCATTCCCGGCCCGGGACATCGGCGGTGGTTTTGGCTAAGCTATTAGCAAGACAAGGTTTTTATCGCTGGGCGAGACTTGGCGCCGAATTCCATTAACGTAGCGCGGCAGGTGCGGGCTTATAAAGTCTTTTCGCGGCCTACGCCATATTTACCGGGAACTTTGCAAAAGATGGGCAGAAAATCGGGGTTTTCCGCAACCGACATTGCTGACCAGCGTCCAGCGGGAAGGCTTCGGCACGCCTGATGCAGCTCACTGCCGAAAATCTGGCCTGCAGCCGGGGCGGGCGCGAAGTGTTTGCAGGCGTGAATTTCAGCATGCCGGGCGGGGAAGCCCTGGTGGTGACCGGACGCAACGGCGCCGGCAAATCCTCGCTGCTGCGCATGCTCGCCGGGCTCATCAGCATATCCGCCGGGCGGCTGGCCCTCACCGGAGCTGAGAATGACGCCACGCTCGCCGAGCAGTCGCATTATCTGGGACACCAGGATGCAGTGAAGCCGTCGCTTTCAGTTAGTGAAAACCTGCGATTTTGGGCTGAGTTTCTTGGGGGCCGAGACGCGATCGGAGCGGCGCTGGAGGCGGTCGACCTGGTCCCGCTTGCCGACCTGCCGGCCGCCTATCTATCGGCCGGGCAAAGGCGGCGGCTGTCGATTGCCCGCCTGGTCGCCGTGCAGCGGCCGGTTTGGCTGCTCGACGAGCCGACCTCCGCGCTCGATGTGCCCTCGCAAAAGCGACTGGCGGAGTTGATGCGCGGCCACCTTGTTGGTGGCGGCATGATCGTCGCCGCGGCACATGGGCCGATTGGGCTCGAACGCGCGCGCGAACTCAAGCTGGGGCCAGCATGAGCGCATTCACCGCACTGCTTGCCCGCGACATGCGCATCGCCATCCGCGTCGGCGGCGGCGCGCTGATGGGCGCGCTGTTCTTCCTGATCGTGGTGACCATGATGCCGTTTGCGATCGGTCCCGATTTGGCGCTGCTGGCGCGCATCGGTCCGGCAATCCTGTGGCTCGGCGCGCTGCTGGCGAGCCTGCTCGCGCTCGACCGGCTTTTTGCGACAGATCATGACGACGGGTCGCTGGATCTGCTGATGATGGGCCGCATGCCGCTCGAACTGGCGATCGCCGCAAAAGGAATCGCGCATTGGCTGACCACTGGACTGCCGCTGGTGCTGATTACGCCGGTGCTCGGCCTGATGCTCAATGTCGAGCTCGGCGCCATGGGCTGGGTGTCGCTGACCTTGCTCGCTGGCACGCCCGCGCTCACCTTCATCGGGCTGATCGGTGCCGCATTGTCGGTGGCGCTGCGGCGCGGCGGCCTGCTGCTGGCCGTATTGGTGCTGCCGCTGACTATCCCCGTGCTGATTTTCGGGGTCGCCGCGGCCAATGCGGCCATCGTCGGGCCCGCGCCGTTCGGCCCCCCTTTCACCATTCTTTGTGCGTTATCCTTGGCCAGCTTTGTGCTGGGCCCGATCGCCGCCGCCGCCGCCCTGCGTCATGGACTGGAGTGATAGTGCGCACATGATAAGAGAACGCCGATGGCTGTGATCGATCTCGCCAACCCGACGCGCTTTTTAGCGGTCGTCAATCGCGTGCTGCCGTGGCTCATGGCGGCGACTATTCTCGCGTTCGCCTTCGGTCTCGCCCGCGTCATGTACGCGCCCGATGACTATCAGCAGGGCGCCACCGTGAAGATCATGTTCCTGCACGTGCCGGCAGCCTGGCTCGGCATGATGGGCTGGGGCGTGATGACGGTCGCCGCGCTCGGCACGCTGGTGTGGCGCCATCCGCTGGCCGATGTCGCCGGCAAGGCGGCCGCTCCCATCGGCGCCGCGTTCACATTCATATGCCTCGTCACCGGCTCGCTCTGGGGCCGCCCGATGTGGGGCACCTATTGGGTCTGGGACGCGCGGCTCACCTCGGTGCTGGTGCTGTTCTTGCTCTATCTCGGCGTGCTGGCGCTGTATTGGACGGCGGAGGATCCCGGCCGCGGCTCGCGCGCGGCGGCGATCCTCGCTCTGGTCGGCGCGGTCAATATTCCGATCATCAAATTCTCCGTGGAGTGGTGGAACACGCTGCATCAGCCGGCGTCCATCATCCGCTCCGGCGGCTCGGCCATCGATCCGTCCATCCTGATGCCGCTGCTGATCATGGCCGGCGCGTTCACGCTGCTGTTCTTCACGCTGCATCTTGCCGCCATGCGCAACGAAATTCTGCGCCGGCGCGTGCGCAGCATGCGGCTGATGCAGGCGTCACGCGCATGATTTTGGGTCCGCATGTCGATTTTATCGTCGCCGCCTATGCGGTGACCGTGTTCGTGGTCGTGGCGCTGATGGCCTGGGTCATCCTCGATTATTTGGCGCAGCGGCGCATTCTCGGCGATCTTGAGGAACGCGGCGTGACGCGGCATTCCGGGCGGGCGGGTAAGGTCGAACGATGAGCGAAGTCTCGCCCGGCAACCCCGGCAGCAAGCGTTTGAATTTTTTTGTGCTGCTGCCGCTGGTGGCCTTTCTCGGTCTGGCCGCTTTGTTCTTCGTGCGGCTCGGCGCCGACGATGCTTCGCGCCTGCCGTCGGCGCTGATCGGCCATCCGACGCCAAAAACCGACCTGCCGCCGCTAGCGGGGATCGAACGCGACGGCAAGGCAGTACCCGGCTTGAACAATGCGACGTTCGAGGGCGCGGTGACGCTGGTGAATGTCTGGGCCTCGTGGTGCGTGCCCTGCCGCGACGAGGTGCCATATCTGGAGCAATTGTCGAAGGACAAGCGCATCCAGCTCGTCGGCATCAATTACAAAGACTCGAGCGACAATGCGCGGCGATTCCTCAACCGCTATGGCAATCCGTTCGTGGCATCAGGCGTCGACAATAACGGCCGTACGTCGATCGATTGGGGCGTCTATGGCGTGCCGGAGAATTTCCTGATCGGGCGCGACGGCCGCATCGTCTACAAGCTGGTCGGTCCAATCACCGCCGAAAATCTCGTCAAAGTGCTCAAGCCGGAAATCGAGAAGGCGCTGGCAAAGTAGAATCGGCACTATTTCTTTTCCGCGCTGTATTTCACCAGCAGCGGATATTGCAGGGCGCCGAATACAAGCGTCAACGGCACTACGCCGAACAATTTGAAGCTGACCCAGAAGTCGGTGGTCTGGGTACGCCAGACGATTTCATTGATGACGGCCAGAAAAAGAAAAAACAGTGCCCAGCGCCAGGTCAGTTTGCGCCAGCCTTCCGCGGTGAGATGAAACATCTGGTCGAACATGATGCTCAGAAACGGCTTGTCGAGCGCGAGGCCGACCAGCAGCGTGCCACCAAACAGAACATAGATGATGGTCGGCTTGAGCTTGATGAACAACTCGTCGTGCAGGACCAGCGTGAGCCCGCCGAACACCAGCACGATGACGGCGGTGACGATCGGCATCACCGCGATGTGCCGCGTCATCGTGTAGGACACGGCGAGCGCGATCAGTACGGCGACCATGAAACTGCCGGTGGCGGCATAAATCCCGAACTTCGAATTGGCGGCGAAGAACAGAACCAGCGGCCCGATATCGAGCACCAGCTTGAGCATGGGATTGAGTTGTTTCTTTTCGGTCATGGCTTTTCTTTGCTTCAGGAATCCAGCCCAACTATGGCACGCGAGAAATCGCGCGCGGTGAAGGCGGCAAGATCGTCGACGCTCTCGCCGACGCCGATGAAATGCACCGGCAAGCCAAACTTGGCGGCGATCGCCACCAGAATGCCGCCGCGCGCCGTGCCGTCGAGCTTGGTCATCACCAGTCCGGTCACGCCCGCGATCTTGCCGAATATTTCGACCTGGCTGAGCGCGTTCTGGCCCACGGTGGCATCGAGCACCAGCAGCACGGCGTGCGGCGCCGCCGGATCGACCTTGCGCATCACGCGCACCATTTTTTCTAGTTCACTCATCAGTTCGGCGCGGTTCTGCAAGCGGCCGGCTGTGTCGACCAGAACGACATCGACGCTTTGCGTCTTGGCCGCGCCAAGCGCGTCGAACACCAGTCCCGCAGCGTCGGCGCCCGGCGCGCTTGCCATCACGATCGCACCGGTGCGTTTGCCCCAGATTTTCAGTTGATCGATGGCCGCGGCGCGAAAGGTGTCGCCCGCCACCATCATCACGGACTTACCCTCGGCGCGGAATTTGGCGGCGAGCTTGCCGATGGTGGTGGTCTTGCCGGAGCCGTTGACGCCGGCGACCAAGACGACGAACGGCTTGGCTGTGATTTCAAGCGGCTTGGCGACGCCCGCCAGCACCTTCTCGATTTCGCCGGCCAGCACGGCCTTCACATCATCGGGCGCAATGCCTTTTTCAAAGCGGCCATCGCCGAGCACCGCGGCAATGCGGCCGGCGGTCTCCGGCCCCAGATCGGCACGGATCAATTCGCCCTCCAATGCCTCCACGGCTGCGGCGTCGAGCTTACGCTTGCTCACCAGGTCGGCAATCGCGCCGCCGAGCGAGGACGACGTGCGCTTGAGCCCGCCGCTCAGGCGTTTCCACCAGCTTCCGCTCTCGATGCTGTCGTTCATCCCGCGCCCGTGATAGCCGTTTCGGCATGACACCGGAAGCCAAGAAACCTTTTTGGTCATTCTGGGACACCGCGAAGCGGTGGACCCGGAATCCAGGTCTGGATTCCGGGTTCGCTCACTTCGTTCGCGCCCCGGAATGACGAGCATATTATGACCCCCGACGACATGCTCGCCCGCCTGCTCTATCGCGACGGGCTCATGCTGGTGATCGACAAGCCGGCCGGCCTTGCGGTGCATCGCGGGCCGAAAGGCGGCGCGAGCCTGGAAGACCATTTCGACGTGCTGCGCTTCGGCCTGCCGCGCGCGCCTGCGCTGGCGCACCGTCTTGACCGCGATACCTCCGGCTGCCTGGTGCTCGGCCGCCACCGCAAGGCGCTGGCGCTGCTCGGTAAGCTGTTCAAGCAGGGCAAGATCGGCAAAACCTATTGGGCGGTTGTCGAGGGCAGCCCGGATGTGGACGAAGGCCGCATCGAAATTGCGCTCGGCAAGCTCGACGAGGATCGCGGCTGGTGGATGAAGCCCGACCCGCACGGCCAGCCGGCATCGACCACGTGGAAGGTGATGGGACGTGGGCCAGGCCTCACCTGGCTGGCGCTCGAGCCGCTGACCGGGAGAACCCATCAGCTTCGCGTGCATTGCGCCGAGATGGGCTGGCCGGTTTTGGGCGACAACATCTACGGCCGTGCGCCGCGCAACGGAGGACCGCCGCTGCATTTGCATTCGCGTGAGATCGTAGTGCCGATTTCCAAGAACAAGCCGCCGGTCGTCATCACCGCACCCGTGCCGGCGCATATGCACGAGATGTTGAGTGCCTGCGGCTGGACCGGCGAGCCTAATAAAGCTGTGCCTTGATCTTCTCCGGCGCCTCGCGGTCGTATTTTTCACCGCCGAGCTTGCCGTGGCTCAACTCCGCGATGATGGTGCCGGTGCTGGGCAAAGACTTGCGGTCGACCTGGGTGGCCGGATCCCACAGTTTCGAACGCACGATCGCCTTCGAGCAGTGGAAATAGATGCTCTCGATGTGGACGATGAGCACGCAGCGCGGCAGCTTGCCGTTGACCGCGAAGCTTTGCATCAGCTCCGGATTAATCGAGATCGAGGCGCGGCCATTCACGCGCAAGGTTTCGCCAATGCCGGGAATGAGAAACAGAAGCGCAATACGCGGATCGCGCACAATGTTGCGAAAGCCGTCGAGGCGGTTGTTGCCCGGCCGGTCGGGGATCGCCAGCGTCTTGTCGTCGAGAACGTGCACGAAGCCGGGCGCGTCGCCTTTCGGCGAGCAATCGAGGCCTTCCGGGCCGCTCGTCGCCACCGTCACGAAGGGGGCCTTCTCGATCAGCTTGCGATAGCTGTCGTTAATGTGATCGATTTCCTTGACGATCGAGTTCGGATTCTTCTCGCCATAGAGCGTTTCAAGCTGCTCGATGGTCGTCACCAGATGATCGTTCGTGCCCATGTTTCGTACCCCTCAGGCCGCTATCAATTGCCGGCCGTCATGCCCAGCCATCGTAAGTTCGAGAAGTCTACCGGGCTCGACCGGCGCCGCAAGCCGCACCGCGGTGAACTGCTCGGTGCGGCCTATGCCGCCGCGTTCGGTCAGCACCTTGAGCCGGCTGCCGACTTGCACCTCAAGATGACGCCCTAACGCCGCCTCGCCTTTGACGCGCAGACGTTGCGCGCGCTCCTTGACGATAGCGCGATCGAGCTGCGGCATGCGCGCGGCCGGCGTACCGGGCCGTGGTGAAAACGGAAAGACGTGCAATTGGGTGAGCCCGCATTCGTCGACCAGATCGAGCGAGCGCGCAAACATAGCTTCGGTCTCGGTCGGAAAGCCGGCGATGATATCGGCGCCGAACACCACATCCGGCCGTAGCCGGCGGACTTGTTCACAAAACGCAATGGCCTCGTCGCGCGAATGCCGCCGCTTCATACGCTTGAGAATAAGATCGTCGCCGGCCTGCAACGACAGATGCAGATGCGGCATCAGCCGGGGCTCATTTGCCAGCGCATCAAGCAATGCGTCGTCGGCTTCCACCGAGTCGATCGACGACAGGCGCAGGCGTACAATTTCGGGGATATCCGTGAGTAGGTGTTTCACCAGTGCGCCCAACCGCGGCGTGCCCGGCAAATCCGCGCCGTAACCGGTGATGTCGACGCCGGTGAGCACGATCTCGCGGTAGCCGTTGCCGCAAAGCCGTCGCGCCTGCGCCAGTGCCTCATCCATCGGCAGCGAGCGCGAATTGCCGCGGCCGAACGGGATAATGCAGAAGGTGCAGCGGTGATCGCAGCCGTTCTGTACTTGCACAAAAGCGCGGGTGTGGCCTTCGATATGATCGACGGCGCGCATCGCGTGGCGCGTCACCGCCATGATGTCGCCGACGGCGACTCGCGGACTGGTGGCAGCCCACGACCGTGCATCGAGCTTTTCTTCATTACCGAGCACGCGATCAACCTCGGGCATTGCCACGAAGGTCTCCGGCGCGGTCTGCGCCGCGCAGCCGGTGACTATGATGCGCGCGTCGGGGCGTTCGCGCTTGATGCGGCGGATGGTCTGGCGCGCCTGGCGCACCGCTTCCGACGTGACCGCGCAAGTGTTCACCACCACGGCATCGTTAATGCCGGCGGCGCTGGCCTCGCGGCGAATCACTTCCGACTCGGTAGTATTGAGCCGGCAGCCGAAAGTGACGATGTCCAGACTCATCACGCGCCTGCTTTGGCAAACAGCGCCGGGGCGAACTTGCCCTTGAATTCGAATGCGACCTTTCCGGTCATCAGCACGTGATCGTCACGCTCGCGCCAATCGATGGTCAGGTCGCCGCCCGGCAGCGTTACCTTCACCTTGCGATTGGTGCGCTTGAGCCGCGCGGCGGCGACCGCGGCAGCGCAAGCCGCCGAGCCGCAGGCCTTGGTCAAACCCGCGCCACGCTCCCAGGTACGGATGACAATGTGGTCACGCGACTTGATGTTGGCGAGCGTGATGTTGGCGCGTTCGGGGAAAATCGGATGATTTTCCAGCAGCGGACCGAACTTTTGAAGCTCGTAGACGTCCACATCCTCGACCCAGAAGATCGCATGGGGATTGCCCATATTCACCACGGCGGGCGAATGCAGCACCGGCTTGTCGATCGGCCCGATCTGCAATTCGATGGCGCGGGTATCGCGGAATTCCTCGCTAAGCGGAATCTCGTTCCACTTGAAGCGCGGCGGGCCCATATCGACGGTGAACAGCCCGTCGGTGCCTTTCCAGCAATTGAGAATGCCGGCCGTGGTCTCGAAAGTGAGCGTGTTCTTGCCGGTCTCGTCCGAGACCAGCGACGCCACGCAGCGCATGCCATTGCCGCAGGCGCCGGCTTCCGAACCGTCATTATTGTAGATGCGGATGAAGGCGTCGGTACCGGGCGTGCGCGGCGGATAAAGCGCCATCAACTGATCGTAGGGCGCACCATCGGGCGCCGCCGCCGCACGCACCTCATCGGCAGTGATTTTGGCCGCAGCGTTGCGCAGATCGACCACAACGATTTCGTTGCCGATGCCGTTCATCTTCACGAAGGACTGGTTGGCAAGCGCGGGCAAATTTTACTCCTTGGCCCGGTTTATATGGCGAATAAACGACGATTGGCCAGAGGCCATGATAAAATCAGCTACGGGCGAATCGCCGAATCGCCGCAAAAGACGGAGAATCGTGATGCCCCGCACACGCCTTGCGGCGCTGATTACCGTTGTGCTGGCTCTCGCCAGCGGCGCGCTCATGGCAGAAGCTTTGGCGCAAAATGCGAGCCCGCCAGCCAATCCCCAGCGGATGCCGTCGGCCTCGCCGTCGCCGTTGCGGCCGGGCGACGCCTTCGGCGAGCCCGTGACGCTGCCAGAGCGCACGATCATCTACCTCAAAGGCCACACCCATTGGGATGCCGCCTTCGACACGCTGGTCGACGCCTTCAAGTCGTTGAACGAATATCTCGATAAGCAGGACATCAAGCCGAATGGCCCGGCAATGACCATCTATACCCAGACCGATGACAAGGGTTTTTCGTTTGACGCCGCGATGCCGGTCGCAGCCGCGCCGGCCAATCCGCCCAAGGGCGATATCGCCGTCGGCCAGGCGCCGTCCGGCAAGGCGTTCAAATTCGTCCACCGCGGCACTTACGATGCGATGGATTCGACCTATGAAGCGATCACCAATTTTCTCGACGACAAAGGCCTCGAGGCCAAGGATCTGTTCATCGAGGAATATGCCACCGATCCGGTGAAGACCGACCCGGACAAGATGGTGATCAATGTATTCGTGCCGGTGAAATAGGCCTTTTTTGGTTACCTTGACTTGAACACAGCCCAACCCTAGGTTCCGCCCGCTCACGTAAGCGACGTGGAAGTCTAGCTTCGCCGCCCGGTCCTCAGAGACCGGAGGCCCCCGCCCGACAGCGCAATGCGCCCTCGGACGCAAATGGTGTTTGAAGACTTATGTTCGACTCACTGTCGGAAAAACTGGGCGGCATTCTCGACCGCCTTACCCGCCGCGGCGCGCTCAGCGAAGCCGACGTCGATGCGGCGCTGCGCGAAGTGCGCCGCGCGCTGCTCGAGGCCGATGTCGCGCTCGACGTGGCGCGCGCCTTCACCGAACGGGTGAAGGCGCAGGCCATCGGCGTCGAAGTGATGAAGTCGATCACGCCCGGCCAGATGGTCGTGAAGATTGTGCACGACCAGCTGGTCGCGACGCTCGGCGCCGACAGCCAGACTATCGATCTCAACGCCGCGCCGCCGGTCGCCATCATGATGGTCGGCCTGCAGGGTTCCGGCAAAACCACCACCACCGCCAAAGTCGCGCGCCGCCTCACCGACCGGCAGAAGAAAAAAGTCTTGATGGCCTCGCTCGACGTGCGCAGGCCGGCGGCAATGGAGCAGCTCGCGGTGCTCGGCCGCGAGGCGCAGATCGATACACTGCCGGTGGTCGAGGGCCAGCAGCCGCCGCAGATCGCCAAGCGCGCCATCGAGGCCGCGCGCCTCGGCGGCTACGACGTGGTGCTGCTCGACACAGCGGGGCGCACCACGCTCGACGACGACATGATGAACGAGGCGGCCGAGGTCAAGCGCGCCACCAATCCGCACGAGGTGTTGCTGGTGGCGGATGCGCTGACCGGCCAGGACGCGGTCAATCTGGCGCGCGCTTTTGACGAGCGCGTCGGCCTCACCGGCATCGTGCTCACCCGCGTCGACGGCGACGGCCGCGGCGGCGCCGCGCTCTCCATGCGCGCGGTGACCAACAAGCCGATCAAGCTGATCGGCACCGGTGAAAAGCTCGACGCGCTGGAGGAATTCGACCCGGCCCGCATCGCCGGCCGCATCCTCGGCATGGGCGACATCGTCGCGCTGGTGGAAAAGGCCGCCGCCAATATCGACGCCGAAAAGGCGATGCGCACCGCCGAAAAGATGCGCAAGGGCCATTTCGATCTGTCGGACATGCGCGAGCAGCTGACGCAGATGGCGGCTATGGGCGGCATGAGCGGGCTGATGGGCATGATGCCGGGTGTCGCCAAAATGAAAACCCAGATTGCCAATGCCGGGATCGACGACAAGGTTCTCAAGCGCCAGGTGGCGATCATCGATTCGATGACGCCGAAGGAGCGCCGCAACCCCGACATTCTCAAAGCCAGCCGCAAGAAGCGTATCGCCACCGGTTCCGGCACCACGCCGGAAGCGATCAACAAACTTTTGAAAATGCATCGCGGCATGGCCGACATGATGAAGGCCATGGGCTCAGGCAAGCGTGGGCCGATGGCCGGCATCGCGCAGGCCATGGGCTTCGGCGGCGGGGCTCAGCCGACGCCGGAACAAATGGCCGAGCTTGCCAAGAAAATGCCGGGCGGGATGCCCGGTGGAAATTCTGGCGGTCTTCCGCCGACCATGCCGAAACTGCCGCCGAATATTCCGGGATTGCCCGGACTCGGCGGCGGAAAATTTTCTGGATTGCCGGGTCTGCCCGGCCAAGGGAAGAAGAAATGAAATCGCCCGTCACATCAAACCGTCTTCGCAAATAAAATCGTCTTCAGAGAGGAAACTAAAATGTCTATCGTCATTCGTCTCGCCCGCGCTGGAACCAAGAAACGGCCGGTCTATCACATCGTCGTCGCCGACTCGCGCGCACCGCGCGACGGCCGCTTCATCGAACGGCTCGGCTATTTCAATCCGCTGCTGCCGAAGGAAAAGACCGAGCGGCTCAAATTTGATCTTGAGAAGGCGCAGGCCTGGATGAAGAAGGGCGCGCAGCCGTCCGACCGCGTGATGCGCTTCCTCGATGCCGCCGGCATCAAGAAGCGCGAGAAGCGCAACAATCCGGAAAAGGCGATCCCGCGCAAGGAACGCAAGGCCACGGCCGAGGAAGCGCTCAAGGTCAAGGAAGCCGGCGATGCGGCCGCCAAGACTGCGGCGACCGCCAAGGCCGCGACCGATGCGGCCGACAAGAAGGCCGCTGCCAAGGCGGCGGAAAAGCCGGCCGAAGCGCCGGCGGCGAGCTAACGCTCGCCCCGCGCCGTGGCCGACCGCATCCGTGTCGCCCGTATCGGTGCCGCGCACGGCGTTCGCGGCGAAGTGAAACTGTGGTCGTTCACGCAAGACCCGTTTGCCGTCGCCAATTACGGCCCGTTGGAAACACAAGACGGTACGCAGCGTTTCGAGATCAAAGCGCTGCGCGCGGGCAAGGATCACCTGGTCGCGCGGCTTAAAGGCATCGGCAGCCGCGACGCGGCGGCGAAAATTTGCAATCTCGATCTGTTCGTGCCGCGCGCCAAACTGCCGCCGATCAACGAAGCCGACACTTATTATTTTGCCGACCTGATCGGCCTGTCGGCGGTGACCAAGGATGGCGCGGTGCTAGGAATCGTCACCGCGGTGCATAATTTCGGCGCCGGCGATTTGATCGAGATCGCGACCACGCAAGGCGGCGAACCGCTGCTGCTGCCATTCACCGAGACCGTGGTGCCGAAGATCGATATGGCGCTGCGCCAGATTGTTATCGTCCTGCCATCAGTGATCGAGTAGCCGTCATGTGGCACGCCAGCATCCTTACGATTTTCCCGGAGATGTTTCCTGGGCCCCTCGGCGTAAGCCTTGCCGGCAAGGCGCTGGCGTCCGGCATCTGGTCGCTGGACGCCATCGATATCCGCGCCCATGCTACCGACAAGCACCGCACGGTCGACGACACGCCGGCCGGCGGCGGCCCCGGTATGGTGATGAAACCCGATGTGCTGGCGCGCGCGTTGGATGCCGTCCCGCCCGACTTGCGCCCGCGCCTATTGATGAGCCCGCGCGGCGCGCCGCTGACGCAAAGCTGCGCCGCAATGCTCGCCGCCGGGCCAGGCGTCGTGATCGTCTGCGCCCGCTTCGAAGGCGTCGATGAGCGGCTGATCGAGGCGCGCGGCTTGCAGGAAGTCTCGCTCGGCGATTTCGTGCTGTCCGGCGGCGAGATCGCGTCGATGGCGCTGATCGACGCCTGCGTGCGGCTCATTCCGGGCGTCATGGGCAAGGAGGCCTCGGGTGTCGAGGAGAGCTTCGCCGGAGGGCTGCTGGAATATCCGCAGTTCACCAGGCCGCAGGTCTTCGAGGGCTTGTCCGTCCCGGAGGTGCTCACCTCCGGCGACCACGCCAAGGTCGCAGCGTGGCGGCGTTCGGAAGCCGAGCGGCTGACGCGCGAGCGACGGCCTGACCTTTGGGCGGCCTATTTGGCCCGGAAACGGCCATAAACTGCCACTTTGACCTATATGCCAATATGGCATATACGACCGCCAACCCATTCAGACTAGACAAGACCGCGCGCCGGTTGCTGGCGCTGCCGACGGAGAATTTGGCCCATGAACATCATCCAGACGCTCGAAAAAGAGCAGGTCGCGAAGCTTTCGGCCGGCAAGGAAATGCCCGACTTCGGGCCGGGCGACACCGTGCTGGTTAACGTCAAGGTGGTCGAAGGCGACAAGAGCCGCATCCAGGCCTACGAGGGCGTTTGCATCGGCCGCTCCGGCGCTGGGCTGAACGAGAACTTTACCGTGCGCAAGATTTCGTACGGCGAGGGCGTCGAGCGCGTGTTCCCGCTCTACGCGCCGATGATCGACTCGATCAAAGTCGTGCGCCGCGGCAAGGTGCGTCGCGCCAAGCTCTATTACCTGCGCGGCTTGCGCGGCAAGAAAGCCCGTATCTCCGAGGCGCAGAGCGCCGGCGGGCCGGAAGCGGCTGTCGAGATCACGGCTAAGCCTGCTGCCAAGACTGCTGCTAAGCCCGCCGCTAAGACTGCCGCCAAGAAATAGTGCCGCGGCTATTCCGGAATGCATGAAGGGGCCGCCGTTCGGCCCCTTTTGCTTTGGCGCTAGCGGGGCTAGATAGTCTCGCACCGATGGAGACTTCGACGATGGCCAAACCGCGCACGTTGTACGACAAGATCTGGGACGACCATCTGGTTGACGAGCAGCCGGACGGAACTTGTCTGATCTATGTCGACCGCCATCTCGTGCATGAAGTAACGAGCCCGCAAGCCTTCGAGGGCCTACGCACGGCGGGCCGCAAGGTGCATGCGCCGGGCAAGACTTTGGCCGTTGTCGATCACAACGTGCCGACCTCCGACCGCAACAAGCCCAATCCCGACCCGGAAAGCACCGAACAGATCGCCGTCATGGCGCAGAACGCCAAGGATTTCGGCATCGAGTATTTCAACGAGTTCGACAAGCGCCAGGGCATCGTCCACATCATCGGCCCCGAGCAGGGCTTCACGCTGCCCGGCACCACCATCGTATGCGGCGACAGCCACACCGCGACGCATGGCGCGTTCGGTGCGCTCGCCTATGGCATCGGCACCTCGGAAGTCGAGCACGTGCTGGCGACGCAGACGCTGATCCAGAAGAAATCCATGAACATGCGCGCGGTGGTCGACGGCACTCTGCCGCCGGGCGTGACGGCGAAGGACATCATCCTCGCCATCATCGGCGAGATCGGCACCGCCGGCGGCACCGGTTACGCGCTGGAATATGCCGGCGAGGCGATCCGCGCGCTGTCGATGGAAGGCCGCATGACGGTGTGCAACATGTCGATTGAAGGCGGCGCCAAGGCCGGCTTCATCGCGCCCGACGACAAGGCGTTCAGTTATCTCAAGGACAAACCGAAAGCGCCCAAGGGCAAAGCCTGGGACGAGGCCATGCGCTATTGGGAGACTTTGCAATCCGACGAGGACGCGCATTTCGACCGCGAAATCCATCTCGATGCCAACAAGCTGCCGCCGATCGTGACCTGGGGCACCAGCCCCGAGCAGGTGGTGTCGATCACCGGCCGCGTACCGGTGCTGGCCGAAATCGCGGACGAGAAAAAACGCGTCGCCGCCGAACGCTCGCTCGGTTACATGGGGCTCAGTGGCGGCGAGAAGATCACCGACATCAAGCTCGACCGCGTGTTCATCGGCTCCTGCACCAACGGCCGCATCGAGGATTTACGCGCGGTGGCGCGCATCGCCGAAGGCAAGACGGTGAATGCCAATGTCTACGCCATGATCGTGCCGGGCTCCGGCCTGGTGAAGGAAATGGCGGAAGCCGAAGGCCTCGACAAGATTTTCAAGGCCGCCGGCTTCGATTGGCGCGAGCCGGGCTGCTCGATGTGCCTCGCCATGAACCCGGACAAGCTCAAGCCGGGCGAGCGTTGCGCCTCAACCTCGAACCGCAATTTCGAAGGCCGCCAGGGCTACAAGGGCCGCACGCACTTGGTGTCGCCCGCAATGGCAGCAGCCGCCGCGATCGCCGGTCACTTCGTCGATGTAAGAGAGTGGAAATAGGCGCTATTGCCACCAGCATTGCTGGCGCGGCACGACCACCGTCCCGCTGACGCGATATTCCTTCACCAGCCAAGAGCGGCATTGCCGCTGGGCGTTGCGGCTGGGTTGCGCGCGGCGCGGGTAGATGGTGATGCGCGGACGCGACGATTGCGCGGCGAATTCATGGGTGGTGCGGGCGCTGGCGTGAGCGGCGGCGCCGTGGCTGGATGTGCTGGAGGACAACACGCGGCCGGGACGGTCGTTGCAGCCGAAGAACTCTGCCGAAGCAGACTGCGAGAAAACGGCGGAACAGCCCAAGATCAGCGCCAGAAGACCGCAGAAGGTCCAGTTTCTGGGCATATTCTTAGTCCCCGATCGTCACGCCACAATAGTTAACGGTCGCCCATTCCGGCGCCGCCGTCAACAGCTTGGATTACCCCTTGGCCTCCCCTAAAGCCCTGTCATGACACGCCAATTCGACGATCCCCAGGTCTGGCGCGGGGCGGCGGCGCCGTCGCTGGCCGATATCGAGGCGCTGGCGGCGGACGCTTATGCCCGGCTGCCGGAGCGATTCCGCAGCATTTGCGAGGGTCTCATCATCCGCGTCGAAGATTTCCCCACAGAGGAAGTCGTCGAACAGATGAAGCTCGACTCAGAATTCGACCTGCTCGGCCTGTTCCAGGGTGTTGGTCTGCCTTTTCTGTCGGTAAGCGCGCCGGAACCTCTGCCCAACATGATCTGGCTCTATCGCCGCCCGATCCTTGATTACTGGGCCGAGCACGAGGAAAGCCTGGGCGCCATCGTGACCCACGTGCTGGTGCACGAAATCGGCCACCATTTCGGCCTGTCGGATGACGACATTGAAGCGATCGAGGCGGCGGCCGATTAGCGAATCCGCATGGCTGACCTTCCAAGGCTCATGGCAACGCTCTATTGACCCGACCGCGCTACAGCTTATGAAACAGAGCGAATTCAAACAGGCGTAAGAACCATGGACAAATTCACCACCCTGGAAGGCGTCGCGGCGCCGTTGCGGATCATCAATGTCGACACCGACATGGTCATCCCCAAGCAATATCTGAAGACCATCAAGCGCACCGGACTGGGCAAGGGCCTGTTCTCCGAGCAACGCTACAAGGACGATGGCTCGGAGAACCCCGACTTCGTGCTCAACAAACCAGCCTATCGCAAATCCAAAATATTGGTCGCCGGCGATAATTTCGGCTGCGGCTCAAGCCGCGAACACGCGCCCTGGGCGCTGATGGATTTCGGCATCCACTGCGTGATCTCGACCTCGTTCGGCGACATTTTCTACAACAACTGTTTCAAGAACGGCGTGCTGCCGGTCCGCGTCTCGCCCGAAGACCTGGAAAAATTGTTCGACGATGCCGACCGCGGCGCCAATGCCACGCTCACCGTCGACCTGGAGAAACAGGAAATCCGCGGCCCCGACGGCGGCACGATCAAGTTCGAGATCGACGCCCACCGCAAGCACTGCATGCTCAACGGCCTCGACGATATCGGGCTCACGCACCAGAAGAAGAGCAAGATCGTGAGTTACGAGGCGAAGGCCAAGGCCGCGCGGCCGTGGGCGTGAGTTAATCTGCGACCATCAATCGGCCTCATGCTGAGGAGCATTGCGAAGCAATGCGTCTCGAAGCATGCGGCCGCCCATCCTTCGAGACGCGTTCTGCGGACGCTCCTCAGGATGAGGCGGATGAACATTCTTTAATCCGGCACCGACGGCATCCATGAGCCGGCCGGCGCGGCATCGAGCCCGACAACGCCGCTCGCTTCGACCGCTTTTTTCAGAAATCCGGACGCGCGCACGTCGTCGATGAAGCGATTGACGGCCACGAGCACCTCCGCCTTGCCCTTCGGCACGATGATGGTCTGCGGCACGCCGAACAGATTGTCCGGCAAGGCCCGAAAGCCCGAACTCTCCTTCAGTATATTGGTCAACCTTTGCCGATTGGCGCCGAAGGCGTCGATCTCCTTGGCCAGCAGCATCCGCTTGATCTCGGCCGGGTCGTGCGAGATTTCGCTGAGCGTCGCGTTCTTGAATTTGCGTTTCATGAACAGCGTGATCGAGTCGTTGTGACCGCCGGCGATTTTCTGCCCTGGCCGATCAACGTCGGAGATGGCGCGGATATTCGATCCCTCAAGCACCAGAAAAGTCTGCCCCGACAGCATGTAGGTTTGCGAGAATTCCACGGCGCCGGTTCGTTCCGGCGCATAGGCGATGAAGCCGATGTCGGCCTCGCCGCTGGTGATCGCATCGATCACGGCTTTCGGATTGGCAAGTGGCTTGATTTCCACCGGCATGCCGATACGCCGCCCAAGTTCGCGCGCCAGATCGGCGGATGCGCCGCGAGTAACGCCGGTAACGGGGATCCCGCACCGCTTGCGCCGGATTGCCGCCCAGATAGGCCGCGCGCAGTGTGCCGCCCGGAGCGATATCACGGTCGGTGGCCATCGCCGGCTGCGCGCCGAGCAGCGCAAAAGCCAAAGCCAAACCCGCTCGTGTTTTCATGATAACTCCACAATCGCGTCCGCAATCGCCACCGTCCGCCGCGCCATCTCGGCATGCAACCGTTCTACCATACGGCCATCGATCGAGACCACGCCCTTGGCCCTGTTCTCCGGTAGATCGAATACGGCGATCGTCTTGCGCGCCAGCGCCACTTCGTCCACCGACGGCGAGAACACCTTGTTGCAAGGCTCGATCTGACCGGGATGGATCAGGGTCTTGCCGTCGAAGCCAAGATCGACACCTTGCGCACATTCGGCAACGAAGCCTTCCGCATTGCCGATATCGTTATAGACGCCGTCGAGAATATCGATGTCGTAGACACGCGCCGCCGCGACGCAGGTGGTGAGCCACGGCAGCATCGGCGCGCGGCCGGGCACCAGGCGCGCGCGGGTGTCCTTAGCGAGATCGTTGGTGCCCATCACAAAGCCGGACAAGCGTGACTCGGAATCCTTGGCTTCCGCGGCGATCGACAGGATGTTGAAGATCGCCAGCGGCGTCTCGATCATCGCCCAGATTCTGATCTTATGATCGCTATGCATATCGAGCAGGCGGCGGCCGACCATTTCAACCTGTTCAGGGGTGGAAATCTTGGGCACCAGGATAGCGTCAGGCGCGGCATGGGCGGCGGCCGCGAAATCTTCGGTGTGCCAGGGCGTGTCGATGGCGTTGACACGGATGAACACCTCGCGCACGCCGAAGCCGCCGGCCTTCACGGCGTCCGCTACCTGCTTGCGCGCCGCATCCTTGGCGTCGGGCGCCACCGAATCTTCGAGGTCGAGGATGACGCCGTCGGCGGGAAGCGTCCTTGCCTTCTCCAGCGCGCGGGCATTGGAGCCCGGCATGTAAAGAACGCTGCGGCGCGGACGGGTGATCATGGCAAGCCTTTCATCGTCCCGGCAATGACCAAGTGTCAAAAAATGGACCCCCGGGTCAAGCCCGAGGGTGACGAAAAAACAAGCCGTGCGTGAACGCGTATTACGCCGCCTTGCGTTTGGCCTGGATCAGCTTGCGATTGATCAGGCACTCGGCGATCTGTATCGCGTTGAGCGCCGCGCCCTTGCGCAGATTGTCGGCGACCACCCACATTTGCAGGCCGTTATCGACGGTCGGGTCGGTGCGGATGCGGCTGATATAGGTGGCGTCCTCGCCGACGCACTCATAAGGCGTGACGTAGCAGCCGGGCTCATGCTTGTCGATCACCAGGCAGCCGGGCGCACTGCGCAAAATCGCGCGCGCTTCCTCGACGCTGATCGGATTTTCGAATTCGACATTCACGGCTTCGGAATGGCCGACGAACACTGGCACGCGCACGCAAGTAGCGGTCAGCTTGATTTTGGGATCAAGAATCTTCTTGGTCTCCATCATCATCTTCCACTCTTCCTTGGTGTAGCCGTCCTCCATGAACACATCGATTTCCGGAATGACGTTGAACGCGATGCGCTTGGGAAACTTCTTGTTGGTGACTTCGCCGAGCGTGAACACCGCCTTGGTCTGCGAGAACAGCTCGTCCATCGCGTCCTTGCCAGCGCCCGAGACCGATTGATAGGTCGCCACCACAACGCGCTTGATCGTGGCCTTGTCGTGCAGCGGCTTGAGCGCGACCACGAGCTGCGCGGTCGAGCAATTCGGATTGGCGATGATGTTCTTCTTGGCAAAACCCGCGAGCGCGTCGGCGTTGACCTCCGGCACGACCAGCGGAACGTCCGGGTCCATACGCCAGGCCGACGAATTGTCGATCACCACCGCGCCTTGGGCTGCGATCTTCGGCGACCATTCCTTCGACACGGCGCCGCCGGCCGACATCAGACAAATGTCGACGTCGGAAAAGTCGTAATGGTCGAGCGCCTTCACCTTCAGCGTCTTGTCGCCGAACGAGCATTCCTGACCCATGCTCTTGCGTGAGGCGAGCGCCACCACCTCGTCGGCGGGGAAGCTCCGCTCGGCCAGAATGTTGAGCATTTCGCGCCCGACATTGCCGGTGGCACCCACCACGGCGACCTTGTAACCCATTGTTAACGCTCCGAAATAAATTCCGCACTGCACCCTGCCTGGGCGCAACCGGATAGCAGCGCTTCTAAGCGAGAACTCACCCTAAGACAACGGTGACATGATGGAGATCGGGCCGTGCATCAGGCCTTGCATTCCTGGCGCGACGAACTGCCAGCCGCATTCGTGCGGGGGCTCGCCGTTTTATGCGGGCTGGCGGTGCTGTCGGTCTTTTGCGCTTGCGTCTTCCAATCGCCCAAAACGATTAGCGTCATCACACCGGTGCATCAATCGGAATGGATCGAGATCGACCGGCCGTTCCCGGCTTTCGCGCTCTCCATCCCCGAAGCCGCCGATATGCCCGCGCGCTATGCCATCCGCCGTCATGCCTCCGGCGGCGGCCGCAAGGACATTCTTGCTTTGGGCGATCCGGACGGCATTGCCCCTTATCTCCAGGTTGAAATCTATCGGCCGGGCGGCGAGACGCGCGGCTTTGCCGATCCGCAACTTGAGATCGCCGCAAGCGCTGCGGCGCTCGGACTTGGCAATGTTCACGCCGGTGAACCGCTGGCCAGCAAATTCGGTCCGCTAACGATCGTCGGATTCGAGACCGCCAAAGGCGCGCCGCGCAAATGCCTCGGCTTCGTGCGCGCCTATGACGATCCGCGGCTGCAATTATCCGGCTGGTTCTGCCAGGGTAGCGGCTTCGTCCAACGCGGCACCTTGGCCTGCGCGCTCGACCGGCTGACGCTGCTCACTGCCGGCAGCGAGCCCAAGGTCGGCATGCTGTTCGCACAAGCCGAGCTCAACCGCAGTTATTGCGGCCAGCGCGATACGATCCTGGCGCCGACGCCGAAATATCAACTGCTGTGGAAGGCATTGGCAACCCGGCCGGACCCGCGGCGCGTCGGGCATTAAGCTAAAGGAGGCGTCAGCGATTGAGGAACGGATTCTGCCAGCCGCCGCCCGCGGGCTTACCCGGCGGATAACTCGCTTCCAGATAGTTGAGTATCGTCTCGCGGTCTTTGGAATCGAGCGCGGGCATGCCGTGCTTTTCTGTCATTAAGTTGAGCGTTTCGTCCCATTGCCGCCGGTCCATGCCCTGTTGCGCGACCAGCTTGAAGCCGTGACAGGCGGTACAGGCATAGAAGGTGTCGTCGCGGCCGGCACCGGCCGGAAACTCATCGGGGCTTTCGTCGCGCGGCGTGAAGGTTTGCGGCTGCGCAAACGCGGACAGCGCAAAGCCGATCGACAGGATCGCGAAAAGAACGAGCCGCCGCGCAAATTGCGCGGCGGCGAAGTTATTGAGGTACCGCATCAGCCGACCAGCACCGCCACACGATGCATCGGGTTGCCGCCGTAACCGCTCGGATTCCAATTCGGTGCTACATGCGGCTGCATCTGGCCGCGGGAATCCATCGCCCGCGCCCAGATCTCGTAGTAGCCGTCGCGCGGCAGCTTCGCCGAGCCGCTCCAGCGCTGCCAATCGTATTTATTCTTCGGGCTCTCGAGCTTGGCGGCCTGCCAGGTCACCCCGTAGTCGGTCGAAATGTCGACGCGCCGCACGGTGAAATCGCCGGCCCATGAGGCGCCGCGCAGTTTCACTTCGCGCGTACCGGCCGGTAGCTTGGCGCCGTTGCCCGGGCTGGTGATGATCGAGCGCACCGGCATCGACTCGAGAATCTTGAAATTCTTCGGATCAGCTTTGGTGCCCGGCACCATCGGATTGATGGTCAGGCGGTAAGACGTGCCGCCCATGCCCACACCGTCATGCTCCCTGTCGCGAATCGTGATGCGCGTGAGCCATTTCTGCGAGGCCGAGCCGGGCCAGCCCGGGACCAGCAGGCGCACCGGTCCGCCATGGATGTTCGGCAATGGCTGGCCGTTCATCGCCCAGACGATCATGGAATCGGGCTCCATCGCCTTGGCCATGCGCACGCCGCGCGACAATGTCGGCATGCTGGCATCGCCGGACAGATGAAGATCGGCCGCGTAATGCGCCGTGTAGATGCCCGACGGTTTGACGCCGGCCATTTTGAGCACATCGGCCAGCCGCACGCCGGTCCATTCGGCGCAACCCGCGCCGCCGTTTGTCCATTGATTGCCGCTCGCGGGCGGCGAGAAGAATGAACGCCCGTTGCCGCCGCACTCAAGTACGATGCGGCGCGTCTGCGGCTTGAATTTCGACTTGAGCTCGCCGAGCGTCAATTCGAGTTTCTTGTTCACTTCGCCGTCGATGGCGATCTTCCACTTGTCGGGCTCTTTCGCAGCTTCCGGAATTTGTCCGTTGTTGCGGACGAAGAATTTCTCGGTCGGAGTGGTGTCGTCGTCAAGCAGATGCTCGGGCGTCTCCGCCACCAGCGGCCGCTCGCCGATCACCACCAGCTTGTCGTTCTTGCCGGGATAATTGAGGTAGACCGGCCCCTTTTTGGCGGGCGGAGCCGCGGCCGGCGGCGGAGTGGCCGGCGCCCCTTGCGCCAATGCCGCAGGGACCAGCCCGCCCGGCATGTTGGCCGCGAAGGGTATGACACCGCCGACAGCGGCACCCATGGCCGCAAGCCCGGCACCACCCAGAAACCCGCGGCGGTTCGGCCCGGTTTCCCGCCCAAAAGCGACCACATCGGCCCGTTCCGGATCGTCGCGATACAGTTCCTCGATAGAACGCTCAATTCTGCGCGTCATGGTTTCATCCTCCCGTCAGGCCCTTTAATAGGACCTTTGTTCTCTTGAAAGCCTAGCTTGTGGAAAATTTTTTCTCAATGTTGCCGGGATGGGCGGTTGGGAATTTGCTTTGCTAGGGGCAAGCCGAGTACTGGCAGGCCTTTTTCTTAAGGATTTACAGCAGATATTGCCCCGAATTAGGCCCTGTTACGGCCAAGCAAAGCCCGCTAGACTGCGTTGCAACAAAGAGATCCCGGCGAGGAATTCATGCGTTTGAAAGTCGTTGCTGCCGCGTTTGCCGTGACTGCCGCCGTTGGTCTTTCGGGCCTATTGGCCACGCCGGCCAGCGCCCAGTCCAAGAAAAAGACCGTGGTCGATGCGCGCGGCCACACGGTATTCACCAGCCGCGACGAAGACGGGCGCAGACGAACCCGCATCATCATTCAGAAGCGGTCGTATCTCGACCCCGGCACCGAAAGATTCCCGGGCGAAAACAGCGACCACAAATACGCGTTTTCGCCGACCCATTCGCCGACCAGCGGGCTTAACAATACCGCTTTTGGCGGCAACCAATCGGCGCTACCGGGACCGTTCGATCTGCCGAGCAAGAACGGCCCGTTGTTGAGATTCTAGATCTCGCGACAAAACATCGGAATAAAAAAACGCGGCCGATTAGCCGCGTTTTTATTTTGTGCGAAGCATGAGGTGCTTAGCCCGCCAGAGTTTCCAGCTCAGCCAAAATCGCGTCGCCCATCTCCACCGTGTTGACCACTTTCGAGCCTTCCGACTTGATGTCGCCGGTGCGCAGATTTTTCGCGAGTGTGGCGGCGATCGCCGCATCGATCATGTCGGCCTGCTTGCCCATGTCGAACGAATAGCGCAGTGCCATGCCGAACGATGCGATCATCGCGATCGGGTTGGCGATGCCCTTGCCAGCGATATCCGGCGCCGAACCATGCACCGGCTCATAGAGCGCCTTGCGTTTGCGGGTCTTGGGATCAACTTCGCCCAATGACGCCGACGGCAGCATGCCGAGTGAACCGGTCAAGGTCGCGGCGATGTCAGACAGCATGTCGCCGAACAGATTGTCGGTGACGATGACGTCAAACTGTTTGGGCCAGCGCACCAGCTGCATACCGCCGGCATCGGCCAGCATGTGTTCGAGCTGCACGTCTTTGTATTCGCGCACATGCAGCGCCGTCGTCACCTCGTTCCAAAGAACGCCCGACTTCATGACGTTGCGCTTTTCCATCGAGGTGACCTTGTTGCGCCGCTTGCGAGCCAACTCGAAGGCGACGCGGTCGATGCGCTCGATCTCGTAGGTGTCGTAGACCTGCGTGTCGATGGCGCGCTTCTGGCCGTTGCCGAGATCGGTGATGGTCTTCGGCTCGCCGAAATACACGCCGCCGGTCAATTCGCGCAGGATGATGATGTCGAGACCCTCGACCACCTCGCGCTTGAGGCTCGATGAGTCGGCGAGTGCCGGATAGACGATGGCCGGGCGCAGATTGGCGTAGAGATCGAGGTCCTTGCGCAGCCGCAGCAGGCCCGCTTCGGGGCGCACGTCATAAGGCACCTTGTCCCATTTCGGCCCGCCGACCGCGCCGAACATGATGGCGTCGGCGGCCTTGGCCTTCGCCATGGTGGCATCGGTGATGGCGACCCCGTGGGCGTCGAAGCAGCAGCCACCGACCAGCGCCTCGTCGGTTAAGAACTTGTCCGGGCCTTTTTTATTGAAAAAGTCGATGACGCGCTTTACTTGCGCCATCACTTCGGGGCCGATGCCGTCGCCGGGGAGCAGCAGGAGATTGTGGGTCGCCATGAATTACGCCTCGCCGTTTACTCAACTGCGCGGAGTGCTAAAGGTCCGTGAAGCAGTTGGCAAGGCGAGGCGGCGCTACAGCCCGCTGAACCAGTTGTAGCCCTGGTTTTCCCAGTAGCCGCCCTTGTCGGTATTGGTGACTTCCATCGCCACCACGTATTTCGGCTGCTTGAAGCCGAGTTTGGTGGGCATGCGGATTTTCATCGGGAAGCCGTAGGCGCGCGGCAATATTTCGTTGGCGAACTTGAACGTCATCTGCGTCTGCGGATGCAGCGCGGTCGGCATGTCGATGGTGTTGGTGTAGCCCTCGGCGCATTTGAACCAGACATATTTCGCATTTGTGTCGGCGCCGATGCGCTTGAGGAATTCCGACAGCGGCACGCCCTGCCAGGAACCGATGGCGCTCCAGCCTTCCACGCAAATATGCCGCGTGATCTGCGAAACTTGCGGCAGCGCATAGAGTTCGTCGAGCGTCCACGGCTTCTTGTTCTCGACCAGACCGGCGATCTCGAACATGTAATTCTTGCCGTCGACCCGCGGCGCCTCGTCCTCGTCGTAATAGGCGCTGAACGGGAACGGCTTGGTGATGGCGCTCTCCGGATAGATCGGCGCAAGTTTGGTCTTGCTGAACAATGCAGCCTGCGCGCCGTCGTTGAATTCGGAAATCTTGCGCAGCACGCCTTCGGCGGTGTCGCCATCGATGATGTCGCAGCCGGTGAGAAATGTGAGTGCGCCGAGGCTGGCCGCACCGCGCAGGAAGCTGCGCCGCATCGGATCGGGGAGCAGTTTGCCGGCATCCTTGATCAGCAGTTTGGCATCGACGCCCGGAATGATTTTGCGCTGGCGCATGTTATTTTCCTTTGAGTATGATCTTGTCCGAAAATCGGTTCCCACTTTTCGGGATCATGCTCTGTCCCTATTTTCCAGCCACCATGGCGCGCAGGCTCTTAGGCACCATCAGCGCCAGCGCCACATGTACGAGCAGAAATCCGACTATCGCCGCCATGGCGAAGAAATGCACGTAGCGGGCGGCATCATAGCCGCCGAACAGGAAGGTCAATTCCTGCAACTGCACCGGCTTCCAGATCGCCAGCCCTGACAGCACGATCACAATGCCGCACAGGATAACGCCGGTGTATAGCAGCTTCTGCACCGCGTTGTAGCGCGACAGATCGTCGTGCGAGAGCTTGAACGTGAAAGCCGCCTTGATGTCGGCGAATAATTGGCCCGGGGTGATCGGCAGCAGCTTGCGGCGGAAGCGGCCGGTAATCAGTCCGAGCGTCACATAGACGATGCCGTTGATCACCAACACCCACATGGCGGCGAAATGCCAGAGCAGCGCGCCGCCAAGCCAGCCGCCGAGGGTGATGTGTTTGGAGAAACTGAAATCGAACAGCGGCGAGGCGTTGTAGATCTGCCAGCCGGAACCGATCATCGCCAGGATGGCGATGGCATTGATCCAATGGGTAATCCGTACCCAGAGCGGATGAATGATTTCGCCCGTTGCCGCAGGCCTGCCGCCAATGACCGATTCTGCGCTCATGTTTTGCGCTCTTTAGCTCATCGTTTGCGTTCGGCTGGCGAATATACGCCGCCGCCGGACCCAAAGATGCAAGGGCCCGGCGCCGGCGGAAGGGGCTATTTCTTCATCTCGTCCTTTTTCATGCTGTCCTTGGACATCGTGTCCTTCTTCATGGCGTCTTGGGCAAAGGCCGCCGGAGCCAAAGCGATGCCGGCCGCGATGGCGGTGGACAGAATGGCGGAAAGCAGAATGTTCTTTTTCATGGGATATCCTCCTAAGGAATGAAGTTGCGCCTTATTCGCTATCATGGCGCCCAAACACGCCCTCATCAGTTTCCCGTTGATCGAACCTAGCGTTTCGCTCACGATTTTGTGAGAATGGCGGCGCCGGGCAAAATCGGATGAAGGAGCGAGTTAAGTGAGCGAACCGTCCGCGTCCAAAACCAGTCCGGGAAATTTCTTCGAGGATTTCCGCCTCGGCCTTGAGATACGCCACGCCACGCCGCGCACCGTCACTACCGGCGATGTGGCGCTTTACAACGGGCTGTTCGGCGCGCGCTTTGCTGTGCAATCCGCCGACAGTTTCGCGAAAAAAATCGGCTATCCGCGCTCGCCGGTCGACGATCTGCTGGTGTTTCACATAGTATTTGGCAAGACGGTGCCGGACATTTCGCTCAATGCCGTCGCCAATCTCGGCTATGCCGATTGCCGTTTCCTCAAAGCCGTCTATCCGGGCGACACGCTCAACGCCGTATCGGAAGTGATCGGGCTGAAGGAAAACTCAAACAAGAAGACCGGCATCGTCTATGTGCGCTCGCGCGGTTTCAACCAGGACGGCGCCGCGGTACTCGACTATGTGCGCTGGGTCATGGTGCGCAAGCGCGACGAGGCGGCGCCCGCGCCGGCTGAGAAAGTGCCGGAACTGCCCAAGAGCGTGGATGTTGCCAAACTCGGCGCCGCCTGCCCGCCGATCGATGCCAAGGCCTATGACACGGTGCTGGCCGGCAGCCCGTGGCGTTTTGGCGACTACAAAGCCGGCGAGAAGATCGACCACGTCGACGGCGTCACGGTGGAAGAAGCCGAGCATGCCATCGCCACGCGGCTCTACCAGAACACCGCGCGCATTCATTTCAACCAGTTCGCCGAGAGCAAAGGCCGCTTCGGCCGGCGCCTGATCTATGGCGGCCACGCCATCTCGCTGGCGCGCGCGCTTTCCTTTAACGGGTTCGCTAACGCCCTCCATGTGGCCGCCATCAATAACGGGCGGCACGTGGCGCCGCTATTTGCAGGCCTCACGGTATTCGCCTGGTCGCAGGTGCTGGAGACCGCGGAATTGCCCGGCCGCAAGGATGTCGGCGCGCTGCGCCTGCGCACCATCGCTACCAAGGACCATCCTTGCGCGGATTTCCCGTTCAAGGTAGGCGACGAATACGATCCGGCCGTGATCCTCGATCTCGATTACTGGGTGCTGATGCCGCGGTGAATGGGTTGTGATTTCGGCCGTGTACTTAAGCCTTGCGCGCCGGCGTGTTGCGGACGCCACGTACAAGATCGATCAGGTCCAGCGGCGCCGCCGGCTCTTCATCGCCTCGCCATGCCACGTGCTGGTCGGGACGCACGAGCGTAAGCTTGCGCACGTAAAGCGCTCGCGCATCGGGCGCGTCAATGTCGAGAACAGTGAGCGGAACGTCTTGTCGCGCGGCTGCATCGACGATGCCGGAAACGCGGATGGCTGGATCGATGCTAATGAGCGTGTAGTACGGCCCTAGCGCATCATAGAGCGAGCGGCCGCCGCTCAGCCACAAATGCGGCGCCCGACAGCCGGGAACCGTCGATGATGTGAAATCATGTATCGTGTAGCCGGGGTGCGCCACGCCGTCATAGGCAATGATCGGCGAGCCCTCATAGAAGTAACCGAAATTGAGGCCGCCGGCGCAATGCTGCTGACTGTCGATGTCATGCGCCTCTTTGCCGATGCGAGCGCGCATGGCGTCGCCGACAGGCCCCCGGCCATTCGACTTCGGCGGGGACCTCACGCCGCTGCTTAGTAACCTTATGGGCAATATTGGTGGTGAAGTGTGACACTTGCTCGGTAATCGGCTGGCGTTCCGCTTCGTAAGCGTCGAGAACCGCCGGACCCGCCCAACCGTCAAGGGTGGCGGCGATCATCCACGACAGGTCCGCGGCATCGGCTATGCCTGCGTTCATGCCGTAGCCGGCATTCGGTATCCACAGGTGGGCGGCGTCCCCGCAGATGAAGACACGGCGGTCACGAAACTTGTCGGCCACGAGACGGCGTGCAATCCAATCCTCTTTCGAGATCACCTCGTAGTGGAAATCCGGTCCGACACCGAGAATTTCACGGATGGCCCAATCACGATCGACCGAATCGAATTCGGTCTCGCCGTGATAAAGCGAATTGTGAATGTTCCAATTCTCTTTCCCGTCGATTGCGATTGTGGTTCCGCAGCGGCGCGGATTAAGTGAAAAATATAGCCAAGCGGGCTTTCCCGGCAGCAGGCCGATGAGCGCCGGCGCGTGGATATAGGTCGACTGCACGCGCTGAACTTCCGACGTACCGACAAAATTACCGCCGATCATTTTACGGATTGCCGACTTGCCGCCTTCGCAACCGACAAGATAGCTGCAAACAACCGAATTCTTTTCGTTGCTATCGAGATCGCTCGTCGTGACAGTGACGCCGTGCTCATCTTGTTCATAGTCTTCGAATGTCGTGCGGTTGAGTATGCGGATGCGTGGTTGCAATTTCGCGTGCGCGAACAACACGGGCTCGAGATAGATCTGGTTGATCCGGTGCGAGGGCTCCGGCGTGGGCCACCACGAATCCACGCCCTTCACGCCGGCCTGTCGCTCGCCGCGTGAAGGGATGGAAAGGCGGGCAAGCTCGATCCCAGTCACCGTCGTCGCGGACACGACGTCATTGGAATAGTCCGCCGGAAGCCCGGCCGCGCGCATTTTTTGCGCGACGCCGATGCGACGTAAGATTTCCATCGAGCGGGCCGAGATTTGATTGCATTTGACGTTTGGCGGCTCGCCGGCACGGCGCTGCTCGACGACAGTGACGTCGATGCCGCGCCAAGCGAGGTCCATGGCCAGTGTCAGCCCAACCGGGCCGCCGCCGGCGATCAACACGCTTGTTTCGATCATGCTAACGGTCCGTTTGATTCAACGCGGCTTTAATTTTGCGTTGGGATGTTGGCCGCTCATTGGCCTCGGCTCGACGCCGGGTTTCGCGCTGTCATCATTACATTCCAAAGCTAATTAAACACTCGCCCTCAAATGATCCACCAGCTGCCTTGCATAAGGCGGCAGCGCGTCGACATCGCGCACGCAGATCGACAATTCGCGCAGCGCCCAGGCATCGGTCAGGCGAACCGCGCTGATCGCCATATTGCGTTCGATCCGCTTCACCGTCGTCTCCGGCACGATACCGACGCCGACATTGCACTCGACCAAGCGGCAAATCGCGTCGAAGCTGCGCAATTGCACACGCAAGCGGATCGCGCGGCCGATGCGGCTCGCCTTGTCGGCCAAAAATCGTTGAATCGCGCTGGCACGGTCGAGCCCCACCATGTCGTAATCGAGCACCTCGCCAAATCCAATGCGCGAGCGACTGGCGAGCGGATGATTGCGCGCGACCACCAGCACGAAACGGTCGCTGCGGAATGGAAACGTGTGCAGGTCGCCGTAATCGACGGTTCCTGCGACGATGCCGATATCGGCGCTGCCTTCCGCGATCAAGCCGACGATCTCGTCGCTCAGCCGCTCTTCGAGGTCGACGCTGATGTCGGGATAGGCCGTGAGGAACGAACTCAACGTCTCCGGCAGGAATTCGGTGAGCGCGTTGGTATTGGAGAGCACACGCACCTGGCCGGCAAGTCCGCGCGCGTAGGGGCTCAAGTCCTCCTGCAAGCGCTCGGTCTGCGCCAGGATTCCGCGCGTGTGTTGCAGCAGCGTGCGGCCAGCTTGCGTCGGCGTCACGCCTTGCCGGCCGCGCACCAGCAGCTCGGTGCCGAACGCGGTTTCCATCTTACGGATGCGCGTACTGGCCGCAGCCAGCGCCAAATTGGCACGCACTGCGCCATGCGTAATGCTGCCCGCCTCGACGATATGGCGGAAAAGGCTGAGATCGGTGAGATCGAAGCGCATGGCAGACCACTACCCTTCTTATTTTACGAAGGCAGACTACACAGAACACATATTGCACTGGGGGATTTATAGGTTCAAGCTTCGTAATTGAAGAAGTAGCGGGTTCTGGCCGCAGGTCAAGCCCGATAGCGGATAGTTGAGACTCTCGCCTGCCCCGCACCCGAGACGTTCCGGAGAATGACGATGGCCGAGTTTGACGCCGAAACGGCGACAGAATCGCAACGGCCGCGTCCTCTCTCTCCACACCTGCAAGTTTATAAGCTGACGCTGACATTCGTCATGTCCGGCTTTCATCGCATTACCGGCTTCGTATTGTATTTTGGCATCGTGCTGATCGCCTGGTGGCTGATCGCGGCGGCATCCGGCCCCAACGCCTACGCCAATTTTGAATGGTTCATGGGCAGCCTGATCGGGCGGCTGGTGCTGTTCGGCTACACTTGGGCGCTGCTCCATCACACACTCGGCGGCATCCGCCATCTGATTTGGGACACCCTTCATGGGTTCGAGCCGGCCGAGCGGGAAATGCTGGCGCTGGCAACCATCGTCGGCTCGGTCTCGCTCACGCTTATAGTCTGGGTCGTCGGCTATCTCGCCATGGGAGGCCCGCGATGAAGAAGCCTCAGATGCGCACGCCGATGCGCCGCGTCCGCGGTCTGGGCGCGGCCCATTCCGGCACCGGCGATTTCTGGCATCAGCGCGTGACCTCGGTCGCCGGCATTCCGCTGACCATCGCGCTGATCGTCATCGTCATCGCGCTGCTCGGACGAAGTCACGCGGCGGTGGTGCAAATTCTCGGTTCGTCGATCGTCGCCATCGTCATGCTGCTGTTCATCATCAACATGGCCTATCACATGTGGATCGGCATGAAGGAAATCATCATCGACTATGTACACGCCGATACACTCAAGCATGCGACGCTGATGGCGAATACGTTCTTCTCCTTTGCCGTCGCCTTCGCCTCCGCCTTCGCCATTCTCAAGCTTTCGTTCGGGGTCTAGCGCATGGCGGCTAATGAAAAATCGAATGGCGCGCCATCGGCAAATAGACCTGGGGTCAATGGCCACGCCTATCCGATCGAGGATCACAGTTACGACGTGGTGGTGATCGGCGCCGGCGGCTCCGGTCTGCGCGCCGTGGTCGGCTGCAGCGAGGCCGGCCTACGTACCGCCTGCATCAGCAAGGTGTTCCCCACCCGCTCGCACACCGTGTCGGCGCAAGGCGGCATCGCCGCTGCTCTCGGCAATATGGGCGAGGACGACTGGCGCTGGCACATGTACGACACGGTCAAGGGCGCCGATTGGCTCGGCGACCAGGACGCCATCGAATATCTCTGCCGCAATGCGCCCGACGCGGTCTACGAGCTGGAGCATTGGGGCCTGCCGTTCTCGCGCCGCGTGGAAGACGGTAAGATCTATCAGCGCCCGTTCGGCGGCATGACCACGCATTACGGCAAGGGCACCGCGCAACGCACCTGCGCCGCCGCCGACCGCACCGGCCACGCCATGCTGCACACCATGTATGGCCAGGCGCTCAAACATGCGGCCGAGTTCTACATTGAATATTTTGCCCTCGATCTGATCATGGAAGACGGTCGCTGCCGCGGCGTGGTGGCGCTCAATCTCGACGACGGCACCATTCATCGCTTCAGCGCCAACATGGTCATCGTCGCCACCGGCGGCTATGGGCGGGCTTATTTCTCCTGCACCTCGGCGCATATCTGTACCGGCGACGGCAATGCCATGGTGCTGCGCGCGGGCCTGCCGCTGCAGGACATGGAATTCGTGCAATTCCACCCGACTGGAATTTATCCGGCGGGCTGCCTGATCACCGAGGGTTCGCGCGGCGAAGGCGGTTATTTGGTCAATTCCGAAGGCGAGCGCTTCATGGAGCGCTACGCGCCGTCAGCCAAGGACCTAGCCTCGCGCGACGTGGTCTCGCGCGCCATGACCATCGAGATACGCGAAGGGCGCGGGGTCGGCAAGGACAAGGACCATCTCTTCCTGCACCTCGAACATCTCGATCCCGCGGTGCTGCATGAACGCCTGCCCGGGATCGAGGAATTGGCGCGCATCTTTGCCAATGTCGATATCTCACGCGAGCCGATCCCGGTGCTGCCGACCGTGCATTACAACATGGGCGGGATCGCCGCGAATTTTCACGGCGAAGCGCTGACCAAGAAGAACGGCGAAGCCGACAGCGTCATCCCCGGCCTGATGGCGCTGGGCGAGGCCGCCTGCGTGTCGGTGCACGGCGCCAACCGGCTGGGCTCGAATTCGCTGATCGATCTGGTGGTATTCGGCCGCGCCGCGGCGCTGCGTTGCGCCGAACTGCTCACGCCCGGCGACAAGCAGCCCACACTGCCGAAGGATTCCGCCGATCTGGCACTGTCGCGGCTCGACAAATTCCGCAACGCCGCAGGCTCCACGCCGACCGCGCAATTGCGGCTCAATATGCAGAAGGTGATGCAGAACAATTGCGCGGTGTTTCGCACCGGCGAAGTTCTCGACGAAGGCCACAAGCTGATCCATGACGCCCATGCCGGCCTGGCCGACGTCCACACCACCGATCGCTCGCTGATCTGGAATTCCGATCTGATCGAGACGCTTGAGCTCGACAACCTCATGGCGCAAGCGATCGTCACCATGGATTCGGCGCGCAACCGCACCGAAAGCCGTGGCGCCCATGCGCGCGAGGATTTCCCAGAACGCGACGACAAGGATTGGATGAAGCACACGCTGGCCTGGATGGACGACAAGGGAAAAGTGAAAATCGACTATCGTCCGGTCCACGCCTACACGCTCACCAATGACATCGCCTATATCGAACCGAAAGCGCGCGTCTACTGACGCGAAAGCTTAACCGAACAAACCGCGGATCGCCGACATGGTCGAATTCACCCTGCCGAAAAACTCCAAGATCGCCGAGGGCAAGACTTGGCCGCGTGCGCCACATGCGACGCATGTGACCGAATTGCGCGTCTATCGCTGGAACCCGGATGACGGCGAAAATCCGCACGTGGACACCTACAGCGTCGACCGCGACGATTGCGGGCCGATGGTTCTCGACGCACTGATCTGGATTAAGAACAACATCGATCCGACGCTCACCTTCCGCCGCTCCTGCCGCGAAGGCGTGTGCGGTTCCTGCGCCATGAATATCGACGGCACCAATACGCTGGCCTGCACCAAGGCGATGGACGATGCCAAGGCGCCGCTGAAGATCTATCCGCTGCCGCACCAGCCGGTGGTGAAAGATCTGGTGCCGGATTTAAAGAATTTCTACGCGCAATACGCTTCCATTGAGCCCTGGCTCAAGACCACGACGGCAACACCCGAGAAGGAATGGAAGCAAAGCCACGAGGACCGCAGCAAGCTCGACGGCATGTACGAATGCATTCTGTGCGCTTGCTGCTCGACCTCGTGCCCGAGCTACTGGTGGAATCCGGATCGCTACCTCGGTCCGGCGGCGCTGCTACAGGCCAACCGCTGGATCCAGGACAGCCGCGACGAGGCGACCGGCGACCGGCTCGACAATCTCGAGGATCCGTTTCGGCTTTATCGCTGCCACACGATCTTGAACTGCTCGAAAGCCTGCCCGAAGGGTCTCAATCCGGCCAAAGAAATCGCGGTGCTGAAAAAGGCCATGGTCGACCGGCAGCTCTGACAACCGCTTCTGAAATCGCGCTTAAGATTGATCCGGTTGTAGCGCTGACGCAATCTTGCCGCTCCGGGGGCGCCGATGCGTTTCCTGCAGATGCGTAAGATCGCCGAGGAGATCGCCGGCAAGCAGCACCGCGGTCTGCCGCTGGTGCCGGAGTTGAGGGTGACGCAGGTGCAGACCGAGCCCGCGGTGGAGAACGAGAATAATAACTAGCGTCAATTGCCGGCGATCCGCGCAAAGTTAATCGCATTTCTTGGCGAGGCAGAGCTTTTCCAATTCCGGGAACGGTTTGTAGGCGGCCTTGGCGCATTGGCCCTTGTCCGCCTCGACCAGTTGGTTGAGGTGGCCGGCATAGAAATAGCCGATACGGTCCGTGCTGCCCATGTAGCGGCGGTTTACGTCACGCGCATTGTAGCGGACACAGACGGTGTAGCGCTGATCCCTGCTGCCCGGCGCGAGCGCGGGCTCGGTGATAAAAGCTTCACGCACATTGGTTGGATCGATGAGCATGCGCGTCATCGTATCGAGAATTTCCTGCTTGTAATTGGTAGGCAAAATATTGGGATTCTCCTCGGCCTTCTTGCCGTCCGACGAACAGGCGGCGAGTGCCACGCCAAGGGCCAAGCCAATAGGCGCAACCAATCGCAAGCTTGCTGTGTTGCTACCCATCGGATGCCACCGCATCATGGCGTCTCCGTTCAATCCAGCTTGAGCTTCTTGCGCCGCTGGGCGAGCGTGCGCAGCCGCAACGCATTGAGCTTGATGAAGCCCTCGGCGTCGCGATGGTCATAAGCCACCGCGCCTTCCTCGAAGGTCACCAGATCCTGATCGTAGAGCGAATATTTGCTCTCGCGGCCAACCACCGTGACATTACCCTTGTAGAGCTTGAGGCGGACGCTACCGGTGACAAATTCCTGGCTGCGGTCGATGGCTGCTTGCAGCATTTCCCGCTCAGGCGCGAACCAGAAGCCGTAGTAAACCAGCTCGGCATATTTCGGCATCAGCTCGTCTTTGAGATGCGCGGCGCCGCGGTCGAGCGTGATCGACTCGATGCCGCGATGAGCGCTAAGCAAAATCGTCCCACCCGGCGTCTCATACATGCCGCGCGACTTCATGCCGACGAAACGGTTTTCCACCAAATCGAGCCGGCCGATGCCGTTGGCCTTGCCGAATTCATTGAGCTTGGCGAGTAGCGCCGCCGGCGAGAGTTTCTTGCCATCGACCGCCACCGCGTCGCCGCGCTCGAAATCCACCGAGATATAGGTCGGCTTGTCGGGCGCCTTTTCCGGATCGAGCGTGCGCGAATAGACATAGTCCGGCACTTCTTGCGCCGGATCTTCCAGCACTTTGCCTTCCGACGATGCATGCAGCAAATTGGCGTCCACCGAGAACGGCGCATCGCCGCGCTTGTCCTTAGCGATCGGAATTTGATGCTTCTCGGCGAACTCAATGAGTTTCGTCCGCGATGTCAGATCCCATTCCCGCCACGGCGCGATCACGGTCACATCCGGCTTGCGCGCGTAATAAGTAAGCTCGAAACGCACCTGGTCGTTGCCCTTGCCGGTGGCGCCATGAGCCACCGCGTCGGCGCCGACTTTCTCGGCGATTTCGATCTGCTTCTTGGCGATCAGCGGCCGTGCGATCGAGGTGCCGAGCAAATATTGCCCCTCATAGACCGCGTTGGCGCGGAACATCGGGAACACGTAGTCGCGCACGAATTCCTCGCGCAGGTCCTCGACGAAGATATTTTCCGGTTTGATCCCCAGCAGCAGCGCTTTCTTGCGCGCGGGCTCCAGCTCCTCGCCCTGGCCGAGATCGGCGGTAAAGGTCACCACCTCGCAGCCATAGGTGATTTGCAGCCACTTCAAAATGATCGAGGTGTCGAGCCCACCGGAATAGGCGAGCACAACTTTCTTGACGCTTTTGTTCCCGGCGTTAGGCATTGGATTAACCGTGGTGAAACGCAAAATTGCGCGGACTATAGGGCCAAAGGTAAACGGCGCAAAGTGCGCGTTGCGAATTAACCTCACTCGGTAATCCCGCTACTCCGCCCCTGCCCCTTGCGATAATCGTGCATGCAAGCCGGGTCGTCAGCATTGGGGCAGATCGATGTCAAAAGTTAACGTCACTATCGCCGCAGCTCTTGCAGGCGCTGTGCTCTTCGTTGCCGCGCCGGCTTTCGCCGCTCAGTGCAATCATAAAGGCGGCTTCAATAGCTTCATTGCCGACTTCAAGAAGGAAGCCGCTTCCAAGGGCATCTCGAAGAAGGGCCTCGCCGCTCTCGACGGGTTAAGCGTCGACGACAAAGTGCTGGCCGCCGACAGGCGGCAGCATGTGTTCAAGCAAAGCTTCGAGCAGTTCTCCGGCCGCATGATCTCGCGCGACCGGCTGACCAAGGGCGCCAAGATGTTGCAGCAGCACGCTGCGACCCTCAAGCGCATCGAGCAGCAATACGGCGTACCGGGCCCGGTCGTGATCGCGATCTGGGGGCTGGAAACCGATTACGGCATCAACCAGGGCAAGATGTCGGTGGTGCGCTCGGTCGCGACGCTGGCCTATGACTGCCGCCGCACCGATAAGTTCCAGGCCGAACTGGCCGACGCGCTGCGCATCATCGACCGCGGCGACATGGCCTCGGCCGACATGAAGGGCGATTGGGCCGGGGAGATCGGCCAGACCCAGTTCTTGCCGTCGTCTTACGTGAAATATGCCGTCGATTTCGATCGCAAGGGCCGCCGCGATCTGGTGCGCAGCGTGCCGGACGTACTCGCTTCCACCGCCAATTATCTCAAGGGCCACGGCTGGCAGCGCGGCCAGGGCTGGGGCCCGGGCAAGCCGAATTTCTCCGTGATCCAGGAATGGAACAAGGCGGAGGTCTACGCCAAGACTATCGCGCTGTTTGCCGACAAGCTCGATGGCGGGCGCTCGGTCAAGGGCGCGGAAAAAGAGCTGGAAAATAAAAAGACCGGTCAAAAGGACAAGCGCGCGCAGCGCTAAGCTGCACCGGCAGTATTCGATATTTATCGCCGAGCATTACGCCCGGCGATTTTATTTTCGCTTGCGGCCAAACCACCCAACGATGAAATCATAGCCCGGCATCGCGATGCGCTCGATGGCGCGCTCGACGCGCTCGTCGGTGAAACGCGTGCGCGGCCAGCGGTAGATCAAGCCGTAACCGATCCAGATGATCAGAAACGTGAAAATGCCGGCGAATACCACGTCGGAGACAAAATGCCCGCCCGCCATCACCCGCATGGCGGCCATGCCCGTGCCCAGCATGAGCGCGGCGCCATAGGCTAGCGCGCGCCATTGCGGCGGCGCCAGCGCCGCCGGTGCGATGGTCCAGAATGCGCCGGCAACGTCGCCGGATACGAACGAACAGTTGTTCAGGCAGGCGCCGCGCGAATCCCACCAAGCGACGAAATGATCGGTGCCGCCAAATTGCGTCACGTCGATTGGCCGTGGCCGATCCCAGTGATCCTTGAGCAGGACATTGACCAAGAGACCAGGCGCCAATGCCATTGTCGCGACCAGGAACACAGTCGCGCGCCCCGAGATCAACATTTCTCGTTTTGGCAAAATAAATTTGACCAACAGCGCCGCCACTGCCGGCGCGATCAGCAAGGCTCCGATCCAAAGCCCGGCGTCGCGCGCCATCATCAGCGGTGGATAAATTCGCCAGGAAAAAACATTGCGGCTGGCGTCGACAAATCCATAGAAGTAACGCGCGACGCGCAAGTCGAGCTCCGGATAGAAACCGAACACCAGGCCGGTGGCGGCGGCGATAATCAGCGCGACGATCAGTCCGGTTCGACTCATGCGCGTTCACGCCAGCGGCCGGCAATCACCCAATAGACCAGGCCAAACACGACGCCGGCAGCGGCGGCGATCTCGGCATCGCGCGAGATCGGCGGCGGCCGGTCGATCGATTCCTCATAAGACCGTGACTGTCCGCTGCCGTAAAACCCAAGCAGCAACAGCACCGCGCCAGCCGCCGCATGCACCAGCAGTGAACGGATTTTGAAGGCCTCGGCGATCACAATCAGAATCACCAATGGCAACAGGCCGATCGCGCCGGTGAGGCTGGCGCCGACAAACGCTGTGCCCCAGAACACGAAGCGCTCTCCGACATCGCCGCTGAAACCGTGCCATTCCGGCCCGAGCAGCCCCATGGCGATGGCGATGCCGACGGCCAGGCTCGCCAGCATAACGGCGAAAATTATGACGATGATGCGGCCGAGGAGTGCCAAGCTCTAATCCACCATCGCCATCGCGCGCAGCGCCATGCGCTCGCGTGCGGACAGCTTCTCGGTCGCGCTTTTGAGCTGGCCGCAGGCGGCGAGAATATCGCGTCCGCGCGGCGTGCGAACCGGCGAGGCGTAGCCAGCGTCGAACACCACAGCTGAGAATTTCTCGATCTGCTCCCAGTCCGAGCATTCGAATTTGCTGCCAGGCCAGGGATTGAACGGAATGAGATTGATCTTGGCCGGGATACCTTTCAGCAGCCGCACCAGCGCTTTGGCATCCTCAATCGAATCATTGACGCCTTTGAGCATGACGTATTCGAAAGTGATGCGCCTGGCGTTGGAGACGCCGGGATAATTTCGGCACGCATCCATCAGCACGGCAATCGGATATTTGCGATTGAGCGGCACCAGCTCGTTGCGCAACTCGTCGCGCACCGCATGCAGCGACACCGCCAGCATGCAGCCGATCTCGGCGCCGGCCCGTTCGATGTTCGGTACCACGCCGGAGGTCGACAGCGTGATGCGGCGCTTGGAAATACTAAGGCCGTCGCCATCCGACACAATAAGCAGCGCGTCGCGCACCGCGTCGAGATTATAGAGTGGCTCACCCATGCCCATCATGACGACATTGGTGACGCAACGCTCTCCGCTTGGTACCACGCCGTCGGTCGGCCTTGTCGCGCCCGGCCAGTCACCCATACGGTCGCGCGCCACCATCACCTGGCCGGCGATTTCGCCAGCGGTGAGATTACGCACCAGCCGTTGGGTGCCGGTGTGACAGAACGTGCAGGTGAGCGTGCAGCCGACCTGGCTTGAGACGCACAGCGTGCCGCGTTCGGTGTCGGGAATGTAAACGCATTCGACTTCGTGCGGACGCTCGCCTTGCACCTCGCCCGGCAGCCGCAGCAGCCATTTGCGCGTGCCGTCGACCGAGACCTGCTCGGCCACCACTTCGGGGCGCGCCAGCGTGAAGCGCTGCGCCAACTCGGCACGCAATTCCTTCGACACGCTGGTCATGGCGTCGAATTCGGTGAAACCGCGGAAATATATCCAGTGCCACAACTGCTGCACGCGCATCTTGCGCTGCGCCTCAAGCACGCCGGCTTGCGCCAGCGCATCGGCAAGCTCAGCACGCGACAGCCCGATCAGCGACGGCTTTTCGGGCGCGACATAACGCTCGAGCGGCGTCTTCTCGACGAAGGGTGCCGCCGATTCCAGTGTAATGTCGACTGTGCTGGCCATGAGATCAGGTCGCCCGTGTCCGCGTGGTTCGCGGTGCTGACGACAATATAGGGCGCGGACGCCCTACTTGCACTCCGCCGCCGCCTTGTCGATCGCGTCGGAAACGCCCTTGAGCGAATAGGTGTCGGTGGTCTTGGTGCCGCGGCCAGACTCACTCTTGATCACCAGGTCGCTGCCCTTGCGCATGGCTTCGACCAACTGAGCCTCTTCGGCGGCGTTCTTGACCCAGGCGCCGTCGTTCTGGGTGGACATCACGTAGCTGGCCGTGCCGATGGTCGCGCTCGCATCGTGACTGGGCTTTTGCGGATAGCCGACGATCACCGATACCTCATTCCTCACTTTTTCGGCCGGGCGGGTCGAAATAAAGGCGTAGGAGGGATCGCGGTTGCGACCGGCCGGCTCGGTTGTCACCGAGGCCGGCTTTGCCAGCGCGAAACAGATTTTCTTGCCGCCCGGCGTCGCCTTGTAGGCGCCCCAGTCGCCGAATTGCCCGAGCAGCACGGCCTGCTCGGTCGGGTCGCCCTTGGCCGGTTTCTTCTGTGCCAAAGCGGCAGTCGACGCTGCGCAGACAGACGCCGCCAGCATGACAATCGCGGTGCGAAGCAAAATCGTGGTGTTCATCGGTCCCTACAGGTCACATCGGGCTGCGGCACAGACGCCGCCCCCTCATCAGGAATCGGGTGGATATTAGCCCAATATGAGCGAATATCGGCAATGTGAAGGCGGCGCGCTAGCGGGCGAAAGTTAACGGCACATGCCCGATGATTGCAACAGCCGTGTTAGAATTCCTGCCGCCGCAAACCCCCGGACCGCCATGAAGGCCCTACTCTGCACCCGCTACGGCACGCCCGATGACCTTGAGTTCGCCGATATAGACGAGCCGAAGGCGGGGCCCGGCGAGGCAGTGGTGAAAATCCACGCCGCGGCGCTGAATTTTTTCGACACGTTGATCATCGCTGGCAAATACCAGTTCAAACCGGCACCGCCGTTTTCGCCGGCCGCGGAATTTGCCGGCACCGTGGAGAGCCTCGGCGATGACGTCACCTCGATCAAAACCGGCGAACGCGTGGTCGGCTACATGACCTACGGCGCCGCGCGCGAACGTGTTGCGATCGCCGCCGATAACCTGATACGGATTCCGGATGCGCTCGACTTCGACCGCGCCGCCGGCGTCTGCATTACCTACGGCACCACACTGCATGCGCTGAAAGACCGCGCCGCGCTGAAATCCGGCGAGACGCTCGCCGTGCTCGGCGCATCGGGCGGCGTCGGTTTGGCCGCGATCGAACTCGGCAAGATCATGGGCGCGCGTGTGATCGCCTGCGCGTCATCGGACGAGAAGCTCGCCTTCGCGCACAAACATGGCGCCGACGACGGCATCAATTACGCCAAGGATGACCTGAAGGAAGCCCTGCGGCACGTCACGCAAGGCCGCGGCGCCGATGTCATCTACGATCCGGTTGGCGGCCGCTACACCGAGCCAGCCTTGCGCTCGATTGCCTGGCAAGGACGCTTCCTGGTGGTTGGTTTCGCCGCCGGAGACATTCCCAAACTGCCGCTTAATCTCGTATTGCTGAAGGGCTGCGACGTGCTCGGCGTGTTCTGGGGCGGCTTCATCGACCGCGATCCGCAGGGCCACCATGCCAACACGCGGCAACTGCTCGAATGGTGCGTGCAGGGAAAAATCTCTTCGCACGTGCATTCCACCTATCCGCTGGCGGAAGGGCCGGCCGCGCTCAAAGCGATCGCCGCGCGTCAGGTGATGGGAAAAGTAATCCTGCGGCCTTAGAGCCCATCCAGCTTGTTGCGCGCGGCATCCCGATGCGTGGGAAGTATGTGGCTCGAAACCAGCTTGATTGCCGCCGCCAGTACCGCGGCATCGTCGGTGAAGCCAAGCACCGGCAGCAGATCGGGAATCGCATCGATCGGCAACACGAAATAGGCGATGGCCCCGACCAGCGTCGCCTTCACCTGCAGCGGCGTATGGCGGTCGAAGGCGCAGTAATAAGCGGCCAGCAAATCTTCGGCGAACGGGATGTGCGCGATAACGCGGCGCGTCTTGCGCCAGAAGCTGCGCTGCAACGCGCCATCGCCGCTGTGATCCCGCCGCCAGAATGCTGCCCGTACGAATGCCATCGGGTTTATTTGGTGGGCGATTTATGCGGGCGCAAGGTGGTCAAACGGCTCACCCCGCCAATTTCTCCATCACCTCGGCGAGCTTGATGTCGAGCTCGGTGACGCCACCGGCGTCGTGGGTGGAGAGCGTCACCTCCACCGTCTTGTAGACGTTGAACCACTCCGGGTGGTGATCCATTTTCTCCGCCACCAGCGCCGCCCTGGTCATAAAGCCGAAGGCCTGGTTGAAATCCTTGAAGAGGAATTTCTTGGTGATCGCATCGCGGCCGGCCACCTCGGCCCAGCCGGACAGCTTGCTCAAAGCCGCCTTGCGGGCATCTGCCGTCAATTTCTGCGCCATGGGGTCCCTCATTCAACGAACGCGCGACCTGTATTTTAGGTCCCTGCCAATATTACCGTAGAAACGGCCCAAACAGGGCTTAACCACCCGACCTTTGGCCGGTTGCGTCCGGGGGGTTAATTACTATATTCCACGCGAGTCGCGGGCCCATCTGGGCCCGCGCTTGGTTTCCGGAACCCTTATGAACATTCGCAATATCGCCATCATCGCGCACGTCGATCATGGCAAGACCACCCTGGTCGACCGGCTGCTGCAGCAATCGGGCGCCTACCGCGAGAACCAGCGCGTGGTCGAACGCGCCATGGATTCCAACGACCTCGAACGCGAGCGCGGAATTACCATCCTGGCCAAGGCAGCCTCGGTGCTCTGGAAAGACACCCACATCAATATCGTGGACACGCCGGGTCACGCCGATTTCGGCGGCGAAGTGGAACGCATTCTCAATATGGTGGACGGCGCACTGGTACTGGTCGACGCCGCCGAGGGTCCGCTGCCGCAGACCAAGTTCGTGGTCTCCAAAGCTCTCAAGATGGGCCTCAAACCCATCGTCGTCATCAACAAGGTGGACCGCGCCGACGCGCGGCCGATCGAAGTCGTCAATGAAGTATTCGACTTGTTCGCGGCACTCGACGCCACCGACGAGCAACTCGATTTCCCGATCCTGTACGGCTCGGCCAAGCAAGGCTGGATGGCGACGACCCTGGAAGGCTCGCACGACGACGGCATGCAGCCGCTGTTCGATCTCGTCCTTAGTCACGTCAAGCCGCCAGTGGTCGAAGCCGGCCCGTTCCGCTTGCTCGGCACCATTCTGGAAGCCAACCCTTATCTCGGCCGCCTCGTTACCGGCCGCATCACCTCCGGTTCGGTAAAACCCAACCAGTCGGTGAAAGTGCTCGACCATGACGGCAAGCTGATTGAGAGCGGCCGCATTACCAAATTACTGGCGTTCCGCGGGCTTGAGCGCGTGCCGGTGGAAGAGGCGGAGGCCGGCGATATCGTCGCCATCGCCGGACTGCCGAACGCGACCGTCGCGATGACGATCTGCGATCCGTCGGTGGATACGCCGATACCGGCACAGCCAATCGATCCGCCGACGCTGGCGATGACGTTCCGCGTCAACGATTCCCCTCTCGCCGGCACCGAAGGCACTAAAGTCACCGGCCGCATGATCCGCGACCGGCTGCTGCGCGAGGCTGAAGGCAATGTGGCGCTGCGCGTGCGCGAATCCGACGACAAGGACGCGATGGAAGTTGCCGGCCGCGGCGAATTGCAGCTCGGCATTCTGATCGAGCAGATGCGACGCGAGGGTTTCGAACTTTCGGTTTCACGGCCGAAGGTGCTGATGCGCGAGGACCCCAAGACCGGTGAGACGCTAGAACCGATCGAGGAGGTCGTCATCGACGTCGACGAAGTTCATTCCGGCATCGTCGTGCAGAAGATGTCGGAACGCAAAGCTGAGATGCTGGAGATGCGGCCATCCGGCGGTCACCGGCTGCGGCTGGTGTTCCACGCACCGACACGCGGGTTGATCGGCTATCAGGGCGAACTGCTCACCGACACGCGCGGCACTGCCATCATGAACCGGCTGTTCCACGCCTACGGGCCGCATAAGGGTCCGATCCAGGGCCGCCGCAACGGCGTGCTGATCTCCAACGATCAGGGCGAGGCGGTCGCCTACGCGCTGTGGAATCTGGAAGACCGCGGCCCGATGATGATCGAGCCGGGCTGGAAGGTCTACCGCGGCATGATCGTCGGTGAGCATACCCGCGACAATGATCTCGTGATCAACGTGCTCAAGGGCAAACAGCTCACCAATATCCGAACCACCTCCAAGGACGAGGCGGTCCGCCTCACCCCGCCGATTCGTATGACGCTGGAAAAAGCGCTCGCCTATATCGAGGACAATGAGCTGGTCGAGGTGACGCCGAAGTCGATACGTCTGCGCAAGAGACTGCTGGATGAGACCGACCGCAAGCGCGAAGACCGGGCGAAAACAGCCGCCACCGAGACGGTGTAGCGGCGCCTATCGTCGAAATTCGACGGTATCGAATCAAATAAATCGAATCACTTGGCCATCAATCAGCGGCCGCACGCCGGCAAGCATGTGCCGTTATCGTACACATGCGAGTCGCGCCACGCGTTCAGCCTTGCTACCGCGAGCGCAATTATTCAGCAGCAGCAAAGGATTTTTCGCTGCCTGTGGCCAGTAATCCACACCGTTTACCCGTCGTTAACGATAGGGCTTGAAGGCCGCAGGGTTCGTTGCTTCTATTCTCACATGAGCACGACCCTCATAGAGATTCGCCGCGCCAAGTCATCCGATTCGGTGGACATCGCCAACACCCATGACGAGGCATGGCGCGCGGCCTATCAGGGCATCATTCCGGGTAACGAGCTCGACAAGCTGATCAACCGGCGCGGGCCGGATTGGTGGGACTCGGCCATCCGCAAGGGCAGCCGCATCACTATTCTCCAGTTCGGCGACCGCATCGCCGGTTATGCCAATTACGGGCGCAACCGCGCGCGCAGCCTGTTCTATGACGGCGAGGTCTACGAGCTTTACTTACGTCCGGAGTTCCAGGGTCTCGGCTTCGGCCGCCGCCTGTTCACCGCCGCGCGCAAGGATCTGGTCCAGAGCGGCTTGAAGAGCCTGGTGGTGTGGGCGCTTTCCGATAACGAGCCGGCGATGGAATTCTATCGCGCGCTCGGCGGCCGCGCGGCCGCGCGCTCGTCCGAGAAATTCGGCACCAAGACGCTAGATAAAGTCGCCTACGCCTGGCAACAGAGCTAAGGCGGATTACTGGCCATAAGGGCCGCTAAAGCCCAGGCCTTTCTTCCCCAACACGACCGGCCTATCGGCACCGCAGCGGAATTTGCGCGCGTGTTCGTCGGCAATTTTCTGCGCCAGCGCGCCGGCATCCGGATTGGCTTTGGCGTCAACATAGCCGATGTGACACACGCTGCCCGGCGCGAGGCGGGTCACCACCAGCATCTCGCCCTTCTCCGGTTCATCGCCACTGGAGACCGTGGTGCTCCAGCGCATGATGGTGGCAAACGGCTTGAGCTTGTTGTCGGCACCGCACTCGGCGCGCCATTCTATTTTCTCACCTTCGCCATTGAACGAGGCCAGCGTCTGCTTGGTGGCGGGCTCTTTCTTGGCAGTGCGTCCATAACTCACATAGATGCGCTGATCGCCGGCGCTGACATGCACGGCAATGCCGCCATAGCCATTGCAGCGCCATTCGCCGTAATCCTCGACATCCTTGCCTGCGGTATGGCGGCATTTGTCGAGATCGAGCGGCGTATACGCACTCTCGATAGCCTGCGCTTTGGCCGGCGCGCTGAACAGGCCCGCAGCCACAGCCGCCGCCAGCCCAACGAAAACTTTGCCGAGCATATTATTTTCCAATCTGTGGCGCCGGCAGACCCTTCTGCGCGCAGGCGGCCCGCAGCGTGTTTAGCAGCAAGCACGCAATCGTCATAGGCCCGACGCCGCCGGGCACCGGCGTGATGGCGCCCGCGATTGCCGCGGCTTCGGAAAAAGCGACATCGCCGACGATGCGCGATTTGCCGGCGTGTTGTCCCGCCACGCGATTGATGCCGACATCGATTACGGTCGCGCCCGGCTTGATCCAGCCGCCGCGCACCATTTCAGGCCGGCCCATTGCTGCCACCAGCAAGTCTGCGCGGCGGCACACTGTTTCAAGATCGCGCGTCTTGGAATGGACTATCGTCACCGTTGCATTCTCGGCCAGCAGCAATTGCACCAATGGCTTGCCGACAATGTTGGAACGGCCGATCACCACTGCCTCAAGACCTGCGAGCGAAGCATGCACGGTCTTGGCCAGAAAGATGCAGCCGAGCGGGGTGCACGGCACCAGCGCGGCCACACCGCTGGCGAGCCGGCCGACATTGAGCGGATGAAATCCATCGACGTCCTTGGCCGGGTCGATGGCCGAAATGACTTTTTGCGAGTCGATCTGCGGCGGCAGCGGAAGTTGCACCAGAATGCCGTTGACATTCTCGTCGGCGTTAAGCCGCGCAATCAGATCGAGCAGGCCGGCCTCGCTCACATCCTCCGGCAAATGCTGATCGAACGGGTACATTCCCGCTTCGGTCACCGCCTTGGACTTGTTGCGAACATAGACTTCGCTGGCGGGATTCTGGCCGACGAGGACAACTGCGAGGCCCGGCACCAGGCCACGGTCGCGGCGCAGGCGATGCACCGCATCGGTTACGTTACCGCGCAGGCCGGCTGCAATTGTCTTACCGTCGATGATGCGCGCGGTCATAGATAATTGTTAGCCTGTCGCGACCATCTTCTCCAGCGCCGCAATCAGCCTGGGCGGATCGCCCGAAATGGCGAGCCGTTTGACGCGAGCCGTGGCCCCCGCAATCAGCGCGACGTCGCGCGGTGGGACACCCGCCGCCTTGGCGATCAGCCGGCACAGCGCCTCATTGGCCGCGCCCTCGCTCGGTGCCGCGCGTACCCTGGTTTTGAGGACAGCGCGCCCATCCGCCAGGGTTTCGATGCCGCCGATGGCGTCGCGGCCACCCTTGGGCGTCAGCCGCACAGAAAGCGCGACGCCGCCGGCGGTCGCCGACCACGGCCTCGGTGCAGCCACGTTAGAAGACGTTCGGATATATGTACCGAACGATGACATTTTCCAGAAGCAGGATGAGCAGGATCAGGATCACCGGCGACACGTCGATGCCGCCAAGATTTGGCATCATCGAGCGGATCGGCCGCAGCGCCGGCTCGGTGAGGCGGAAGAGAAAATCGGCCCCCATGGCCACCACCTGATTGCGGGTGTTGACCACGTTGAAGGCAATCAGCCAGGAGAGAACCGCGGAGGCGATCAGGAGCCAAATATAAATCTGCAAAACCAGCAGAACGATATCGAGAATAGCGCGCATGAGTGTTCGCCCGTTTGAAAGGTGGGCGGAAACTAGCCGGTCGCATGGCCTTGAACAAGGCGGGCCTGCCGTGCCGTATCCTTGACAGGGCAGACTCCTGGTCCTAAATGGCGCCCACTTGCCTGGAATTGCGCGCAACGGCTGCGTTGTCGTTGCATTTGGCGGGGCCATAGCTCAGCTGGGAGAGCGCGTCGTTCGCAATGACGAGGTCGGCGGTTCGATCCCGCCTGGCTCCACCACCCGCCTTCGCTGAAGCTTCGGCGGGCACGTTGCCCGGGCGCTTCCGCGGCTCATGACGCGGCTTCTGCCGGCTTGCGGCCGATCCAATGATCGATGAAGGCGGCCAGCCAATTGCGCGAGGCATGATCGTGTACCGCGCGGCCGGAAACGTGATCGGCACGCGGCTTGGCGCCGGGAAGTTCCAGACGATGGGCGCCGCGCACCAGCCAGCGATACATCATGGCATGCGTGACCTCGGGATGAAACTGCAGCGCATATCCGCTCCCGTAGCGGAACGCCTGCACCGAGAACGCATCGCCCTCGGCCAGCAGTTCGCCGCCGGACGGCAGGTCAAAGCCTTCGCGATGCCATTGATAGACGTGATCCGGCCAATCGCTACAGATACCGCGCCCCGCTTGCGTCGGACGGATCGGATAATAGCCGCACTCGGCATGGCCGTCGGGATGCGGTGAGACGCGTCCGCCAAGATGGTGCGCCATCATCTGCGCGCCGAGACAAATCCCCAGATAAGGCTTGTTGTCGCGCAGCGGCACGCCGATCCAGTCGATCTCACGGCGGACGAAATCCTCATTGTCGTTGGCGCTTTGCGGGCCGCCGAAAATCACGGCGCCGGAATGCCCGTCCATCGTCTCCGGCAGCGGGTCGCCGAAACGCGGCCGTCTGATATCGAGCGGATAGCCGAGCTTGCCCAGCACCTGGCCGACGCGGCCGGGCGAAGAATGTTCCTGGTGGAGAATGAGAAGGACCGGCTTCGGCATGGCGGTATTCACGAGTACTAACCGCTTCGCCAGCGTTTGCAATATGCGCCGCGCGAGACGTTTTGCCGGCGCATGATCTTTTCCGAAAACCGGTGCACCCTTTTCGGGATCATGCGCTATGTCCGCTGCGCGACCTGCGCCGGCTCTGTCGGGAATCCACGAATCTCAGCAGCAGGCGACGCGGGACGATGCGTATCAGGACAGCGATCAGCTTGTTGGCCAGTCCCGGCACCACTGTCCGGCGCCCCCGCATCAAGCCGCGATAGCCCGCCTCGGCGACGCTCGTAGCACTCTGGGTCAGCATGCCGGGCGCCAGCCCGCCACTGACGCCGGCACGCGCCGCAAATTCGGTCGGCACCGGGCCCGGGCAAAGCACGGTGACCCGAATCCCGCGCGGCTTGAGCTCGCTGTGCAGCGCCTCGCTGAACGACAGCACATAGGCCTTGGTGGCGTAATAAACCGCCATGCCGGGCCCGGGCAGGAAGCCAGCCATCGAACCGACATTGAGAATACCGCCGTGATGCCGCTCCAGACTGTCGACGAAGGCGAGCGAGAGTTCCGTGAGCGCGCACACATTAAGGTCGATCATCGCCAGCTGCTCGCCGCGGTCGCGCGAGGCGGCCAAACCTACCAGCCCGAAGCCGGCATTGTTGACCACGAATTGCGGCTCGGCGCCTTTCGCCGCCAGCGCCTCGCCAATCCGGCGGGCGGCACCGGCTTGAGCAAGATCGGCCACAATGACGATCGGCTTGGGCGCGCCGGTGGCGGCGATCTCATCGGCAAGCTGGCTCAAGCGGTCCTCGCGCCGCGCGACCAGCGCCAGCTCATAGCCGTTGCGCGCGAATATGCGCGCCAGCGCCACGCCGATGCCGGCGGACGCTCCGGTGATGACAGTGATCGGCCGCAATCCGCTCATCGGCTTTCCTTAGCGTCTAGGCGACCGGCAAGCAAACCGTGGCGTGAAATGGAGCGGGCAGATCCGCTTTGGCTCGTTGCATGAACGGTGAGTCTCCAGACATGCGCGATAGACATGCGCGACCACCGCGCTATAAGGGTTTTCCGGGAGAAGCCGCCGATGTCTAAACCGCGCATTAGCTATGTCGATCCAGCGACGGTCAAAGACCCCGACATGATCGCCGAGTTCGAACGTTGCGCGCGCGAGGGAACGCCACGGCCGGAAAGCCAAGCCATCCGCGCCCATGTGCCGGCGGCGTTCTGGTCGTTCGCCAATACCTGGCGCGACGTCTTCAAGAACGGCGTTGCCGATCACAAGATCAAGGAGCTATGCCGCATCTATGTCTCGCGCTCGGTGATGTGCGAGTTCTGCGGCAATCAGCGCTCGATCAAGGCCGCCAAGTCCGGACTGAAGGAAAACGACTATTCCGATCTGATCAATTTTGAAAGCTCAACACTCTACGACGAGCGGCAGAAGGCGGCCTTATCCTATGCCGAGGCGATCACCTGGGATCTGCCGTGCGACGACGCGTTCTGGGCGCGGCTGCACAAGAATTTCAGCGAGCCCGAACTGGTCGAGATAGGCTATTTCGTCGCCATCACCATGGGACAGCAGCGCTGGCTGCGCACGCTGAATATCGAGCATCACCAGATACTCGCAGGCCAGGACGGCTCGATGGCGCCGGGCTTCGAAACTGAAGAGGCCCTCAAGCGTTCAAAGCAGGCCGCCGACTACTGGGTCAAGATCAACGCAAAACAATCAACGCGGGCTGCTGAGTGACAAACCAGCAAACAGCGTCATCCGCCACACGCCCGGCCATCGGCGCACGCATTGCCGGCGCCGAGCCGCGCATTCGCGTCCGCGGACTGGGCAAGCATTACGGCACGCTCGAAGTGTTCCGCAACATCGACTTCGATGTCGGCGAGCGTGAGATTGTCGCCGTCGTTGGACCGTCCGGCTGCGGCAAGACCACCCTGCTGCGCTGCGTCGACGGACTGCTGCCGTTCGATGCCGGCGAGGTACTGGTCGGCCAACAGCGCGTCACCGAGCCGATCGCCGGCGTCGCCATGGTGTTCCAGCATTTCGGCCTATTTCCCTGGAAGACCGTCTTCGAGAACGTCGCCTATGGTCTGCGCATGGCCGGTGCGCCGAAAGCGGTGATCGAGCGCAAGGTGCCGGAGTTCATTAAGCTGGTCGGCTTGAGCGGCTTCGAGACGGCATTCCCGTATCAGATGTCCGGCGGCATGCAACAGCGTTGCGGGCTCGCCCGCGCGCTCGCCATCGAGCCGAATGTGCTGCTGATGGACGAGCCTTTTGCCGCGGTGGACGCCCAGACGCGCGAAATACTTCAATTCGAGTTGCTGCGCATTTGGGAAGAGCGACCGACCGCCATGATTTTCGTCACTCACTCGATCGAGGAAGCGGTGCTGCTCGGCCATCGGGTCATCGTGCTCAAGGGCAGGCCCTCAAGCATCCACGAGACCATCCCCATCAATCTGCCGCATCCGCGCACCCGCGAGACCTTGCGCGAGCCGCGTTTTGCCGAACTGCGCGAGCAGGTGTGGGGCACCTTAATGCGGGAAGCACGCGAAGCCGAATTCGTTCTCGAACGTTAAACCCCACCCACGCAGATTTATCGCCCATGGCCCCCGACCCCTTGCTCAAGGCTGCGATTGCGCATTGGGGCCCGCGCTTCGTTGCCAATGGCGTCGTGCTCACCGATTTCGAGGAAGTCGCCGGCTCGCTGACGAGCTATAGCGGCTGGTGCCGGGCCTGGTCGGAGCGCGCCGCGCATCACGAGAAGCTAGGGCGCGAGGCGCTGGCGCATAAGCACTTTCTCACCGCCGGCGAATGCCTGCAGCGCGCCGGCGTCTACTATCACTTCGCCTCGTTCCTGTTCGTGAACGACGTGCCGCAGATGAAAGTCGCGCACAAAAAGCAGATCGAATGCCGCCAGGCGGCGCTTCCGCACTTAAGACCGCCCGGCGAACGCGTCGAGATTCCCTATCAAGGCAAGACGCTGGCCGGCATCCTGCGCAAGCCAGCGGGCATCGATAAACCGCCGGTGGTGGTGATGGCGGTCGGTCTCGACTCGACCAAAGAGGAAGGTGACGCTTATGAGGCGCCGTTTCTGGCGCGCGGCGTTGCGACGCTGATTTTCGAAGGACCCGGCCAGGGCGAGGCGCAATATGACTTCGCCATTCGCGGCGACTACGAAGTGCCGGTCAAATTCGTGCTCGATTTCGTCGGCACCCGGCGCGATCTCGATGCTGAGCGCATCGGCATGTGGGGCGTGAGCCTGGGCGGCTATTACGCGCCGCGCGCGGCGGCCTTCGACAAGCGCATCAGGGCCTGCATCGCGCTCGGCGGCCCATTCAATTGGGGCGCCAATTGGGACAATCTGCCGGAATTGACGCGCGAAGCGTTCCGCGTGCGCAGCCATTGCCGGACCGACGAGGACGCGCGCAAGAACGCCAACACGCTGTCGCTGGAAGGCGTGGCAAGAAACATCACCTGTCCCCTATTTATCGTGAATGGGCGGCTCGACCGCATCGTGCCGGCGGCCGACGCCGAGCGTCTGGCGCGCGAGGTCACGGGGCCGGTCGAGCTGATGATGATCGAGGACGGCAACCACATCGCCACCAACCGCGCCTATCGCTGGCGCTCGCAGAGCGCCGATTGGATGAAGGAACAGCTAAAGTAGGCAGGGCCCTCGCCACGCACCGTTGTCATGCCCGCGTAGGCGGGCATGACAGGCTACGCCTTCTTCGGCAGCGCCACGATCATGTCGAGCTCGATGCGCGCGCCCGGCGACGACAGCTGATTGATGCACACCGTTGTGCTCGCCGGCCGCCAATCGCCGAAATATTTGGCCATGGTGGCGTGCATGGCGTCGGCTTCGCGGAAATCGGTGAGATATTTCGTCACCTTCACCACGTCGCGCCAGCTGGCGCCGGTATGATCGAGGATCGACTTGATCGCCTCCATCGCCCGCGTGGTCTGCTCCTCGATCGAATGCGGATGCACATGTTCGGCGTCCACATGCGGGTGCTTGTGATAGAGCGGCGACGGCGTCGCGCCCGACAGGAACATCAGATCGCAGGCGCCGACGATGTGCACCGCCGGCGCGTAAGGCATGGTGTGCGCCTGCTCCGGTTTCGGGTGGACGGGCTCGAGCTTGAAATTCGTTGGCTGCTTGGGGTTGATGTTCATGCGGGCCTCCCTAGCGGACCGGTAATTTGGGGCCAAACGCGCTTAGGCGCAACGGGCTATCCTTGAGTTGATCCACCCGTAAGAAGCGCTAACCTGCGCGCCAACACGGCCCCAGGAGACCCGAATGCCTTCCACGATCCTCGATTCAGCGGTGTTCCGCGATATTTTCACCACGCCGGCGATGCGGGCCGTGTTCTCGGACGAGAACCGCGTACAGAAATATCTCGATTTCGAGGCAGCGCTCGCCCGCGCGCAAGGCCGGCTCGGGATCATTCCGAAGCAAGCAGCCGAAGAAATCGTGCGCCACTGCTCGGCCGACAAGATCGACATGGCCAAGCTCAAGAAAGCGACCGAACGGATCGGCTACCCGGTGCTTCCGGTCGTCCAGCAGCTGGTGAAGCTGTGCAAGGACGGTCTCGGCGAATGGAGCCATTGGGGCGCTACCACGCAGGACATCACCGACAGCGCCACCGTCATGCAGATCCGCGAAGCGCTCGATATCGTCGAAAAAGAAATCGACGGCATTTCCGATGCGCTGGCCGCGCTCGCGAAAAAATACCGCGACACGCCGATGGCCGGACGCAGCAATCTGCAACAGGCGGTGCCGATCACCTTCGGCTACAAGATGGCGACCATGCTTGCCGCTTTCGAGCGCCACAAGCAGCGCTTGGCGGAGCTGCGCCCGCGCGTGCTGGTCGGCGAATTCGGCGGCGCCACCGGCACCTTGTCGTCGCTCGGCAAGGACGGCTTGAAAGTACAAGTCGAGTTGATGAAGGAGCTCAAGCTCGGCCAGCCGGCGATTTCCTGGCACACGGTGCGCGACTGTATCGCCGAGGTCGGCTGCTTCCTTGGGCTGGTCACCGGAAGCTGCGGCAAGATCGCCTTCGACGTGAAGCTGCTGATGCAGACCGAGGTGGAAGAGGTCTACGAGCCGTTCCACGAAGGCCGCGGCTCATCCAGCACCATGCCGCAGAAGCGCAACCCGATCTCAAGCGTCTACATCACCGCGCAGACCGCGATGGTGCGCCAGCTGGTCGCCGCGTTGCTGGAAGCGATGATCGAGGATCACGAACGCGCCACCGGCCCGTGGGAGATCGAATGGATTGCGCTGCCGGAAATCTTCATGCTGTCGGCCGGCGCGCTGGCGCAGACGCGATTCATGGTGAGCGGCCTGCAGGTGAACGAAAAGAAAATGCGCGAGAACCTCGACATCACCAAAGGGCTGATCATGTCGGAAGCGGTGATGATGGGCCTGGGCGCCGCGCTCGGCCGCAACAAAGCGCATGATCTCGTCTATGACATCTGCCGCGAGGTGGCGAAGACCGGTCGTCCGCTGATCGATCTGCTCGCCGAGAATAAAGAGATCGGCAAGCACGCCGACCGCAAGGCGCTCGAAGCGCTGGTCGATCCGGCCAATTACCTCGGCGTTGCCGGCGAGATGGTCGATCGCGTGCTGGCGATGCGAAAAAAGGGCTAGTCCGCTCTCGGCATCGTCCACCAGATCGCCACGGCGACGAGAAGCGTCGCTGCGCCGATCATTAAAAAAAGCGCCGGCACGCCCACACCGGCCTTCTGCAACAGCGCCACCAGCACCGTCGCGCCGGTCATGAACGCGGCATTGAGCACATTGACCGCGGCGACCGTGCGCGCGCGGTAATCGGCGCCGGACCAGGCCTGCACCGCGGCGAAGGCCGGCACGATGAACAGCCCGCCGGCAATTGCAAGTCCGCCAAGATCGACGGCAATACGAATTCCCAACAGCGATGAAAAAACCGCGTTCGGCGTTTTCGGCTCCAGCACGGGAGCTACGCCAAACGTCGCCAGCCCCAGATCGAGCGCGAACAGGCCGAGCAGCACGCAGCCTGCCAGCGTCGTCTTGAGCACAATGCGCCCGCGCGCGATTACCGCGGCCAAGCCTGAGCCGGCGCCGACCGCGATCGAGAACAGCGCGAGATAGACGGTGACCGTATTTTCATCGCCGCCGATCAGCGTCTTGATCAGCGGCGGCAACAGCGCCATCACCACGATGCCGACCAGCCAGAACCAGCTCGTCACCATCGCTCCCCACCACAGCCTGCTGTCTGCGCGCAGATGCCGGATCATCACAGCGGTCGAGGACACGATATTGAACGCGACTTTGAGATGCGGCGCGCCTTCGCCGGTCGGCGGAATAGCCAAGCTCGCGATCCAGCAGGCAACCGCAAATCCGATCACCAGCGCGGCGAATGCCGCGGCATCGCCACCGCCGCGCGCCGCCAGCCCGCCGACAATCGTCCCGGTCAGAATGGCGACGAAGGTCGCGCCTTCCACTAGCGCATTGCCGGCGGGCAATTCCTCGCGCCGCAAATGGTCGGGTAAAATCCCGTATTTGATCGGCCCAAACAGCGCGGCGATCACCCCGAAGCCGGCCAGCGCAACGAACAAGATCGGCACCGATTGGCGCCAATAACCGGCCACCGCCAGGCCGGCGACAAAAATCTCGGAAAATTTCAGCCATTGCGCGACCCGCGCCTTGTCGTAGCGGTCGGCCAGTTCGCCGCCTAGCGCGGAGAGGAAAAAATACGGCGCGATGAATATCGCGCTGGCCAGTGTGATCAGCGCCTCGGCCCCGTCCGAGCCAAACAGGATCAGAAAAACCAGTGCGGTTTTGAGAAAATTATCGTTGAATGCCGCGAAGAACTGGCACCAGAACAGCGGCGCGAAACGTCTCGACAGCATCAGGGACGATGGCATAGCCCGTCATTATCGCATGATCCTGAAAAGTGGGAACTGGTTTTCGGACAAGATCATACGCAAGTAAAAAGCAAAGTTCCGCTGCTAGCGGGCAGCGCCGACGCAAAAAAATAGGACGGCCATTTGGCCGCCCTAACGGGTTTGCTGCCGGTGACGCAAATTATAATTGTCGCACACGCCCTCGCCCGTATCGGCGGGCTCCCGCTCCGCTTGATTCGAGCTTCACCGCTCCCAGGCCGAAACCAAGGGCGATGGCGAGGGCGACACTAAACAGCGATATCCACATGGCGTAACCTCCTTGTTGGCGCGGGCCGCACCGCGCGGGAAGTCTGCCGGTAGAAACGCATCAGGTGGGCGCTGGTTCCTCGGTTCCACGGAGTTCCCCCCGACCGGGCGGAACTTTGTGGTGATTGATATCCGTGCGTGAATAGTAAAATTATCAGCAATTACAATTGACTTCGGATCGTGGATTGCAGATCGGCCAGCAAAACGCGCAGGTCGAGTTCCCGGAACTCCAGAAAAATCTTCCGCAGCCAGCGTTGCAGCTCGATATGGACCTCAAGCGGGATGCCCTTCACATGGGCGAGACTCTTATCCGAGAACGAGAATGGCGGCGTCGCGATATAGCGGCGCAAACCCGGCGCCAGCACGGGGAGCCTCACTTGCACCGCGCCGCTCCCGCTGACCGGATATTTATCACGGTGCTGCGCTGAGCCGAGCAATTCATTGTGCACCGGCGTCAACGTGGCCTGCGGCAGACGGCTTCGCAGATTGCGATAGACCTCGACCGAAGTATTGTCCGGAGTGATCACGAACAGGATGGCCGGCGCTATGCCGCGGCGGCGTGCTTCCTCGGCGAAGCCGATCTGTTTTGCCAGCGTGAAGAAGGCCTCGAACGACTCGTGACCGAGATCGACAACCTTGGTAGTGTCGTCGTCGGTGATCAGGCGGTCGAACAGCGCCATCTGCCCCTTGATATCGCCGATCTCCGATGCGGCCACATGTTCGGGCAGGAATTGCGCAAGCGTCCCCTCGCCCGAATTGAGATCGAAGGCTTCAACCGCACGGCCCTCGTCCATATGAAAATCCACGAGCAGCCGCGCCAGCAGGGTCTTGCCCACGCGCGGACGCGGCGATGCGACGATGGTGACTGAGTTGCGGAACGACATCACATCACCGGACGCCGTCCGCTTGATCGGCGCGGTTTGAGCAGCGGCTAGCCGGCGGAAGCTTTACTGGCGACTTGGCGGACGTTGCTTTCCGTTTTCGGCGAGACCAAGTCGACCAGTTTGACACGATCGTACTCGCCCCAGACATTGCCGAGCCAATGACGCACATAGCCACGCAGAACGAATGAATAGTTGGACGCTTCGCCCTTGGCATTCTTGTTGGCGACGAACGAAACATAGGGAACGCCGGCCACTTCCACCTGTTCGCAAGCCATCTCGTTGAGCTTGGGAATGGTGATCTCCTCGGCGCGCTTGATCTGCTTGAAATACGAATCGTAGGTCACAGGATCCCACTCGAAGAACGGCGTATCGTTGATGTGGTTTTTCACCAGGAAGTAGCTGGCGTCGCCGACAAAACGCGATGTCTCGGCGATCTCTTCCAGTGAGGCGATCGAGGGGCCGAGGATATGGAATACCGCGAAGGTGATCTGGCCCTTCTTGGCCGATTCGATAAAGCCGATGTCGTTCAGCGCCTGCAGCGTGGACGACAGCAGGCCGGCGCGCACGTCGATGATGGTCACTTTGGCTTCGGCGTTGCCGAGCGTATCGAAGATTTTCATCTGGTCGAGGACCGAGTTCACATCGACGACTTCAGTCACGCCGGGATGGAAGCGTTTGAGCGTGCCGCGCGGCGACTCGGTGTCGAAGGCGCGCGTCGGCGTATTATGGGCGCCGAAATAATCGAGCAAAGTGCGGGCAATGGTGGTCTTGCCGACGCCCCCCTTATCCGCACCGACGAGAATGACTGCTGGTCTGGCCATAACGCTACTCTACAAAACTACACGTGAATGCCGAGGTTTAACGGCTTCCCTGGATACCTTACTATGTTATCGGCCGGGGAGAATCACAGGATTATTCCTTGACCGCACGCTATCCTAACGTCGCGGCTGGGTTGCCGTGTCATAAATTGTCATGTGATTTCAATAAATTGGCCAAAACTGCAAGTCTGGAGGTCCCACGCATGGCAACAATTTTCAATGCAGGCGCGGTCGCCGGCGAGCCGGCTGGAAAAGCTATAACCCGCCAGCATCTGCTCACCGAGGCCCGCGTGCCCGGCACCGGTATCTTGCTCGACCGCCTGTTACTTGGCGCTGGCGGCGAGGCGCGGTTAACGGTGCCAGCAACCAGCGTGGCCTGGCTTCAGGGACTCGACGGACAAGCACTGCTGGCGCATGGCGATACACAGACGTTATCGGACGCTCATGTCGCATTTCTGCCACCCGGCTTTTCCGCCACGTTGAGCGCCGAACGAGGCGCCACGCTGCTCTATGGGGAAATCCCCAACGCCGCGCGCTTCGACCCAAATTTCAAGCAAAATCCGCCGCTGTTCCGGCTGGCGGATTGGACGCGCGAGCCGGTGCTCGATTCCGAGCATGACGCGCGCAAGCGCATTTACCTGGTGACGCCGAAACTGTTCGGCACCAAGGCGGTGAAAGGTGAGATGATCATCTATCCGCCCGGCACCGCGGCCGCCAATCATCATCACGAAGGCGCCGAGCATTTCATGTATGTGCTGCGCGGACGCGGCACCGTCTATACCAACGAAAAACCTTATCCCGTGCGCCAAGGCGACGTCATCTATTATCCCGACCGCGAGCGTCACTATCTCGAGGCAGCCGCCAACGAGGAGTTGGTGTTCGCAGAATTCTTCGCGCCCGCCGAATTCAAGACCATCTGGGTTAACGAGAGCGAGATTTGTGCCTGGCTGCCGACCGGCCGCGACATTCGCGGGCGAACGCCGGTCCGCGAAATCAAGGCGCATTCATCGGCTGAGGTCTTGAGCCCGCAGGATGTTTGAGTCGAAAGCCCGCCTTCGTACGAGAGGCTTGCCGAGCCGAAGCCGCGGAACGGTGAAGGCTGGTGCCGGCGGAGGGATTTGAACCCCCGACCACCCGCTTACGAATCGAAAATTCGGATCGTTCGGCAAATCAGCTGTAGTGCAGCGCTATGCGTCGGAATGCTCGTCAGAACGAGTTTCTCGATAGATCAAATATTTTTCCCAAAGTGCACTCCAGCGTACCGCAGTGAACTACTGCAAACCACATGTGAGGCGGGAGACTGTAACCGCGAGGTAACCACCGCTTACGATCTCGTCGCGGTGACCTTCAAATTGGCCCTCGCTGCGTCTCCCGATTGCACGGGAGTCCCTTCCAGTACGCTCGAGACCAATTTTCGGTTGCTGGAAGGCTGGTGCCGGCGGAGGGATTTGAGCCCCCGACCACCCGCTTACGAAGCGGCAGGGTATTCATAAATATCAGTGGCATAGCTACAAAACCGACCGAGATGCGCATCAAATGCATCAATGCGTTAGCTCCCGCTCGCAAAACCAAAGTGAGCAAGGCAAGGATCAATTCAGCGGAGCCGTTTATTTCAGAATCGTGACAGTGCTGAACCTTCGACCACCGGCTCCAGGACCAACGGAAGAACTTCATGCCATATGAAAGTGGTCAGAGCAACAACCCAAATGGCCGCCCAAAGGGTGCTCGCAACAAAGCAACCCTTGCGGCAGAGGCACTGCTCGATGGCGAAGCCGAAGCAATCACCCGCAAGGCAATCGAACTGGCAAAGGGAGGCGACATGACGGCCATTCGCCTTTGCCTAGAGCGGATCATACCGGCCAGGCGCGACCGTGTTGCCGCGTTTGCGTTGCCGAAGGTTCAATCGGTGGCCGACGCCGTGACCGCCGTGACTGCGATCATCGAGGCGGTGGCCGATGGCGACTTGACACCGGCAGAGGCTGCGGAGTTGTCCAAGGTCGTCGATGGCTTCACCCGCACGGTGGAACTTGTCGAGATCGACGAGCGGCTCTCCAAGCTGGAGGGCAACAAGCGATGACCAGCAGGAGAACGGCGACACGCTTGGAGAAGCTTGAAAGCAACTATGTGAAGGATCGAGTTTTTATTGTTGGCGGCGACGTTGCCGACTGCAAGTGCAAGCTCGAAAGACTGACACGCAGCGGCGAATTGCAGGGCCGCGAGCCGGTGCTGATTGCCACGGGTATTTTCGGCCCGCCCGATCCTGATAAAGAGGAAGCGCCATGAATAGGCGAACGGTGACGAGGCTCGAGAAGCTCGAAGGCAAGGCCCCGGCGAAGTCGATATACGGGAAGCGCGGTTACTTGTTGGATATGACCGTCGATGACAATGACCCCGCAAAGGACGAAAAGATTGCGGCGTTTAGGCGCGACAACGACATGGCTGCTGACGAGATGCTCATCGTGCGCGTGATTGTTGATCCGCCATTCCGCCCAGCTTGAAAATACAGGACGGGAACAGAGGGACAGTCGGGTTCAGTCCCGTATGTCCGCTCTTGTCCAAAAGCGACCGAATTTTGCGACGCAGCGAACGCAGTCATGTTCCATAAGCGACTTCGCTGCAACGCAGAAAAGCAGCGGGCTATTTCGCAGTCTCCGACGAACCACCCTATGGCATTCGATGCCGTGAGCGGGCGCCGTCCACCACATCAATCACGTCATTCGCTGCAACGCATAAAAGCAGCGGTATTTTTCGTCGTCTCCGACGAACTGCCCTATGACAGGTGCGATAAAGCATTGCGATTCAAATCTTTCGACTATCATACGCCCAGTGCAACAGAGCTTGCCGTTGCCGCGGGCGGCAAAACGGATCACCGGGCTCGCAGTTCATTTTGATTTGAGTGACGTGGCGACGAAATGCCTTCCAGCGCTTGATCTGCCGTCTATCTTCCTTAGGAATCCTCCTGCCCATGAAATAGCGGCAGTACCATTGAAACCACCCGCGCGGATCATCGTCATGAAGCCAGCCTTTGGAGCGCCACTCAGATAGTGGCTGGCTGGCGTCGACGCCAAAATAGTTAAGCGAGCAGTCGCGGCCTTTCGGCGACAGCTTTGCTTTCTTGAACCAGCTCGCGGGGAACTCCTTGCGGCAGTCGGTCATATACTTGCCGCAGAATACACCAAGCGCGAGCATTTCCGCGGGCGTCAGTTCGGGTTTGAATTCCGGATCGAAGTTGCGACCGACCGGATCGGTCATCTCGTACCGATAGCCCTTCTGCATAAAGTCAGTCACGGTCACCCAATGCTTCTTGCTCTGGCGCGACCGTTTGACTCGCCGTTTCACGAGTTCAGAATCCAGATCGAAAAGTTAAGAACTGTTGCAAAGCAAACCCATGCCGCCAGAGGCATGAGGCACCAGCCCGCCATCCTGTCGATCCGATAAAATGCCGCGATGGTTGCGATGATCACCAGAATTTGCGGCACGATGTTGATAAGGCCTAGTAGCGGATTGTGGGCTGCAAAAAACATCCACGGCCAAGCGGCATTTAACGCGATCTGAGCGAAGAAAAGACTCAACGCCCGTCGACGCCCGGCAGATGCCGCAGGCAGCCGCAAAATACGCCATACGGCAAACGCCATCAGGAGATACAGCGCGGTCCAGACCGGGCCGAACAACCAGTTGGGTGGATTGAACGATGGTTTGACGAGGCCGGCATACCAAGGGGCGAGATTTGGATATGTGGCGAGTTGGCCGACTGCCGATGTGGCGGCGACCGTGATGATCGCCAGAAAACCGAAGCCGAGATCACGGCTCCACGAAGATGTTGCCGAGGCGTGTGTCATGATCCGACTTCAATCATCTCATCAGGGTGCAGTGACGACTATAACACCTTGGTCACAACTCACTCAATTCCTCCGGCACGCGACGACGCTCGGCCCTTTCCGCTCGCGCTACAGTCGGTCGGCAGTGAGCTGGGCGGCCTCGGCGCGGGCTACGACATTTCGTCGGCCAATGCGCGGTTGAACTGGCGTTCTAATTCCGGCCTGAACTCGCAGTGCGGCGCGGCGTAACGGCGGCAAATTTGTCTCAGTTGGGTCAATCGCTACCAACGCAAACAGCGCCGGTGCCGACCAATGTCCGCTATTCTCCAATAGCGACCGAACTATTGCTGCGCAGCGAATGCAGCGAAGTGCCAGAAGCCAACATTCTGCTGTTCGTAGCAGTTTCAATCGCCGAACGGATTGTAATGCCGTGGGCCGAATGCGGCCATAATTGAGAAGACCACTAGACGCGGCAACACGCGGACGAGGATCGTGGATGGCATGCGGGCTCCTTGGTCGCTTGTCGCGGCGCACGTGAGCGATTTGCGCCGTCCGTTCAATCACATGGCTGGGATGTCCGGCGCGGCGATGCGTGCCATTGCCGGTGTCCAGGAGTGTTGGTACGCTAACAATCAACGTATGAAAGCGTTTGGGGAGAAAATGCCATGCCGATGTCTATCGATCGACGCCGTCTGCTCGGTGGCACCGCTGCGGCCGGCATAGCCGGCGCAATTCCGCGGTGGGCGCGCGCTCAGGAGCCACGCGCTAAAATCCGCGTCGGTCTGGTGCGGCTGATCTCGTCCGGCCCGATTTTCATCGCCGAAGCGCGAAAATTCTTCGACAAGGTCAATCTCGACGTCGAGCTGAAATATTTTGCTGACGGTGCATTGGCTATGCCGGCGCTGGTCGCGGGCGAGCTCGATCTCACCGCTTCCACGCTCAATGCCGGCCTGTTCAACGCGGTGTCGAAAGGCGCGCCTTACAAACTCATCCTCGATCGCGGCATCGAAAAGCCGGGCTCCGGCTCGATGACCATCGTGGCCAGCAACGCCATGTACGACGCGGGCTTCACCTCGGTCGACAAGGCCAATCTGCTCAAGGGCAAAAAGATATCCATCCAGGCGCCCGGCAGCATCGATCAGTACCTGTTCGGCCGCGCCGCCGAGAAGGCCGGGCTCGACCCGACAAAGGATCTCAACTGGTCGAGTGGGATGCCCTATCCCGATATGATCAAGCTCATGGGCGTCGGGCAGGCGGACGCCGCCAATATCCCGGTGCCGCTCGCTTTCCTAGCTGAGAAGAACAACGCCGGCAAGATCATCGGCGCCGGCTCCGACATCGAGCCGAACGCGCAGCTCGCCTGTTGGGTCATGTCGTCAAAATTCCTAGCTGAGAGCAAATCCGCCGCTGTCCGCTTCGCCATGGTTCACACCCATGCCGCGCGGCTGTTCAACAAGGCGGCCGCCGCCAAAGACCCAGACGTCATAAAAATCGTTTCCGAAGCCACCAAGGTGCCGGCGCCGCTGATCGAGCGCGCCGCGCCACGCTGGACCTGGTTCGACGAGAAAGGAATGCCGAACGTCGAATCCTGTCTCGCACAAGGCAAGTTCTGGAATCAGATCAAGCTGGTGAACGCGACGGTTTCGCAGCAGCAACTGTTTGATCTGTCGCCAGCGAAAGAAGCTGACGACAGGCTGAGCAAGAGCAATCCGTTCACGTGATCGTTGCCGATGGGCATGCCTGCTGTTGCGATCGAGGCCGACGATCTTGGCCTAACGTTCGCGCCCGCGTCGGCTGCGCCCACAGTGGCGCTTGAAACGGTCAGTTGCCGCTTTGAGCCGGGCCGGGTTACTGCGCTGATCGGACCGAGCGGCTGCGGCAAGAGTACGCTGCTACAGATTGTGCGCGGCTTCCTCGATCCGACCCGCGGCCAGCTTCGCTTCGTAGAGCCGGCCGACGGCCGCATGGCAATACGACCTGCAATGTCCACTGTCTGGCAGGCGTTCAACTTGTTTCCTTGGCTCACCGTCGTTGAAAATGTTGCGTTCGGGCTCGACCTCGCCGGCGTGCCGCGCGCCGAACGCGATGAGCGTGCGCACCGCGCCATCGCGGCGGTAGACCTGACCGGCTTCGAGGACCGCTACCCCCGCCAATTGTCAGGCGGCATGCGCCAGCGCGTCGGTCTTGCTCGCGCGCTGGTGATGGAGCCGGAGGTGCTGCTGCTGGACGAACCGTTCGGCGCCCTCGATGCGCAGACCCGGCTGGTGTTGCAGGAGCAACTGGCGCGGCTGGTCGAGACCAGCGGCACCACCGCGATTCTCGTCACCCATTCAATCGAGGAAGCAATTCTGCTCGCCGACACGATCGTGGTGATGACGGCGCGGCCAGGCCGCGTCGCTGCCCGCATCGATGTGGAACTGCCGCGGCCGCGCAGCATGGCCACAACGCGCGATCCCGGCTTTGCCGCACTGTTTGACCGTATCTATGGCTTGCTGCGAGATGAAGTCATGCGGGCCATGGTGAGCGGCGGCGCGAGCGCCTGAGCCATGACGGAAACGCCGCCGATTTCCAACAAGACTGCTGTTGCACCGCCGGCAAGGCCAACGCGCTCGCTGCTCGACGATCCGAATGTCCTCGGATGGGGTTCGATTGTATTAGCGCTGCTAATCTGGGAGCTGGTGGCGTGGCTTTCCGGGGTGTCGGCGCTCTATCTCCCGCGCCCGTCGCAGATCGTCGTCGCGCTGATCACCATGTTCGGAAGTGGCGGCTTAGTCGTCGACCTTGCCGTCACGCTCTGGCGCATCTTCGCCGGCTTCGCGCTCGCGCTTGTCCTCGGTACGCTGCTCGGCCTTTGGATTTCCACCTCATTCCGCACGCGTGCGGTGGCCGATATGTTTATTGCCGCGCTCTACCCGCTGCCGAAAGTGACCTTAATTCCACTGCTAATCATCTGGCTCGGGACAGGTGGCCCGTTCATGCTGACCATCAGTTTCCTAGGTGCGATCTTCCCGATCGTGATCAACACCGTTCTGGGCGTCAGCCAGTGCGATCCCGGCTTGGTTCTGGCAGCGCGCGATCTCGGCGCCAACCGGCAGCAGATCATGCGCCGAGTGTTGTTGCCGAGCGCGATCCCGTCAATCTTCGCAGGCATGCGACTCGGACTCGGTGTGTCCATCATTCTGGTCGTCGCCGCCGAAATGGTGGTCGGCAAGACCGGGTTGGGCGCGCGTCTCTACCTGGCAGGCCAAATTCTGGAAACCGAACAGGTGTTCGCTGTCTTGATCGTGCTGGCCGCGCTCGGCATCGTTGTGACCAAGTTGCAGGATGCGGTCGACGCGTCGCTCAGCAACTGGCGAACCGATTGAAATACAGGACGAACGAAAGGAAGACTCCCATGACAGCGATGACCAAACCGCAGCGCAACTTCAGGCTCGAATCCGTGCAACCGAAGCCGGAGCAGGCCCACACCATGCCCTATGCGCCGGCGGTGCATATCGTCGGGGCCTGCGATCTGATGTTTGTCTCCGGAGTTACACCTTCTCCGCTTTATCACCTGCATCCTCACATCGATTCCGAGCATCAGCATCCGGTCGACATCGGCGTGCAGACCAAACGCGCGATGGCCGGTGCCAAGGAAGTGCTCGATAGCGTGGGGGCGACCTGGAGCGATGTTGTGAAGATCACCAAGTACCTAACCGACATGCGCGACGCCGATGGGATGCATGCAGCGATGCGGCCATTTTTCGGCGACTGGAAGCCGGCGAGCACAATGGTCTGCATCAACCAGCTGTCGTCGCCCGGCGCGCGCGTGGAGCTCGACATGATCGTGGCGCTGCCGAAGAAGGCCTAGTGGCGCTTTCGTCCGACCTCTCGCGCATCGTCGCTGCCGACTATCCGCGCTTCTCCGACGCGGAGATGGCGCGGCGTCAATGCGGCGGTCGTCGGACAATTGCTCGCCGCTCTCTATAGCTCCGTCTGGACTGACGGGATAAGCAATGGAACCGATTTTGCAATCGCAGCGGCTACATTCTTGTTGCTGTTCATGTAGCAAACGCCGCCTTGGCTGGTCGTGGTTCTTTGTGCAGCGGCAGCCGGTGGAGTTGGTTATTTAACTTGAGTGATCGCTTTAGTCCGCAATGGGTCAATCTCTACCGACGCATTCAGCGCCCATACCAACCAATGTCCGCTTGACCCCGGAAACGACCGTCAGCCGTGGAAACGCGATCTGTCGCTTTGTGCCGAAGCGGGCTTTAAGCGCTATATAAACGGGCAGACGATCACGGAGAGAAACGATGGCGAAAATAACCAGGACGAACCCCGACGGTATTTCGAAGCCCTTTGCAAACTATTCTCATGTGGTGACGGCCGTGGGCGCGCAGAAGCTCGTATTCTGCGCCGGCCAGGTTGCGGCCGATGCAGCCGGCAATGTGTTGCCGCCTGACGATTTCGATGCTCAGGCCAAGATGGTCATGGAGAACCTCACCAAGGCGCTAGCCGCCGGCGGCGCGAAAATCTCCGACGTAACAAAGATCACGATCTACATCTGCAACCCGCATGATGTGCCGAAGGCGCGCGGCATCTTGCAGACTTATTTTTCCGATCACCCGCCCGGCAGCACGCTCTGCGTGCTGCGGGGGCTGGCCAATCCCAATTTCCTGGTGGAGATCGAAGCGATCGCCGCCGTGTGACTTTCTTATTCAACGGCAACCGCTTCAATGCAGAGAGAGATCGCGATGATTGCAGTCATTTTCGAAGTCTGGCCTGCGGACGGCCGCGAGGACGAATACCTCGGAATCGCAGCCTCTTTACGTGCCGATCTAGAAGGCATCGACGGCTTCATTTCCGTCGAGCGATTCCAGAGCCTCACCGATCCGAAGAAGCTACTGTCACTGTCATTTTGGCGCGATGAAACAGCCGTCAAGAAATGGCGTAACCATTCCAGCCACCGCGAGAGCCAAAAACAGGGACGGTCTGGTGTCTTCGCCGACTACCGCCTGCGTATTGCAGTGATTGCCCGCGACTACGGCATGACGGATCGCGCCGAGGCGCCAGACGATTCACGCGTAATTCATGATCCGCAGCCGTCGATGTGAATGTCGCAGCTGCTAGATGGCCCCGCCGTTCGCCGGATGTCAGTTGCGGGTCATTCTCTACCGATGCATTCAGCGCCAATGCCGACCAATGTCTGCTATGCCCCCAATAGCGACCGTTCAACGGCTGCCGTATGCACGGTGCTCGCGGTGGTGCGCCAGCGGGCGAGCGTAACGGGAACTATCGGCACGCCGACGGTCTGCGCGGTGCGGCCGATCGGTTCGCGGACGCACAACCCGGATGAACATGTCGAGCTTGGCTCGGCTGTTCCACTCGCGCAAATTCTGGCCCTTATTATCATACGGTCGGGCAAAGACTTTGCTTAGT
>SHVM01000101.1 GCA_009694265.1 Pseudolabrys sp.
GATTGGTGGGCGAGGCCGCCCCATGGTTCGAGACGTGCCTAACGGCGCTCCTCACCATGAGAAGAAAGGGCGCAGGGTTGCACAGGACGCCTCTTTTTGGCTATATCCACGCGCTTTCCGGTCGGGGTGAAGCGCCCTTATAAAGCGGCCATCCTCGACGCTCCTGGCACCAGCGGGAGCGTTTCTTTCCGCCTGCCATTCCAATCGAGGTTGAAGCCAGCATGAATAATTTATGGTTGATCGTCGGCTGTGGCGTGCTCGCAATCCTCTATGGTATCTGGGCCACCAATTCTGTGCTCGCCGCCAATCCCGGCAGCAAAAAGATGCAAGAGATTTCGGCCGCGGTCGCTGAGGGCGCGCAGGCCTATCTCAAGCGCCAATACACCACCATCGCCATGGTCGGCGTGGTGATCCTCATCATCATCGGCGTCACGCTTGGCTGGCTGGTGGCGGTTGGGTTTGCGATTGGCGCATTGCTGTCGGGCGCCACCGGCTTTATCGGCATGAACGTGTCGGTGCGCGCCAATGTGCGGGTCGCGCAAGCCGCCACCAAGTCGCTGGCCGGCGGGTTGGAGCTGGCCTTCAAGGCCGGCGCCATCACCGGCATGCTGGTGGCGGGATTGGCGCTGCTCGGCGTCACACTCTATTTCGGCTTCCTCACATTCGGACTGAAATTTGCGGCCAATGACCGCACCGTGATCGATGCAATGGTCGCGCTCGGCTTCGGCGCTTCGTTGATTTCGATCTTCGCCCGTCTCGGCGGTGGTATCTTCACCAAGGGTGCCGATGTCGGCGGCGATCTGGTCGGCAAAGTCGAAGCCGGCATTCCGGAAGACGATCCGCGCAATCCGGCAACCATCGCCGACAATGTCGGCGACAATGTCGGCGACTGCGCCGGCATGGCGGCGGATTTGTTCGAGACCTATGCGGTGACCATCGTCGCCACCATGGTGCTGGCCTCGATCTTCTTTGCCGGCGATAAGGCGCTGCTGATGAACATGATGACCTATCCGCTCGCCATCGGTGGCGTCTGCATCATCACCTCGATCATCGGCACGTTCTTCGTGCGGCTTGGCCGCAACAAGTCGATCATGGGCGCGCTTTACAAGGGCTTCATCGCTTCGGCGGTGCTCTCGCTCGGCGCCATCTGGTATGTCACCCGCGAGCTGATCGGCTTCGGCGCTATTGCCGGCGTGGGCTACACCGGCCAGTCGCTCTTCATCTGCGCCATCGTCGGCCTGGTGGTGACCGGGCTGATCATCTGGATCACCGAATACTACACCGGCACGAATTACCGCCCGGTGAAGTCGATCGCGGCGGCCTCGGTCACCGGCCACGGCACCAATGTCATTCAAGGCTTGGCGATCTCGCTGGAATCCACCGCACTGCCGGCTTTGGTGATCATCGCTGGCATTTTGGTCTCCTACGACCAAGCGCAATTGTTCGGCATCGCGATCGCGGTAACCGCGATGCTGGCGCTCGCCGGCATGGTGGTGGCGCTCGACGCCTTCGGGCCGGTGACGGACAATGCCGGCGGTATTGCCGAGATGGCCGGCCTGCCGAAGAACACACGCAAGTTCACCGACGCGCTCGATGCGGTCGGCAACACCACCAAGGCGATCACCAAGGGCTATGCCATCGGCTCGGCCGGCCTCGGCGCGCTGGTGCTGTTTGCCGCCTATAACCAGGACCTGCTGTTCTTCGCCAAGGATTCTGTGGCGCATCCTTACTTCAAGGACGTGGAGCTCAATTTCGCCCTGACCAACCCTTACGTCGTCGTCGGTCTGCTGTTCGGCGGTCTGCTGCCCTATCTGTTCGCATCGATGGGCATGACCGCGGTCGGCCGCGCCGCCGGCGCGATCGTCGAAGAAGTGCGCCGGCAGTTCCGCACTAAGCCCGGCATCATGAAGGGCAAGGACAAGCCGGATTACGGCCGCGCCGTCGACATCCTCACCAAGGCCGCGATCAAGGAAATGATCGTGCCGTCACTGCTGCCGGTGCTCTCGCCAATCGTCTGCTACTTCGCGATTTTCCTCATCGCGGGCGGCGGCGCGGCCGGCAAATCGGCCGGCTTCTCGGCGCTCGGTGCCATGCTCCTGGGTGTGATCGTGACAGGATTGTTCGTGGCGATCTCGATGACGTCGGGCGGCGGCGCCTGGGACAATGCCAAGAAATATATCGAGGACGGCCATTACGGCGGCAAGGGCTCGCAAGCCCACAAGGCCGCCGTGACCGGCGACACCGTCGGCGATCCCTATAAAGACACGGCGGGACCGGCGGTCAACCCGATGATCAAGATCACCAATATCGTGGCGCTCTTGCTGTTGGCGGTGCTGGCGCACTAAATCGGCATCGCCATCGAAAAATAAAAAAGAGCCCGCCATGTGCGGGCCCTTTTGTTCGACTGAGGCAAGCGCGCCTCGCCGCCGTCATGCGCGCGCTACTGAGTCAACATCTTGGGTGAGAAGCCTTTAAACATGTTGCGCAGATAGCTCAGTTCCACGCCGCCGGTCTTCGTCGTTTCCGACTGGAAGTCGAAGATTTTCCCGTCCTTCAATCCGTAATTGGCCAGCCGCACGACCCGCCGGTCTTTGTCGAAATAGACCACGACCACGCGTTGATCGATGACCTCGTGCGGCATGAAAGCTGCCGAGCGTTGCGTCTTCTGGGAGATGTAATAGAACGCTTCGCCGTTCACGGTCGCGACGGTGGAGGGCGTGCCAAGCACGATAAGGACCTGCTCCTGGGTTGCGCCGACAGGGAGCTGCTCGAGCCCGCCTTCCGGCAGCACGTAGCCGCGTTGAAGTGTCTCGGTGAAGCTACCGCAGCCGGCCAGCGCGCATGCGCAGGCAAACGCCAGCGCCAGGCTAGCGGTCCGGTAGCGATTAGGCGCGATTCTTGACCCCAAACCCGGTACCCTCATTGACGATGATTTTTTCCCGTTTTCGCCGCGGCGCGCGGCCAGACACCATTTCCGCCCTGTATGGCATGATCGTGGCGCAGGCGCGATTGCCCTACTTTTACCGCGACTATGCCGTCGCCGACACCGTTAACGGGCGTTTCGATCTGATCGTGCTGCATCTGGCGCTGCTGCTCGATCGCCTGGCGCGGGAGCCTGCGCTACGGGAGCTCGGGCAGGGGGTTTTCGACCGGTTTTGCCAGGATATGGAGCATAATTTACGGGAAATGGGCATTGGCGACCTGAAGGTGCCCAAGGAGATGCAGCGCATGGGCGAGGCCTATTACGGCCGTGCGCAGGCCTACCAAGCCGCTCTGGCGGATGCCGATGGGCAGGCCCTGGTCGATGCTATTGCACGCAATATCTATGGCGGATCGCTGCCTGGGCCGGCTGAAGCGCCCCGGCTTGCGGCCTATATGCGGGTAGCGGTAGGTGATCTTGCGGCCCAGGGCGCGGCCTTCTTGGCAGAAGGCCGGTTGCGCCTTCCGGACCCCGCGGCGATTCCTGCGGCCACTGGATAAGAGCGTGACCACGATGGAAAAGGCCGGCAGCCCTTCGACCGTGCCATCGAGCGTTCCGTGGAGCGTGCCGGTGGCCGTCGATGACATACCGGCCCATGGCTTCCACATTGAGATCGAGGCCCCGGCGGCGATTCGCACCCAAATTCTCCAGATTGTGGCGGGGCTCGCATCCGTGCGTGACTTGCCGCGGTTGTCGGCGGTGTTCGATCTGACCTGGCGGGGCGCCAGGATTCATGTCGTCGGGCATGTGACGGCCCGGGTGGGACAGGTTTGCGTGGTGACCCTGGAGCCGATCGAGAGCGACGTGAATGAGGCGGTCGATCTGCTGTTTGCCCCCACCTCGGCGGAAGGCGTGCCGGCCGAGCGGGAAATCGAAATCAAGCTGGACAAGGAGCCGCCGGAGCCGCTGGCCGGCGGAACGGTGGATCTCGGCGCGCTCGCCACCGAATTCCTGGTTCTTGGCATCGACCCCTATCCGCGCAAGGCGGGGGCTGAATTTTCTCCCCTCAAGGTTGGCGATGACGGTCCGCGCCACTTTGCCGCCCTGGAAGCCTTGAAAAAGCGCTTCGGAGGCAGCCAGTCGTGAACGGCCGTCAAGCAACGGAACTCTCCCAGAACCGGCTTGTCTGCCGCAGCCGAGCGGCTATGTTCGCCGCCGTGCAAAAATTCCCGAGATCCGCGTTGCCGGCGCCCAAGCTAACGCCGCCCAGGTCGTTCCATGGCCGATAGAGTTCGCATCGCGATTGACGCCATGGGCGGCGACCATGGTGCACCGGTTCTCTTGCCGGGGGCCGATATTTCGCTCACCCGTCATCCCGATACCGAGTACCTGCTGTTCGGCGACCGCGCCGTGGTGGAGCCTTTGCTGGAGCGGCTGCCCCGGCTCAAGGCCAAATCGAAGATCGTGCACACCGAGGTGTCGATTCGGATGGACGACAAGCCGAGCCAGGCGCTGCGCTATGGCCGCTGGAAGTCCTCGATGTGGCTGGCGCTCGATGCGGTCAAGAAGGGTGAGGCCGATGTTGCGGTCTCGGCCGGCAATACCGGCGCGCTGATGGCGATGGCGCGATTCAATCTCAAGATGATCGAAGGCATCGAACGGCCCGCGATCGCCGCGCTCTGGCCCACGATCAAAGGCGAATCGGTGGTGCTTGATGTCGGGGCCTCGATCGGCGCCGATGAGGCGCATCTGGTCATCCTCGCCGCGATGGGCAGCGCCATGGCGCGGGTGCTGTTCGACATCGAGCGGCCGACCGTCGGCCTGCTCAATATCGGTGTCGAGGAAGTCAAAGGGCTCGAAGCGGTGCGTGAGGCCGGCCGCATCTTGCGCGAAGGGCAATTCCCATATTTCGAATATTTCGGCTTTGTCGAAGGCGACGATATCGGCAAGGGCGTGGTGGACGTGGTCGTCACCGAAGGCTTTGCCGGCAATATCGCGCTCAAGACCGCGGAGGGAACCGCGCGCCAGTTCGGCCAATATCTGCGTTCCGCCATGAACCGGACATGGGCCGCGCGGCTCGGCTATCTGCTGGCGCGGCAGGCGTTCCGCACGCTGCGCGACAAGATGGACCCGCGCAAAGCCAATGGTGGCGTCTTTCTCGGCCTCAACGGCATCGTGATCAAAAGCCATGGCGGCGCCGACGCCGAAGGTTTCGCCGCGGCCATCGACATGGGTTACGACATGGTCCGCTACGAATTGCTCGCCAAGATCGGTCAATCGATGGCGCGCGACCGGCTGGCAACGGAGACGGCGCGCCTGGCGAGCGGAGCAGCCTCTTGACGATTTTGCGTTCCGTGGTGCTCGGCTGCGGCAGCTATCTGCCCGCGCGAATTCTCAGTAACGACGAACTGGCGCGTTCGGTGCAGACCACCGACGAATGGATTGTGCAGCGCACGGGTATCCGTGAACGCCATATTGCGGCCGCGGGCGAGCTCACCTCCGACCTCGCGCTTCATGCGGCGCGCGCAGCCCTGGGCAATGCGCGTATCGAGGCGGGCTCCATTGATCTGATCGTGCTGGCGACCTCGACGCCAGACCAGACCTTTCCCGCCACCGCGGTCACGGTGCAGGCCGGGCTTGGCATCACCCATGGCGCCGCCTTCGACCTGCAAGCGGTCTGTTCGGGCTTCGTCTATGCGCTGCAGGTAACCGACGCCTTGCTGCGGGCCGGCAGTTACAAGCGCGCGCTGGTGATCGGGGCGGAGACCTTCTCCCGCATTCTCGATTGGAACGACCGCACCACCTGCGTTTTGTTCGGCGATGGCGCCGGCACCCTGGTGCTGGAGGCGCAGGAGCAGCCCGGCACGCAAGCCGATCGCGGCCTCCTCACCACCCATCTGCGCTCGGACGGCCGGCATCGCGCCAAGCTTTATGTTGACGGCGGGCCGTCGTCGACCCAGACCGTCGGCCATCTGCGCATGGAGGGCCGCGAGGTGTTCAAGCACGCGGTGGCGATGATCACCGACGTGATCGAGGACGCTTTCAAGGCTACCGGCTATACCGCCGCCGATATCGATTGGTTCGTACCGCATCAGGCCAACAAGCGGATCATCGACGGTTCGGCCCACAAACTCGGAATTGCGCCAGAGAAGGTGGTTATCACCGTCGACCGGCATGGCAACACCTCGGCGGCCTCGATCCCGCTGGCGCTTGCCGACGCGGTTGCCGACCGGCGCATCAAGCGCGGCAACCTTATTCTCCTGGAAGCCATGGGCGGAGGCTTCACCTGGGGCTCGGCGCTGCTGCGCTGGTGAGGCGGTCCATGGCGGGGGCGGATCAAGAACGGGAGGGTGGCGGCCCCTTCACATTTTTCATCGCCCCGTTGACCCACTCCGATCTTGCTAATATCGTCGATAATTCAGCGAGATAGTTTCGCCAGGGGCAGGGCAGGCGATGTCTGGTAAAACAGTGACGCGGGCCGACCTGTGTGAGGCGGTCTATCAAAAAGTGGGCCTCTCACGAACAGAGTCAGCCTCGCTCGTCGAGGTGGTCCTCAGAGAAATCACCGACTGCCTTGAGCGTGGCGAAACCGTGAAACTGTCATCGTTCGGATCGTTCGTCGTGCGTAAAAAAGGCCAGCGTATTGGGCGCAATCCCAAAACCGGCAAGGAAGTTCCGATTTCGCCGCGCCGCGTGATGGTGTTTAAGCCGTCGGCGATCCTCAAGCAGCGTATCAACGGCCACGACGTCGCCGACGAAGCCTAAATTTCAGTAACGCGTTTAATCGAACCAGGAGTGGCTCGCTTTGGATAACAAGGCGCCGGACGCATTTCGCACGATCAGTGAAGTGGCAGACGAACTCGTTCTGCCGCAGCACGTGTTGCGTTTTTGGGAAAGCCGTTTCCGCGAAATCAAACCGATGAAGCGCGGCGGCGGCCGGCGCTACTATCGTCCCGACGACGTCGAACTGCTGCGCGGCATTCGCCATCTGCTCTACGGCGAGGGCTACACCATCCGCGGCGTGCAGCGCATCCTGCGCGAGCAAGGCGCGAAATTTGTGCAGGCCGTCTGGCTGGAGGGCGCGCCGCAGCCGCCGCATGGCGCAAGCGAGGACGAGGAGTTCGCCGACGAAATTGTATCGCCGGACGCCGAGCCGATTGAGGAGAGCCGCGGCTTGCGCGGGAGGCTTTCGTCGCTGATCGGACGCGATCTCGGCGAGCGTCAGGATGCCGGCGAGGCTCGCCGCGAGCCGCCGCTCAAGAGTGCGCCGGAACCGCGCATCGAGCCGACCGATCGCGCAATCCATGGCGCCGATTTTGGCGCGGCCGCGCCGCTGCCGCCGATGGTGGAACCGATTGCGCCGGCCGCGCGCGCAGCCCCGCGCCATACAGGCGGCGGGTTGGTGCGCGACGATATTCGAAAATTGCACGCCGTGTTGCACGAGCTTGCCGAATGCCGCAAGCTGATCGAGGCTGCGGCCGCGCGCGCGAATTAGCGCACCCGTCAAGGACCATCCGCGATTGAACCTTTTGCGCGTGGCGGCGCGCGAAGCCCTGTGTAGTATATTGGTACCGGTTCTTCCGTCTGGGAATGGGTGTCGTATGCGTCGGCTCGTATTGGCTGCAATCTTATCGATTGCGACGGGCCTTGGCGCACTCACGCCGGCGCTGGGGCAGGGCGGCGGTGGC
>SHVM01000018.1:0-2500 GCA_009694265.1 Pseudolabrys sp.
AGTCGTTACGCCATTCGTGCAGGTCGGAACTTACCCGACAAGGAATTTCGCTACCTTAGGACCGTTATAGTTACGGCCGCCGTTTACCGGGGCTTCGATTCAAGGCTTGCACCCCTCCTCTTAACCTTCCGGCACCGGGCAGGCGTCAGGCCCTATACGTCCTCTTGCGAGTTCGCAGAGCCCTGTGTTTTTGATAAACAGTCGCCACCCCCTGGTCTGTGCCCCCAATGCCTGGTTGCCCAAGCACTGGGCCTCCTTATCCCGAAGTTACGGAGGTAAATTGCCGAGTTCCTTCAACATAGTTCTCTCAAGCGCCTTGGTATTCTCTACCAGTCCACCTGTGTCGGTTTGGGGTACGGTCTATGTGGGGGCTATTTCCTGGAACTCCTTCGAGGCCCAACCAATCCATTAAGGTCAGACAACATACGGAATTCGTCACCACCCACTGGCCCACGAATATTAACGTGGTTCCCATCGACTACGCCTTTCGGCCTCGCCTTAGGGACCGGCTGACCCTGCGCAGATTAACTTTACGCAGGAACCCTTGGACTTTCGGCGACAGTGTCTTTCACACTGTTTGTCGTTACTCGTGCCAGCATTCGCACTTCTGAGGCCTCCAGCAGCCCTCACGGGTCCGCCTTCATCGGCTGACAGAACGCTCCGCTACCGCACAAAGAGTCCGAAGACTCAATGCACCCTAAGCTTCGGCTCGTGGCTTGAGCCCCGTTACATTTTCGGCGCAGGAACCCTTATTTAGACCAGTGAGCTGTTACGCTTTCTTTAAAGGATGGCTGCTTCTAAGCCAACCTCCTGGTTGTTTTGGGATTCCCACATCCTTTCACACTTAGCCACGAATTAGGGGCCTTAGCTGTAGGTCAGGGTTTTTTCCCTCTCCACAATGGACGTTAGCACCCACTGTGTGTCTCCCGAGTATTGCTTTGGGGTATTCGGAGTTTGGTTGGATTTGGTAAGGCGGTAAGCCCCCCTAGTCCATCCAGTGCTCTACCCCCCCAAGCATTCACTCGAGGCGCTACCTAAATAGCTTTCGCGGAGAACCAGCTATTTCCCAGTTTGATTGACCTTTCACCCCTAGCCACAGTTCATCCGAGGCTTTTTCAACAGACACCGGTTCGGTCCTCCAGCAGGTGTTACCCTGCCTTCAACCTGACCATGGCTAGATCACTAGGTTTCGGGTCTAATCCGACGAACTTGGACGCCCTATTAAGACTCGCTTTCGCTGCGCCTACGCCTATCGGCTTAAGCTTGCTCGTCAGATTAAGTCGCTGGCCCATTATACAAAAGGTACGCGGTCACCCAGGACGAACCTTGGGCTCCCACTGTTTGTAGGCATCCGGTTTCAGGTCTCTTTCACTCCCCTCGTCGGGGTGCTTTTCACCTTTCCCTCACGGTACTTGTTCGCTATCGGTCGCTGAGGAGTACTTAGGCTTGGAGGGTGGTCCCCCCATGTTCAAACAGGATTGCACGTGTCCCGCCTTACTCAAGGATAATCCTTCGCGTTACCCGTACGGGGCTGTCACCCACTAAGGCACGTCGTTCCAAACGTTTCCGGTTGTCTCAGGATTATCACTGGCCTGGTCCGCGTTCGCTCGCCACTACTAGCGGAGTCTCGGTTGATGTCCTTTCCTCCAGGTACTGAGATGTTTCAGTTCCCTGGGTTTGCTTGAAACCCTCTATTTTATTCAAGGATCTCATACCTTCTTTTGATAACGGAAGTCCGAAACCAGACATGCTTGCGCATGTCTAGAGGTCAGACGAATCCGATCCCGTCGTTCACCTGGCTGTGCGCCTCGTGAACATGGTCTCGGAATTCCGTTATCGAAGGTGGGTTTCCCCATTCGGAAATTCACGGATCAAAGCTTCTTCGCAGCTCCCCGTGACTTATCGCAGCGTAGCACGTCCTTCATAGCCTCTCAGCGCCAAGGCATCCACCGAACGCCCTTAAGGCACTTGATCGCTCTCATCATCAATGCCCACTCACCTCGGCGGTGATTACGAACAAACACCCTCTCGTTCGATGGAAGACCATCTAGCGAAGGCCGACCGTCTTGCGACGGCAAACCTGCGCGTGAAAGGAAGCTCGTTCGATGCGAGCACTGACAGAAAGACCAGCTTGCTTCGAGATCGAACCGCGAGGCGTGCGGTCAAGCGCGCCTATAGGATATGGGTGTCGGACGCAGCTCATCACTGCGTACAACTGCGGAACGATCTCCTCTTCACGATGTCAGACAACCTGCATCGCGCAATCGACAAGATCAACGCGATACAAATTCAAATGCATGGACGAGTTGGTGGCGGCGGCGTTCGGCGTTGCCGATCGACCGTCACTCCGCGCCAAGACCTTTCACTTCAAGGCTTGGTGGAGCCAGACGGGATCGAACCGACGACCTCCTGCTTGCAAAGCAGGCGCTCTCCCAGCTGAGCTATGGCCCCGGTTGGAACGCTTCGCGCCTTGCAAGAGTGGTGGGCCTGGGAAGACTCG
>SHVM01000018.1:5000-35203 GCA_009694265.1 Pseudolabrys sp.
GGCGTTGATTTGAGTGGCATTTTGTTGATTGGCTTGCCGACGGCGACAGGGACTATTTCGGTTGCGGCAAGTCCAGCCTGAGTAGATTGAATTCCGAGGGGACGGCGAGCTTGGACCAGACACGGTCGCGCGGCGCATATCGATCGAGGCAGGCCGAGACCATCGAGCTCGGCAATGAGCCGCCGCTGTCGGTCGACGGCGGCACCAGCGGCTTCGTCGATCGCCGCCGCGTATCCGTGCAATGGTTTGCCGGCACAATCCTGACTGCATTATGCGGCGCAGCCTTGATGGGCGGCGCCGTTTTCACATCGCTCGACGGCGAGACCAATTTTGCATCGCTGCCGGAACGGGTCGAGGTCGCGCTGCGCGGTGCGATCGGCGCCGTCGGCGACAAGCTCGGCGTGCGCAAGAGCGACCGTCTGCCAACGACGGAAGAGCCGTCCTTCGCCCGCCAGGTGATCCGCGTCTCCACCATCACGACCATCATCACGCGGGCCGGCAACCACGAAGTCGTGCGCGTGCGTCCCTTCGTGCGCATCGCCGGCAATCTTTCGCTCACCGTCTCCGATCTCTCCGCCAATATCCCCCCTTTCAATCCGCAGCGCCTGCTCGCCGAAGCAACACCCGGCGGCACCGCCTCGCCCGACGATGCGCCGGCCGCCGAGCCTGACGCCGAGGTTGCGTTCGTGATACGCGATTTGGCGCCGTTGATGCCGAATCTCAGGATTGCGTTGCTGACGCCCACCGACGAGGTGATGGTGCGCGTGCGCGAAGCCGCCGAGTGGAGTGAAAAAGCCGCCAATCACATACCGATTGCGGACAACATCACAGGCATCAAGCTGGCCTATGCCGGCGTGGGCACCGCCGACCCTTACGCCGGTTTCGAAGCGCGCATCGTGCCTGAGAACATCACGCTGCTGCCCAAGACCACCAGCCAGACCACCGGCGGCAATGCCTTCAACGAGCGCATGATCGCAGCCAAGAAAGGCGACAGCGTTTCGACCATATTGCGCGAACTCGGCGCGACGCCGGAAGATATCGGCGCGATCGCCCGCGTGCTCGGACCGCGCGGCCGCGATGGCGGCATTAAAGAAGGCCAAAAGCTGCGCGTGTTGCTGGCGCCCGTGCCCGGCGCCCAGCGGCTACAGCCGATCCGCGTGATCGTCGCCAACGACGCATCGATCGACGCGGTGGTGGCGCTATCCGACACCGGCAAATACGTTTCGGTCGACGTGAAGAATATCGATACCGAAGTGGCCGATAATTCCGATGAGAATAACGACCCGAATGACACGTCCGGCGTACGCCTCTATCAAAGTGTCTACGAGACCGCGCTGCGCAACCAGATTCCGCGCCCAATCATCGACGACCTGATCCGCATCTACTCCTACGATGTCGATTTCCAGCGCAAGGTGCTACCGGGCGATTCCTTCGAGGTGCTCTATGCCGGCGAAGAAGAAACGCCGATCGCCGACAGCCGCAACGACGTATTGTTCGCAGCCCTCACCGTCGGCGGCGAGACCAAGAAATTCTACCGCTTCCAATCGCCGGATGACGGGCTGGTGGACTATTACGACGATGGCGGCAAGAGCGCGAAGAAGTTCCTGATGCGCAAGCCGGTGATGGCCGGCATCATGCGCTCAGGCTTCGGACTGCGCCGCCACCCGATCCTTGGCTATACCAAAATGCACACCGGCGTTGACTGGACATCGCCAAGCGGCACGCCGATCTATGCCTCCGGCAATGGCACGGTCGAAAAAGAAGGCTGGGAGTCGGGCTACGGAAAATATATCCGCATCCGCCATACCAACGGCTACGAGACCGCCTATGGCCACATGAGCGCTTTTGCCCGCGGCATCGAAGAGGGCAAACGCGTGCGGCAAGGCCAGGTGATCGGCTTCGTCGGCTCCACCGGACTGTCGACCGGCTCACACCTGCACTACGAAATCCTGGTGAACGGCCGCTTCGTCGATCCCATGCGCATCAAGCTGCCGCGCGGCCGCGTGCTGGAAGGCGCGATGCTGGCAACCTTCGAGCAAGAGCGCGAACGGCTCGACAATATCATGGCGCGCAAGCCCGCCCGTGTGGCCTCGAGCGCGCCGGCGGTTCGGAGATGACAAGCGTTACGCCGCCTGCGCGAGCTTGCCGTTAAAGGCGAGGCCTTGCTTGCCGGCGGAGACGGTGACCTTCTCGCCGTCCTTGATGGAGCCGGCGAGGATCATCTCGGCGAGCGGGTCCTGCACCGATTTCTGGATCACCCGCTTCAACGGCCGCGCGCCATAGGCCGGATCCCAGCCCTTCTCAGCCAGCCACTCGCGCGCGCCCGGATCGAGCACGACGGTGATCTTGCGGTCGTCGAGCAGCTTTTGCAGCCGCGTCATCTGGATGTCGACGATGCGGGTCATCTCGGACTTCTTGAGCCGGTGGAACAGGATGATCTCGTCGATGCGATTGAGGAATTCCGGCCGGAATGCCGCGCGCACGACGCCCATGACGGAATCGCGCACCACATCGGTATCCTCGCCGTCCGGCTGGTTGACCAGAAAATCGGCGCCGAGATTGGACGTCAGCACGATCAAGGTATTGCGGAAGTCCACTTTGTGGCCCTGCCCGTCGGTCAAGCGGCCGTCGTCGAGCACTTGCAGCAGGATGTTGAAAACGTCCGGATGCGCTTTCTCGATTTCGTCGAACAGAATGACCTGATAGGGCCGGCGCCGCACCGCTTCGGTGAGCGCGCCGCCCTCGTCATAGCCGACATAGCCGGGAGGCGCGCCGATCAGACGCGCGACCGAGTGCTTCTCCATATATTCCGACATGTCGATGCGGATCAGCGCGTTCTCGTCGTCGAACAAATATTCGGCCAAGGCCTTGGTCAGCTCGGTCTTGCCGACGCCGGTCGGCCCCAAGAACATGAATGAACCGATCGGCCGGTGCGGATCCTGCAAGCCGGCGCGGGCACGCCGCACAGCGGTTGACACCGCGCGCACTGCCTCCGCCTGACCGATGACGCGCTTGGCAAGCTCGTCCTCCATGCGCAGAAGTTTTTCCTTCTCGCCTTCGAGCATGCGGTCGACCGGCACGCCGGTCCAGCGCGACACCACCCCGGCCACGTGATCGGCGGTGACGGTCTCTTCCATCATTGTCCCTTTGGCGCCCTTGCCCGAGGCCTCCGAGCCCTCGGTCGCCTTGAGTTTCTTTTCCAATTCCGGAATTCGGCCATAGGCCAGTTCACCGGCGCGCTGATATTCACCGCGCCGCTGCGCATTGGCGAGTTCGCCGCGCAACTGGTCGAGCTCGGTCTTGAGCTTCTGTGCGTCGGAGAGTTTTTCCTTTTCCGCCTTCCAGCGGCTGGTGATATCGGCGGATTGTTTTTCAAGCGACTTCAATTCGGTCTCCAGCCGCTTGAGGCGATCCTTGGAGCCGGTATCGCTTTCCTTTTTCAGCGCCTCCTGCTCGATCTTCAACCGCACGATTTCGCGATCGATGGAGTCGAGTTCCTCGGGTTTGGAATCGACCTGCATCTTCAGCCGCGCCGCCGCCTCGTCCACCAGGTCGATGGCTTTGTCGGGCAAAAAGCGGTCGGTGATGTAGCGGTTGGACAAAGTCGCGGCGGCGACAATCGCGCTGTCGCTGATGCGCACGCCATGATGCTGCTCGTATTTGTCCTTGAGGCCGCGCAGGATCGAGATCGTGTCTTCCACCGTCGGCTCCGACACGAAGACCGGCTGGAAGCGCCGCGCCAGCGCGGCATCCTTCTCCACGTGCTTCTTGTATTCGTCGAGTGTGGTGGCGCCGATGCAATGCAGTTCGCCGCGCGCCAGCGCCGGCTTGAGTAAATTAGAGGCATCCATCGCGCCGTCGGCCTTGCCAGCGCCGATCAAGGTGTGCATCTCGTCGATGAACAACACGATGCCGCCCTCGGCGGACGTTACCTCGTTCAGCACGGCCTTCAGCCGTTCCTCGAATTCGCCGCGATATTTGGCGCCGGCGATCAGCGCGCCGAGATCGAGCGCCAGCAGCTTCTTGTCTTGCAGGCTTTCCGGCACGTCGCCATTGACGATGCGCAGCGCCAAGCCTTCGACGATCGCGGTCTTGCCGACGCCCGGCTCACCGATCAGCACGGGATTATTCTTGGTCCGGCGCGAAAGAACTTGAATGGTGCGCCGGATTTCCTCGTCGCGGCCGATCACCGGATCGAGCTTGCCGTCGCGCGCGGCTTGCGTCAGATCTCGCGCGTATTTCTTCAGCGCGTCATAGGCGTTTTCGGCGGAGGAAGAGTCCGCGGTGCGGCCCTTGCGCAGCGCATTGATGGCGGCGTTGAGGTTCTGCGGCGTAACGCCGGCATGACTGAGGATCTTGCCCGCTTCGCTGTCTTTCTCCAGCGCCAGCGCGAGCAGGAGGCGTTCGACGGTGACGAAACTATCGCCGGCTTTTTCGCCGGCTTTCTCGGCGGCGTCGAAGACGCGGGCAAGCTGCGGGGCCAGATAAACCTGGCCGGCTCCGCTGCCCGATACTTTCGGAATCTTGGCGAGCACGGCCTCGACTGCCTGCAACGCCTGGCGGGAATTGCCGCCGGAACGGTCGATCAGGCCCGCCGCCAACCCTTCGGGATCGTCGAGCAGGACTTTGAGCATATGCTCGGGGGCGAATTGCTGATGGCCCTCGCGCAGGGCAATGCCTTGCGCCGATTGGACGAAGCCCTTGGCGCGGTCGGTGTATTTCTCGAAATTCATCGGTCTACTCCCTCGGCCCATTGTGGCGCCGGTGTAAAAACGGGCCCCCGAAGGCGGCCCGCCTGGGCATTATGTAGGGGTGTTTATTGCAGTTTGAAGAGCCAGCCCGCTTGATATAGGTCAGTCCGAGCCGGCCCTGCCGCTCTGGAAACGCCAAAAAAATCCAATGCCCAACCAGCCAGCCCAGATCGAGGCCATATATCGCTACCCGGTGAAAGGACTCTCACCGCAGGCGCTGCCGCGGGTCGAGCTGAATGCCGGCCAGACCCTGCCCGCCGACCGGCTCTATGCCATCGAGAACGGGCCCTGCGGTTTTGACCCCGCCGCGCCCGCTTATTTCCCCAAGCAGCGATTCCTGATGCTGATGCGCAATGAGCGGCTGGCGGCGCTGCGCACCGCCTACGACGAAGCGAGCCATACCCTCATTATTCATGCGGAGGGTCGTGAGGCCACACGTGGCGATCTGCGAACCGCGGAAGGGCGGCTGGCGATCGAGGCGTTCTTCCGCCGCTACATGCCGAAGGAATTGCGCGGGCCGCCCAAGGTGCTGTCAGGCCAAACCTTGTCCGGGCAAGGCCACAGCTTCTCGGACGTGGCCAAGAAAGTCGTCTCCATCATCAATCTGGCGTCGGTGGCGGCGCTGGAGAATGCCGCAGGCAGCGCGGTCAATCCGTTGCGCTTTCGCGGCAATATTTATGTCGCCGGCTGGCCGGCCTGGCATGAGTTCGAGTTACTCGGCCGCGAGATCGTAATTGGCGGGGCTCGGCTCAAACTGGTCAAACGCATCCAGCGTTGCGCGGCGACCGATGTCGATCCCGACACCGGCATTCGCGACCTGACGCTTCCGCGCACGTTGATGCAAAGTTTCGGGCACGCCGACTGCGGAGTCTATGCCGAAGTCGCAATCGGCGGCGGCATTGCCGTGGGCGATGCGCTTAATATTTTATCGTAGAGAAACGCGGCTCAGCGTAGACCGAACACGCCGGCAATCACGGTATCGGCATTGGCGACGCGGCCATGCAGGTTCTGCTGAACCTGGCGTTGGCGTTGCGACGCCGGGCGTGCCGCCGGAGCTGCAAGTCCACGATCTTGGCTGCGAATTTGCGCGCGATTCGCGATCCCAAGAAATTCGGCGAGCGCCGGATCGATTGCAAGTTCACGGCGAGACGCTTGCGTGGACTGCGGCACTTGCTCGGGCGCTTGCTGCACGGCGCGATGAGGCTCAGCCGGTTGCTGTTGCACAACGAGGCGCGGCTCAACGGGGCGCGCCTGTGCCTGCTGGCTCGGGCGTTCTGGACGGCTCTGCTCCGCCTCGATGGCCGCCAGCAATTCGGCAATCGGCGACGCGATGCCCGGCTCGGACGATGTGCGGCTGGGCTGGCTGGCGTTGCTGGGCTGGCTGCGCGCGGCAACCTCTGTGGTCATGGGTCCGCTTCCTGTCGGCATGACATAGGCGATCACGCACGAGCGGGAATAAGTCGCCTCGCCCACGCGCTTGTTGTGATTGCCGGAAATGATGATCGGGTTGCCCTGTTGATCGATACCGGTGACGACGCCGACATGGCCGCCTTTCTTGCCGCGCGTGAGTACCGCGATGGCGCCGATCCGGGGCTCGGAAATGCGGCGGCCGTACTGGGCAAACGACTTGGCGGCGTCGGAATTGGTGCCGGCATAGCCAACCTTGGCGAGCACCAAATTCATGAAGGTCGCGCACCACAGCTTACTGCGGGCGGTCGGATTGGTGCCCATGTATTTGCGGGCCTCGCTGACCAGCGTCGGCCAGCCGAACATCGGACGTTTCGGCGGCTCTGCGATCGGCAAGCTGGCAAGACGGGTGGCAGGGTTCGCGCGCGCGGCGCGCGTATTGGCTTGCCGATTGGGTGCATGCTGGGCGGCATTTTTCTTTTGTACGGCGCGCTGCTTGTGCGCGTTAGCCTGCGGCGATGGAAGGCTGAAGGCGGGGCTGCTCAACGCCAGCAGGCTGACACAGCCGATGGCGAGCATGACACGAGTCTTGAAGCGCATGACTTTCGTCCCAGTGTTCTTGTGCTTTCCGGCTTTGCGCCGGCGATCACTGGGAGGTAGCACGATAATTTTCGGCAAATTAATCGGATTGAATTAAGTATGAAATGGTTACGACGCACGGTAAATGCGCGCGCAAAAAAACCGCGCCCCGCTTTGCGAGCGGGACGCGGCTTTACGTTAATTCTTGCTCGAGCGATCAGCTGCCCGGCATCACATAGGCATAGATCCTGCTGCGCGGGTAAACCGATTCGGCCACCGTGTGCCGGCCACCGGTGCTGCGATTCCAGGTATTGCCGGACACGATGATCGGATTGCCGTTCGGATCGATGCCGCTGACCACGCCGACATGACCGCCGCCGTTGCGGCCCATCACGGCGATGGCGCCGACCTGCGGTCCGTCAACGCGCGTGCCGTAACGCGCATAGGAGCTGGCGAGGTTGCCGCCGCCGGCATGGCCGGTGCGCTTGAGCACCAAGTCCAGGAACGCCCCGCACCAGAGGCTGCCGCGCCCGGTCGGATTGGTGCCGAGATATTTACGGGCTTCCGAAACGAGCGAATTCGATGTGAAGCCGCCAAACGCGTCGTTCGCGTGGGCCTGGACGGCACGTCGACGGCCTTGGGTCTCTTCATCTGCCGCCGGCTGGGCGGTGACCAATGGATAAGGTTGGCTGTCCAGTGTGCCGATATTTTGCGGCTGAGCCATGGCCTGCGGACGCTGCGCGGCCTTATGGGCGGGCCTGGCGAGGGCTGGAACGGTGAGTACTGCAAACGCTACCGAACACAGCAAAAATACCGCCCGTCTCTTTTTTCCAAGTCTCATGAGCTTTAGTCCCCTTGTCATCAAAGCAATGCATCCAGCCCGGATAGAATCAGAACCAGATGCGGGGTCTAAACGCCATCAAAGCGTGGCAGAATCGTGATCAATGGAAGGTAATTTAATGTATTGATAGCGTAGATAACTTGTTAATAACTATGGCATAGAAACTATGTTGCAGTATATTTATAACTATACATACTGTTCCAAATATATACAGACATTATCGTCTGATATACTTATTTGAATAGATATTGTGCAACTGCAGCAAAGTTAAAGGTGCAGCGCAACAATTTTGCCAAATTTGCGGACTGGCCGTCAGCCCTTGCGGCTCAGCAGGAACACCGCCTGCTCGCCGAACAGATTCCAGAACCACCACGGCGCATTGAGCCGCAGCGGCGAGCCCCAGGCATTGAGCGCCACCGCCTTCTCCATCTTCACCCCGATTTCGGAGCAGAGCAGGCGGAAGTCCTTGATGGTGCAATGGTGGATATTGGGCGTGTCGTACCAGCTATACGGCAAGATGTCGGTCCGCGGCATATGGCCGGCAAACAGCAGCTGCATGCGCACCTGCCAGTGGCCGAAATTCGGAAACGATACAATCGCGTGACGCCCGATACGCAGCATGTGTTCGAGTACGACGCGCGGATGCCGTGTCGCCTGCAAGGTCTGTGACAGGATGACGTAGTCGAAGGCGTCGTCCGGATAGTCCGCCAAGTCAGTGTCAGCGTCGCCCTGGATCACGGCAAGACCTTTGGCCACGCATTCGTTCACGCCCTCGCGCGACAGTTCGATGCCGCGGCCATCGACGCCGCGGCTTTCACCCAACAGGCGCAGTAGCTCGCCGTCGCCGCAGCCGACGTCCAGCACCTTGACGCCGCGCTCCACCATTTCGGCGACCATCACAAGGTCGATACGGGCGCCGCCCGGTGTGCGCGCGATATTGGCGAGGTTAAGATTGCTCATGATGTCTTGCCGGTAAGGCCGCGAGATTTTCCGGCTCCGTCGAGGAAACCGCGCACGATGCCGAACATTTCCGGCTCCTCGAGCAGGAAAGCATCGTGGCCCTTGTCGGTGACGATTTCGGCGAACGATACGCGGGCACTCGCCGCGTTGAGCGCATGCACGATCGCGCGCGATTCCGAAGTCGGGAACAGCCAATCGCTGGTGAAGGAAATCACACAGAAGCGGGTCTGTGTGGCCTTGAAAGCATTTGCCAGCACGCCACCGGAGTCGGCGGCCAGATCGAAATAATCCATGGCGCGCGTGAGGTAGAGATACGAGTTGGCATCGAAGCGTTCGACGAACGAGAAGCCCTGGTGACGCAGATAAGATTCCACCTCGAAATCCGCATCGAAGGAGAAGGTGGGATTTTCGCGGTCCTGGAACTTGCGGCCGAATTTCCGGTGCAGCGCGGCGTCGGACAGATATGTAATGTGCGCGCCCATGCGCGCGACCGCGAGACCGCGGCGCGGATTGGTTCCTTCCAGACGATAGCGGCCACCGCGCCATTCCGGGTCGGCCATGATCGCCTGCCGGCCAACTTCGTGGAATGCAATGTTCTGCGCCGAATGGCGGGTGGCGCAGGCGATCGGCAGCGCGGAAAACACGCGTTGCGGATAGCTCGCCGCCCATTGCAGCACCTGCATGCCGCCCATCGAGCCGCCGGCCACCGAGAACAAGGTTTCGATCCCGAGATGATCGAGCAGCATGGCTTGTGCGCGCACCATGTCGCGGATGGTGATGACGGGAAATTCCAGCCCCCACGGCTTGCCGGTCGCAGGGTTAATCGAGGCCGGGCCGGTGGTGCCCATGCAAGCGCCGACCACGTTCGGGCAGATCACGAAATAGCGCTCGGTGTCGATCGGCTTGCCGGGACCGACCAGGGTTTCCCACCAGCCCGATTTCTTGGTCACCGGATGCAGGTTCGCCACGTGCTGGTCGCCGGTGAGCGCATGGCACACCAGGACCACATTGGAGCGATCGGCATTGAGCGTGCCGTAGGTCTTGTAGGCGATCTGAAACGGCGTGAGCTCGACGCCGGCATCGAGCTTGAGCGGCTTGTCGGCCCCGAAATGGGCTATCCCTGAGTCGTGCGGATGGTCCGCCTCGTGCGGTTCGTCCACCGCTTCGCGCGGGCCACTCAAATTGGCTTCGACCATCGCTCTTCGCGCTCCCGGCGCACCGCAGCCCAGGAAATAACGCCCCCGGATTGTGGCCCGTTTAAGTAGTAGATGGGGGCTAACTGTCAACCTAGGGCGTTACTGTCAACGTTTTCTTTGATTTCAAGCTCCGGCCCACTTATCAATGCCGCCATGGCAAAGCCTCCCGAAGCACCTGCATTGGGCGATCTGCGCAAGGAGATCGACCGGATCGACGAGTCGATGCACCAGCTCCTGATGGCGCGCGGCGAGATCATCGATCGGCTGATCGCGGTCAAACGCAGCCAGGAGACCGGCTCGGCGTTCCGCCCGGTGCGCGAGGCCGAGATGATGCGCCGTCTGGTCAAGCGGCACAAAGGAATACTGCCGCTCGACACCGTCGAGAGCATCTGGCGCGTCATCATATCGACCTTCACCTATGTGCAGGCGCCGTTTTCGGTGCATGCCGACCTGTCGGCGGGCGACGCCTTGATGCGGGATTCCACCCGTTTTCATTTCGGCTTCACGGTGCCGTTCATTCCGCATATGGGCGCCGCCGGCGTGGTGGCGGCGGTGTCGACTTCGAAAGGCGACCTCGGCCTGGTGCCGGCGATCCCGGTGGCCGGGGCCGGCGCCTGGTGGAGCGCACTCGAATTTGACTCGGCGCCCAAGATCATCGCGCGCCTGCCCTTCGTCGAACGCGCCGATCACCCGGCCGCTTTGCCGGTCTTTGTTGTCTCAAGGGTCGCCGCCGATGCCATGGCGACGGAGGCCTCGGTTTGGAGCGTGCGGGTCTCCGGCTGGGGCGCGGGCCCGGCAGAAGCACTTTCGACACTGGCGGATTTCATCGCCGTGCCCGATCGCGCCTTCGACGGCGCGGCATTGCTGGTGACACTGTCCAACGGCGTGAACCTTGAGCAGATCAGCGCGGCCATGGTTAAAGCCGGGGCGACGGTGCGCTCAGCGGCCCTCGTCGGAAGCCACGCAACCCGCTATACGGTTGCCGCCGACAAAAACTAAGGCTGCCAATGACCGCGACCCGACCGCAACCGCGACCCGGCGTGCTCGATATTGCCCCCTACATTCCGGGCAAGAGCACGGCGCCGGGCGTTGCCAAGATGTTCAAGCTGTCCTCCAACGAAACACCGTTGGGGCCGGGCGAGAATGCCATTGCCGCCTATCGCGCGGCCGGCGAGCGGCTGGAGGATTATCCGGACGGTTCGGCCTCCGCTTTACGCGAGGCGATCGGCGGCGCTTTCGGTCTCGACCCGGCGCGCATCGTCTGCGGCGCGGGCTCCGACGATCTGCTCAATCTGATCGCGCGCGCCTATCTTACCGATGGCGACGAGGCCATTCACACCACGCACGGATTTCTGGTTTACCCGATCGCGACGATGGGCACCGGCGCCATGCCGGTGGTCGCGCCTGAAAAGGATTTCACGGCCGATGTCGATGCGATCCTTGCGCGCGTGACCAAGAAAACTAAAATCGTTTTTCTGGCCAATCCGAATAATCCGACCGGGACCTATCTTCCGTTCGACGAGGTCAAACGCTTGCAGCGTTCGCTGCCCGGCAACGTGTTGCTGGTGCTGGACGCGGCCTATGCCGAATATGTCCGGCGCAACGATTACGAGTCTGGTATCGAACTGGTCGCCACCACCGACAATGTGGTGATGACGCGCACCTTCTCGAAAATTTACGGACTGGCCGCGCTGCGGCTCGGCTGGATGTACGGGCCTGCGCATGTGGTGGACGCAGTCAACCGCATTCGCGGACCGTTCAACGTCAATGCGCCGGCGATCGCCGCCGGCATCGCGGCGATCCGCGACACCGCACACGTCGAGCGCTCACGCGAGCACAATACGCGCTGGCTCGCCTGGCTGACCGAGGAAATCGGCGGGCACGGCCTGACGGTGACGCCGAGCGTGGCGAATTTCGTGCTCATCCATTTCCCGGAGACGAAAGGCCGCACTGCCAAGGATGCGGACGTTTTTCTCACCAAGCGCGGCCTCGTGCTGCGCCAGGTCGGCGCCTACAAGCTGCCGAATGCATTGCGCATGACCGTTGGCAGCGAAGAGGCCAACCGGTTGGTCGTAAAAGCGCTCGCCGAGTTTTTGGGGAAGCGCGCGTGAGCAAAATACCCACCCTCTTTAACCGGCTGGCGCTGATCGGCACCGGACTGATCGGCTCCTCGATTGCGCGCGCCGCTAAGGCGCAAGGCGCCACGGGTTCGATCGTGGCGACCGCGCGCTCGCCCGCCACGCGCAAGCGCGTGGCCGAATTGGGGATCGCCGATCAGGTGGTGGAAACCAATGCCGCCGCGGTCGAAGGGGCGGACCTAGTCATTGTTAGTATTCCGGTCGGCGCTTGCGGCGCGGTGGCCAAGGAGATCGGGCCGCATCTTAAGCCCGGCGCGATCGTTTCCGATGCCGGCTCGGTCAAAGGCTCGGTCGTGCGCGACATGGCGCCCCATTTGCCGAAGCACGTGCATTTCGTGCCGGCGCATCCCGTGGCCGGCACCGAATATTCCGGCCCCGACGCGGGCTTTGCCGAACTGTTCGTCAACCGCTGGTGCATTCTCACGCCGCCGGCGGGGACCGATCCCAAGGCGGTGGAAAAGCTCGCGGCATTCTGGCGTCTATTAGGGGCCAATGTGGAAACCATGGCGCCCGATCATCACGATTTGGTGCTCGCGGTCACCAGCCATCTGCCGCATCTGATCGCCTACACCATCGTCGGCACCGCCGACGAGCTGGAGACCGTGACGCGCTCGGAAGTGCTGAAATTTTCCGCCGGCGGTTTTCGCGATTTCACGCGCATTGCCGCCTCCGACCCGACCATGTGGCGCGACGTATTCCTCGCCAACAAGGACGCGGTTTTGGAAATGCTCGGCCGCTTCAACGAAGACATCTCAGCTCTGACCAAGGCGATTCGGCGGGACGATGGCCAAGCGCTCCATGAGCACTTCGCGCGCACCCGCGCCATCCGCAAAGGCATCGTCGATATCGGCCAGGATTCAGCCGCGCCGGATTTCGGCCGCCCGCACCCGGACCTGCCGCACTCAGCCCTGCCGAAGCCTTACGCGGCGGAAGAAGATTAAAACAGTGCCGGCGCGTTGCCGATTCGGATCGGGCCGAGGAAAATCGCGCCATCATCGAAACGCAGCGGCAGCGAGACCGCTTGCTTGCCTTCGAGCGTGGTCTGCTGGCCAAGCAAATTGATCCCGAGCGAAATATTGGCGCCCGCCTGCTGGCGCGCGACATTGCCAAGGCCGGGCGCCAGCCGGTCGAGCGCGCCGGCGAGTTTGTCCATGCCCGGCGAGGCCTGCACCATCTGCTGCGCGCCGATGGAATTGAGGAACGACTCGACGCCGGCGACCGTCACGCGCAATTGCCCGTCCAGCCGGCCATTGGCATTGAGCGACAGACTGCCGCCGCCGACCGCGATGCTTTCACCCTGCTGCATCCGCGCCTGCGTGATGTCGATGCGTCCGCCAGCCGCTTGAATTTCGCGGAACCGCGCCGGCCACGGTTTTGGCGAAAAGTCGTTAAGCCCGCGCAGCACCGCGACGATGTCGGCGTCGACCGGCTTTTCGGCCGCAGGATGAATGAATGGCGCCGATGCCTGCTCGAGTTGTAGCGCGATTTCAATCACCGGCTTGTTGGCCGCCGAACCTTCGACCATCCGGCCATGGATTTCGATGTGTTTGGCGACCAGCAAGTGCTGCTGGCTGCCGCCGCTCATGCGGTCGACCACCGGCTTGTCGAATACCAGTGACACACGCTCGGGTGCTGCCGGCGTGCCGCGCACGCTTGACTGCGCCAACTTCCAGTTGACGACGATGTTGGGCGGCTGCCCGGGGTCGGCGATGGTGAGCGGCCCATGGAATTCGCTGATCAATAATGTGGGCTGATAGATCTGCGCGGCGATCAGAATGCCGCGGCTCTTGATCTCGACCGGCGGCTGGTTACTGCGGAACAACGCCGAGGCGCGGTTGCAATTCACCTCGATACGGAATGGGTAGCCACTAATTGTCTGCGAGCCGCAGGTATAGATGCGGCCGGCCTTGGCCTCGCGCGCCCGCCAGCCGTCGATGGTGGCCTCGGCCTTGCCGGAGGCATAGCTCCACAGCCAGCTCCAGCCGCCGAACAAAGCGGCGACCAGGATCACCAGTGAGATGTAGCGCCGGTTGCGCCAGCGTCCAATGCGGTCAGTGGCCATAAGGGGTTTAACACCTGCCGAATGCGGCGTTTCTAGGCCGACGCGTTGGCCTTTGGGCTTCGAACGGGTTGCTTAGCGGCAATCGGCCTGATACGCGAGCGGAGTCGCCGGGCCCTGTCAACGACGCGGTCTATTTCCAACCACGATGAACACAACATTCGACCAAAGCGGCGAGGACCTGTGGGTCTTTGCCTATGGATCGCTGATGTGGCGGCCCGGATTCGCCTTTCTGGAACGCCGCCATGCCCGCATGGTCGGCGCGCACCGGGCGCTCTGCGTCTACTCCTTTGTCCATCGCGGCACCCCGGAACGGCCCGGCCTGGTGCTTGGCCTCGACCGCGGCGGCAATTGCCGCGGCATCGCCTATAAGGTCGCGAAGGCCCATCGGACGGAAACAGTCGACTATCTGCGCGCGCGCGAGCAGGTCACCCTGGTCTATCGCGAGGCCTGGCGCCGGGTCTGGCTCGACAACGACCCGAAACAGAGCGTGCATGCGCTCTGCTACATGGTGGATCGCGGCCACCGGCAATATGCCGGCCGCCTCACCCTTGCCGAGCAACTGCATTATATCCGCCAGGGCCACGGCCGCTCCGGTCCCTGCCGCGATTACGTATTGGCAGCAGTGAAGGAACTTGAGGCGCTTGGCTGCCGCGATGCCGATTTGCACACGCTGGGCGAGAGGATCAAGGGCATCCACGAGCAGGCCACAAGTCAACGCCGGCGTAACTCGACGAAGGAATTCGGGTGAACTATTATCAATTGGGTTTTGTCTTAGTTTGCTCGGGGGGGGCTGCCATGCGCCGTCTGCTGCCGCTTGCCGTGATTTTGGTGTTCGCGCTATGCGGCGCTACACCGTCGCTCGCCGACAATGAAAGCGATCGCGTCACGTGCTTTTCGCTCGGCAACGAAAACTACAAGGACAAAAGCAAGTTCGATCCCGGGCTGAATGCCTGCACGCGCATGATTAATTCCGGACGCTTCAAGGATAAGGTTCTGGCGACGATCTATCGCGCGCGCGGCAGCTGGAAACACAAGAAGGGCGAGCTGGACGCCTCACTGGCCGACTGCGGCATTTCGATTCAGATGGAACCGCGTAATGTCGAAAGCTACGACTACCGGGCCGATGTCTTTCAGCAGAAGGGCGACCTCGACCGCGCCCTCGCCGACTACAATATGTCGACACGCATCGACCCGACTTACGCCGCCGCCTATTACAGCCGTGGATTGATTTACGAGAAAAAAACGACATCGAAAAAGCACGCCCCGACCATCAACCGCATCGCGCAATGGGCGCAGGATAATGCGCGCGCCCGGCTGAAGGCGCTGGCGGAAGCGGAAAAGAAATAAAGCGCTCAACGTCCGGATTTTACCTGGGCTTCCGCGATCAGGCGCGCGGTCGCGGTCTCGATCTCCTGTTGCAGGCGTTTGAAAAAAACATCCTTGTCGAAGCCGGGCGCGATCGGATCGAGAATCTCCACCACCACCGTTCCCGGCAAGCGGCGGATCGAGCGGCGCGGCCAGAACAAGCCGGAATTCAGCGCGATTGGCACGCAGGGCACACCGGCCGCGGCGTAAAGCTGGGCAACGCCATATTTGTAGCGCGGCTCGGCGCCGGCGGGGCGCCGCGTGCCCTCCGGAAAAATAATGAGCTGGCGATTGTCGGCGAGCTCAATGCTGGCGCGCCCGGTCATGGCCACAAGCGCCTGCGAACCGGCGCCGCGATCGACCGGCACCATGCGGCCCTTCATCATGAGCCAGCCGAACAGCGGCAGCCACAGCAATTCGCGTTTGACGATGAACAGCGGATTGTCGAACAGCGACAGCAGCGCAAAAGTTTCCCACGCCGACTGGTGCTTGGCGGCGACGATAATCGGGCCCTGCGGAATTTTTTCGCGGCCGCGCAACTCAAAATCGATGCCGGCGACGACGCGCAGCAGCACGAGATTGGCGCGGCCCCACGATTTCGCCACCGCCAGTATCGCGCGATACGGCATGATGAAGGTCGGCAGCGCAATCATTAAATAGACAAACGTATTTAAGTAAAACAGCAGGTTGAACGCGATGGAGCGAACGAGGATCGGCACGGGACTTCGCTCCTTTACGCGGCGGTGTCGGGGTCGAGCCCCATACGGCTGAGCGCGAACAGATATTTCAGATATTCCGCGAACAGAAAGCGCGCGGTGTCGATGCTCGACCACCATGGCTCGGTTTTCACCTTCTCCGACATGACCGGATAGGCAATAAGCGTCGTTTCGGGAAGCTGGTGCGCGAGTTCGACCATGGCGCGCGGCATGTGCCAGTTCGAGGTCACCACGATCAACGAATTGAAATTGTGCTGGCGCGCCCAGCGCTTGGCCTCGAGGGCGTTGCCGAAGGTGTTGAGCGCGGAACGATCGAGATCGATGCAGCACGTGAAGAACTTGGAATAGAGCGGCGTCAGCCGTGCGATTTCGCGCGCACTGGTGGCGCGATGCACGCCGGTGATCAGCAGCCGCTTGCCGCGATCCGCAGCCAGCAATTCGATCGCATCGGGAATGCGCGAGGCGGCTCCTGTCAGCACCACGATTCCGTCCGCGTTACGCTTGAGAGAGGCTTCCTCGTCCGGGATGCTCCAGGCAAACCAAAAGAACCCACCCGTGATCAGCAGCGCCGCGACGACGCCGGCCGTCATGGTCAGGAAGCCGATCCAGCGGGCGAGACCTGCCAACATCTAGTCAATCATCTCCAGGGTCCGGTTGACCGTTTGCCGCGAGGTCATCGCCGTCACTGCCGCGATCAGAACGACCTGCACGAGCACCGCGACATAGCCGGTCATCCCGATGGAAAATGACCCGAACATGGCCGTGGTCTGGTCGCCCCCCGCCGTGCCGCTAAACCAGGAGCTAACGGTGGAGGCTACGGTGAACAGCATAATGGCGGCACCGCCGCCGATGGCGCCGCCCTGCAGGCCGAGCAGCAGGAAATGTCGCTGAAAATGCCCAGCGATGAAGCCGTTTTTGGCGCCGACAAAATGCAGAACTTCGATCACCGTCTTGTTGGTCGCCATCGCGCCGCGGGTCGCAAAAGTGACCGAGAGAACGGTGGCCGCGATCATCAGAATCAGAATGCCAACGCCGGCAGCGACCGCGGTACCGGCCATGGCGCGCATGCGATCGACCCAGCCGCGATGATCGTCGAGGGCCGCGGCCGGTACCTGCTCGGCCAGCAGCTTTCGAAGTTGCGAAATGTCGGGCGCAGCGCCCGGTGTAATCTTGACCACGATCAGGCGCGGCACCGGCAGTTGATCGAGCGACAGCCCGCTGCCGAGCCACGGCTCGAGCAGCTTGGTCGACTCTTCCTTCGAGTAGGGCCGCACGTCGGCGATGCCCGGGAAAGCGCGTGCGACCGCCGCCGCCTTGTCCACGGTCGCGTCGATCTCGCGCCCGGGCGCCGGGACCACTTGGATGGTGACTTCGCGCGCCACGTCCGCTTGCCATTCGGTCGCAGCCTGGCTCACCAAGATCACCGCGCCCGTGGTCAGCGAGGCCAGGAACGTCATGATGGCGACAACCGCCACGAGGGCACGTCCGGAAATCGAATTGCGTGGCACCAGCGGTGTATCAAAGCGCGGCAACGAGCCGGCGGGCATGCGCGGCGACGCCGTGAAATCGTCTCTGGTCTGGTCGCTCATCATCATTTTTCCTTGCGCATGATCTTTTCCGAAAACCGGTTCCCACTTTTCGGAATCATGCGATTCAATCATAAATATGCAGTCGGCCATCATGCAGCACCAGCCGGCGCGCATCGTATTGATCCATCAACGCGATGTCGTGGGTGGCGATCACCACCGACGTTCCCGACTTGTTGAGCTCGATAAACAGCCGCAGCAGCCGCTGCGCCAGGCTCGGATCGACGTTTCCCGTGGGTTCGTCGGCGAGCAGCAGTTGCGGCCGTGCGATCACCGCGCGCGCAATCGCCGCGCGCTGCTTTTCGCCGCCCGAGAGCACCGGCGGCAGCGCCCACATCCGTTCGCCGAGATCGACCCATTTCAACAGTTCGATCACCTCGTCGCGGTAGCTATCCTCGGGCCGTCCCATCACACGCAGCGGAAGCGCGACATTCTCATAGGTGGTCATGTGATCGAGCAGACGGAAATCCTGGAACACGATGCCGATGCGGCGGCGCAGCGTCGCCACCGCGTCGCGCGACAATGTCGCAACATCATGACCGAACTGCGTGATCAGCCCGCGCGTCGGCTTGAGCGAGAGAAACAACAGGCGCAGCAGCGAGGTCTTGCCGGCGCCGGACGGGCCGGTGAGGAACTGGAAGGAATGCGGCTCAATACGGAACGAGAGGTCGCGCAGGACCTCCGGCCCGATGCCGTACCGCAAGCCCACATTCTCGAATCGGACCACGCCCCTCTCCGGTAAATGCCCTAAATCCCCCTGGAGTGACCCTGGCTGGCCAAGGCCGCGGAGCCGGCCCGACCAAGCCATCCGGGACCCCTCGCACGCCAGGAGCTGCGCTTTTACAGGATTATCAGGCCGCCGCCATAGCCGGAGGAACCGGAAAGCGGGAGTTCTACCCATAACTCCAGGGCCGGGCATGGTTTCCAGTCCATTAACGGACGGCTGGTAGGTTTTTGGCATCGAAAACGCCGCAGATGCCATGCTGATTGTCTGTCCGAGCTGCGCCACGTCTTATTTAATCGACCCGGCCTCGGTAGGCCCGGCCGGCCGTGCCGTGCGTTGTGCGCGCTGCAAGAGCACCTGGTTCGCCGCCAGCACGAAGAAAGCCGCGGATGTCACGGACTTCGTCGACAGCGTGATTGCGAAAGCCGAAGCGCAGTCCGCCGAAACACATTCAACCAGCTCCCCGTCGAGTCCCGCCGACGCCCCAGCAAATGGCGACGATTTCGGCGGCGAGCCATCCGAACCGATGGCCAAACCGTACCCAGCGATGCCCGACACCGCATCGCCGCCCGTCGAACCGGCCACGCACAGTTCCGAACTCGTGCCGTATGAGAACAATCCGCCGGAGCCACTCGCGATCGCCGATGCGCCGTCGCTGGTGCCGCCGATCGATCACGCGCCCTTGCCGCACGCAACCGACGCTGAACTCGATTCCGAGGATATCGATAACTTCGCCGCGCGCCGCCAGCGGTTGAAGATACGCCGCCAGCAAAATCGCCGCTCGTCGCGCTGGATCGCGATCATGCTCGTGCTGTTTGCGTTCAATGTGGCGCTGATCGGCGCGCGCAGCGAAGTGGTGCGGTATCTGCCGCAGACCGCGTCGCTGTTTGCCGCGATCGGCCTGCCGGTCAATCTGCGCAATCTGAAATTCGAAAATGTTCGTATTTCCAAGGAAGGTGAGGGCGGCGTGAGTGTCCTGATTATCGAGGGCACCATCGTGAGCACCGCCGGCAAACCAGCCGAAGTGCCGCGCCTGCGCTTCGCCGCGCGCAATGCTTCCGGACAGGAAGTCTATACCTGGACCGCGCTGCCGAGCCGCAGCATTATCGGTCCGGGCGAGAGCCTTGAATTCAGCAGCCGACTTGTCTCGCCGCCGGCCGACGCCAGCGATGTGATGGTGCGCTTCTTCAACGCCCAGGACTCGGTCACCGGGATGAAATAAACCCATGGCAAAAATTCTGATCGCCGAGGACAATGATGACCTTCGCAGTCTCGTCGTGCGCGCCCTGAGCGATGACGGCCACGATCTTGTCGCGACCGCGGACGGCGCGGCAGCGCTCGAGGCGCTGAGGACACACAACGGCGAATTCGACCTTTTGCTGACCGACGTCAAGATGCCGGTCATGGACGGCATTGCGCTCGCGCTTTCCGCCGGGCGCGATCATCCCGAGGTCGCGATCATGCTGATGACCGGCTATGCCGATCTACGCGAACGGGCGCACGGGCTGGATGCGCTGGTGCATGACGTTATCGGGAAGCCGTTCTCGATCGAGCAGATCAAGGGCGCCGTGCGCGAGGCGCTGGTGGAGCAGCATTAGCGCCGCGCGCCACCGATTTGGATTTCAAACAGCCAAGGGCGTTGCCTAACTCCTCATGGTGAGGAGCGCGGAGAAGCGGGGGAGAGGTGAAGCTAATGGCGCGTCGCGCTCGATCTTCTGATCGAAATGCTTGGAAAGTTCAAAAATCCTTCAGCAGCCGCTCGATGTAATCGAGCTCGAGCTGCGGGCGAGCGCTCTCGCCGAAACGCTTGCGCAGTTCTTCCAGAATGCGTCGCGCCCGTTGGGCGTCGATCTCGCCGGGCACTTTCACGGTGACGTCGTCGCCGTAGTCGCGGCCGCGCAGCGGGCGGCCGAGCGGGTCGGTGTTCTGGTCGGCGCGCTGGCGACCATTGCGGCCGGGTTGACCGGGGCCTTGTCCCATGCCCATGCCGTTCTGCTGCATCTGCTGCGCCAGCCCCTGCGCGCCCTTGCGCATGGCTTCCAGCGCGCGGCCTTGGCTGCCGACGGCGCCTTCGGCGTCACCCTCGCCGAGTTCGCCTTCGGCCTGGCCCATGGCATCGCCGGCATCGCCGAGCTGGCCCATTCCGCCATCAGATTTGCCGTTTTCGCCCTTCTCGCCTTGGCTCTTTTCACCTTGGCCTTTTTGATCCTGGCCGAGGCCACGCTGGCGCAGCTGTTCCAGCAGCTTGTTGAGCCGGTCTTTCAAGGCTTGCTGATCCTGCTTCAGATCGCCCATCTGCGGGTCGCCCTTGCCGCGCTGATTGCGCTGGCCGCGCCGCTGGTCCTGGCCCTCCTTGAAGGTCTTGTCGCGCAACTGCTGCTGCTTGCGGATCATGTCGCCCAGCTCATCAAGCGCCGACATCATGTCGTCGTCGCCCTCTTCGCCCTGGGCGCCCGGACGCGCCATTTGCAGATTTTCGAGCATCGACTGGATCTGATCCAAGAGCTGGCGCGCGGCGTCCTTGTTGCCGGAACGCGCCATCTGCTCGAGCCGGTCGAGCATGCTTTTGAGGTCTTGCTGGCTGAGCGTGCGGGTATTGCGGTCGAGCGGGCGCGCGAGCTGCTGCGGATTCTTGCGCATCTCCTCGGCCAGCGCCTGCAGGAACTTGTCCATGGCGGCGCGCAGCTGCTCCATCTGCTTCTTGATCTCTTCGTCGCTGGCGCCGCGTTCGAGCGCCTGACGCAACGCGTCCTGCGCCTGGCGTAGCGCCTGCTCGGCCTGCGAGACATTGCCGTCCTCGATCTGCAACGCCATGTCCCACATGCGCGCCACCACGTCGCGCATGGCGTCGTCGTTCTTGGCATTGTTGAGGCCATGGTAGATCGAGCGCAGACCGAGATAGATGACGAGCTCGGGCGTGAAGTGCTCGGGCGCGATGGTGAGCGCATCGAGCGCGGTGAGCACAAGCGGCCGGGTTTCGGCATCGAGCGCCAGCACGCGGCGTTGCTCGATCAGCGCACGCGCGATCGGCTTGACGAAGATGCGTTGCGGCAGCGTGAGCTCGTGCGGCTCGCTGCGGCCCTCATTGCTGGCCTCGTCGCGCGCCACCAGCGTCATGACGACTTCGGCGCCGGCCCAGGCATGCTCGGTGAGGTCGCGCGTGGTCTGTGCCGCGCCCGAGCGCGTGCGCGCCTGCGGCAAAGTCAGCGCATAATCGAGCGCGTTGAACAGCGGATGGCGCGGCTTGTCGGCGGGCGCTTGATCCTTGAGCGCGAACGTTGCCTGCGCCTCGACCACGCCGTAGTCGTCGTCCATTTTATAATCGAGCCGCAGCGAACCGCGCGCCTGCCGTTCCGGGTCCTTGATCAACTCGATCGTCGGCGCGCGGTCGGGAATGGCAGTGAAATTCCAGGTGAGATCGCTGCCGCCGACGCCATGCACCGCGGCCGAGCCGTTGCCCTTGATCACCAGGCGGCGTTCCTCGGTGCCGGCCGGCAGCGCCGCGCGCACATCGGCCGGCGCTTCCTCGATGCCGCCCTTGCGCACGACGTCGAAATTCACTTTGCCGGTGGCGCGGATAACAACTTGACTGCCGACCGGCACCGCGACGGTTCCCGCCGCAAGCCCGGTATTTTGCGCGGTCTCGCCCGGGCGTAGACCCTGCAACATCACCGGCGGGCGACCGGTATAGACCGGCGGCGTAACCCAGACATCGATGCGGAAATTCGCCGGCGACACCACGCCCTGCCAGTCGAAGGCCGTGGTGATGCGTTTCACGCGCTCGCCGCTGGCGACGAAGAAACTCGCGACCACCAGAATGAGTGTCAGCGCGCGCAATGCCAAGGGATCGCGCAATGACAGGCGCGGCTGCGGCCAGCCGGCCTTGAGCTTGCGCGCCGACATCAGCGCGCGTTCGACATGGGCGCGCCAGAGCGCTTGCGCGACCGGGTCGTTGCCGTTGGCGGCAATCTCGTCGGCGATTGTGGTGGCGGGCCGGTGCGTCTCGCCGCTGCTGCGATCGAGCCGGCGCAGGCCGTCGAACTGGCTGGGCAGCCGCAGCAACAGCAGCGGCACTGCGGCGACCGCGGTGATGACAAGGAATGCGAATAGCCCGATGGCGCGCCCGAGCGGCGGCAACGCGATCCATAATCCGGCCCAGGAGAGCGCAAGGAACAGGCCGGCCGCCATGGCCAGCGTGGCCAAGGCCGGCCATAGTTTTTCCCACAGCAGACTGCCGCGCGCGCGGTTGAGCGCCCGCCCCAGCAGAACCCGGGTCGACTGCTCCCGGCCTTTAGGCTGTTCGTCCAAACCGTCCAAAAACCGCTCCGCCGCGTAGGGCTAAGGAGAATCTGTCGCTCAACAGGCTAACATGCAGGCAATTGCCAGGCCATGTGTGTGCCTATGCGCCTAAAGCCAATCCGGCATGCGATCGAGCGCAATCAATTGGTCAACTTCAAGGCGCGGGCGGACAATGGCCCATTCCGGGCCTCGCACCAGCACTTCCGGCACCAAGGCCCGTGTGTTGTAGGTGCCGGCCTGCACCGCCCCATAGGCGCCGGCCGACATGACGGCGAGCAGCGCAGCGCCGGCCGGCTCCGCCAGATCGCGGTCGAGGGCAAGGTAATCCCCGCTTTCGCAGACCGGCCCGACCACGTCGGCGCGGATGCGAGGGGCGGAAGTGGACGCTTCCGTGACCGGCCAAATTTCGTGATAGGCGTCGTACAAGGTCGGACGTATCAGATCGTTCATGGCGGCATCGACCACGACGAAGTTCTTCGCCTCCCCGTGCTTCACGAATAAAACGCGCGTCACGAGAATACCGGCATTGCCGACCAGCAGCCGGCCCGGCTCGAAGATCAGCCGGCAATCGAGATCGCGGGTGGCCTGCTTGACCACTGCCGCATAGGCCTCGGGACGCGGCGGCGGCTCATTGTCGTCGCGGTAGGGAATGCCTAAGCCCCCGCCGAGATCGACATGCGAAATTATATGGCCGTCGGAGCGCAGCGTCCGCACGAATTCGGCCAGCAGCGTAAATGCATTTCCGAACGGATCGAGATCGGTGATCTGGCTGCCGATATGCATGTCGACGCCGGCGACCTTGAGGCCCGGCAGCTTGGCGGCATGCGCATAGACCTCGCGCGCGCGGCTGATCGGAATGCCGAACTTGTCCCCGGACTTGCCGGTGGCGATCTTGTGATGGGTCTTGGCGTCGATGTCGGGATTGACGCGCACCGAGATATTCGCGCTCTGCCCCTTGGCGGCCGCGATCGACGAGAGCAATTTAAGCTCGGGCTCGGATTCGACATTGATGCAGAGAATGCGCTCGTCGAGCGCGAGCGCCAGTTCGCGCGCGGTCTTGCCGATGCCGGAGAACATGATCTTGTCGGCGGGGATGCCGACGGCGCGCGCGCGCTTGAGCTCGCCTTCCGACACCACATCAGCGCCAGCGCCCAGCTTGGCGAGCGTCTTGACCACGGCCTGATTGGAATTCGCCTTCATGGCGTAGCAGACGAGCGCGCGCACATCGGCGAAGGCGCCGGCAAACACATTGTAGTGCCGCTCCAGCGTGGCGGTCGAATAGCAATAGAATGGCGTTCCCACGCTGGCGGCGAGCGTATCGAGGTTCACCGCCTCGGCGTGCAGCACGCCGTTGCGATAAGCAAAGTGGTGCATGACTTTAGAATCCGATGGCGCTTGATCTTATCCGAAAACCGGGATCGCGCGCGGTCTCAGTTGAGCAGAACGTCGAGAGGGATACGTTTATTCGGACCCTTGGGCGCCAGCGGCTGACCGTCGGGACCGACACCCGGATTGCCGTCCTTGGCTTCGCCGCCAATTGGCGCCGCGCCGCGGGAACTCATCAGACCGGGCATGTTGGCTTGCGGCTCACCTTCGAGCGAAGCGCCGGGCGGTGGATCGAGCGGGCCCTTGCGGCCGCACGCGGCCAAGCCTAGCGACGCCACGAGTGCGCCGATTAAGGCTAGATGAAGAAACGGGCGATTACGGATCAAAAGACTCGCTCCTTGCGTGAACCACATCATAGCAAACCAGGCAATCAAGGCGAAGTCAGGATTTCTCTTTTTCCAGCTTGCGCAGCCATTTCTTCGCCTGCGCGCGCACGTTTTTGGGCGCCGTGCCGCCGAAACTGGTCCGGCTTTTCACCGACCGGTCGACCGACAGGACGCTAAACACGTCCTCGCTGATTCGCGGCTCAATCTCGCGCATGGCGGCAATCGGCATCCGGTGCAGCGGTTGCCCCGCCTCGGAGGCCTTGGCAACGATCCGACCAGTGATGTGGTGCGCCTCGCGGAACGGAATCTTCAAGCTCCGCACCAGCCAGTCGGCGAGATCGGTGGCGGTGGCATAGCCTTCGCCGGCGGCTTTCTTCATGCGCGCGGTATCCGGCTCGAGGTCGGTCACCATGCCGGCCATCGCCGCAATCGACAGCGCGAGGGCCGAGAGCGCGTCCATGGAGCCTTCCTTGTCCTCCTGCATGTCCTTGGCATAGGCGAGCGGCAGGCCCTTCATCACGATCAGCAGCGCGCTAAGCGCGCCAATCACGCGGCCGGTCTTGGCGCGCACCAGCTCGGCGGCATCCGGGTTGCGCTTCTGCGGCATGATCGAGGAGCCGGTGGTGAATTTGTCCGACAGCTTCACGAGGCCGGTAAGCGGCGAGGTCCAGAGCACGATTTCCTCGGCCAGCCGCGACAGGTGCACGGCAGTAATCGACGCCGCGGCCAGCGTCTCCAGCGCGAAGTCGCGGTCGGATACCGCATCGAGCGAATTCGCCGCCGGACGGTCGAAGCCGAGCACCTTGGCGGTCATGTCGCGATCGAGATCGAACGACGTGCCGGCCAACGCAGCAGCGCCGAGCGGCGATTCATTGAGCCGCTTGCGCGCATCGGCAAAACGGCCGCGGTCACGCGCCGCCATTTCAACATAGGCGAGCAGGTGATGGCCGAACGTCACCGGCTGCGCAGTCTGCATATGGGTCAAGCCCGGCATCACCGTGCCGGCATGCTCTAGCGCCTTGTGGCAAAGCGCGCGTTGAAAGCCAGCCAGCGCAATATCGAGTGCGTCGATGGTATCGCGCATCCACAACCGGAAATCGGTCGCCACCTGGTCATTGCGCGAGCGCGCGGTATGCAGCCACCCGGCCGCCTCCCCGATCAGCTCGCCGAGCCTGCCCTCCACATTCATGTGGATGTCCTCCAGCGCGCGCTTGAAGGAAAACTTGCCGGACTCGATTTCTGACAGGATCGCGTCTAGACCGTGAGCGATCTTTTTCGCATCGTCGGCCCCAATGATGCCTTGCTTGGCCAGCATGTCGGCATGGGCCTTGGACGCCGCGATGTCTTGGCGGTAGAGATGCCGGTCGAAATCGATGGAGGCGTTGATTTCCTCCATGATGGCGCCGGGGCCTGACGCGAACCGCCCGCCCCACATTTTGTTGCTCATGTTATCGCTCTAACCGAAGTATCGCCGATCATGACCGAACGTCCTTCGTCCAGCTTCGCCAAAAAGCGGCATCTCTATTCAAGACTTGCCTTGATTCTGGCGGGTGGCGTTGCCGGCGTAGTCGCCGGGCTGGCCGGGGTATACGGGATTGCGACCCTGACTCGCAATGTGGGCGGCGACATGGCCTGTCGTCCGGCCGTGGAATTGGCCTCAAAAGTGGCCCCATTTGTACGCGGAGAGGTGGCCGCCGTTAACATTGCACAGCGCCCGCTGAAAATCCCCGATCTCGCCTTCCAGGACGCCGCCGGCAAGCCGCTCACCCTTGAGAACTGGCGCGGACGCACGGTGCTGCTCAATCTGTGGGCCACCTGGTGCGTGCCCTGCCGCAAGGAAATGCCGGCGCTCGATGCGCTTGAGCGCCGCCTCGGTGGCCCCGGCTTCGAAGTGGTGACGATCAATATCGACACCCGCGATCCCGACAAACCGAAGGCTTGGCTCAAGGAAGCCGGCATTTCAAAACTCGCCTATTACGCCGATCCGGCCGCCAAGACCTTTCAGGACCTCAAAGCGATCGGCCGCGCCTTCGGCATGCCAACCACGCTGCTGGTGGATCCCAATGGCTGCGAGATCGGCACCATCGCGGGACCCGCCGAATGGGCGAGCGATGACGCCGTGAAATTGATCGAGGCGGCGCTGGCGGGTTCAAAGGGCGGTCATTAGCGGCTTCGACCGAGCGACCCGGCCCGGCCTCACGCAACGGTGTCGAGAACCGAACTCGACGAGGGTACCGTCGTCGTTGACGACGCAGCGAGGCTCGCCTTGGTCTTGTCGACCAGGCCTTGAGCTTTATCGAGCGCCTTGGTGGTTTCGGCGTTTTTAGCCTTCGCCACGGCTTAGATGCGTTTCAACGCCGCGTTGGCTGCGTTATTTGAGGCGCCGGTCATATTATTTTGCAGGGCGTTCGACATGGCTGAATTGATCAAGTCCATATTGGCCTGATCTTCTTTCATCGCAGCCGCACGCCTGACGCGATGGTACTCCATATCCTGCCAGGCCGACCTGGTTCGAATCCAACGGACGCCTGCCATCGCTTGCCCCCTCGCATTTCGAGGATAGAGCGATGTGGTTAAACAATTATTAGAGGTTCACCGCCGCCGATGGCCGCGGATCGTGAGCCGCGCCTCAGCGCGTCGGCACCGGCTTTGCGCCGCGATAGTCGTAGAAGCCGCGCTGCGTCTTGCGGCCGAGCCAGCCGGCCTCGACATATTTCACCAGCAAGGGGCATGGCCGGTATTTCGAATCGGCGAGCCCCTCGTGCAGCACCTGCATGACCGACAGGCAGGTATCCAGCCCAATGAAGTCGGCGAGTTCGAGCGGCCCCATCGGATGATGCGCGCCAAGCCGCATGGCCGTGTCGATCGCCTCGACGTTCCCGACGCCCTCGTAGAGCGTGTAGATCGCCTCGTTGATCATCGGCAGCAGGATACGGTTGACGATGAAGGCCGGAAAATCTTCCGACACCGCGATGGTCTTGCCGAGTTTTGTGACAAAGGCCTTGCTGGCCATAAATGTCGAGTCATCGGTGGCAATGCCGCGGATCACCTCGACCAGCTCCATCAGCGGCACCGGATTCATGAAATGAATGCCGATGAAACGCTCCGGCCGATCGGTGGACGACGCCAGCCGCGTGATCGATATTGACGATGTGTTGGTGGCGACAATGGCTTCCGGTTTGAGCGACGCGCAGAGATCGGCGAAGACTTTGCGCTTGACGTCTTCTTTTTCGGTCGCCGTCTCGATCACGATGTCGCAAGCCGCCAGCGCATCGTATTTTTCCGCCGTCTTGATGCGGGCAAGCGCATTTTTGCGGTCGTCTTCGCTGATCGCCTTCTTGCCAACCTGCTTGGCCATATTGCCGTTGATGGTCGCCAGGCTCGCCTTCAGGCGATCGCCTGACACGTCGTTCAATATCACCGAAAATCCCGCCAGCGCGCAGACATGGGCAATGCCGTTGCCCATCTGACCGGCGCCGATCACCCCGACACTCTGAATATTGACTGCCATGATTTTTCCCGATCGATGCGAAGCTCTTCTACGACGAACCGCTCGATGACACCACCATTGGGCCGTCAAAATTGTAGTTTGGTCAACGCCCGATCTTGCCAAGTTCCACGGCAAGCTCCGGCAACGCCACATAAAGATCGGCGACCAAACCGTAGTCGGCGACCTGGAAGATCGGCGCTTCCTCGTCCTTGTTGATCGCAACGATAACTTTAGAGTCTTTCATCCCGGCGAGATGCTGGATAGCGCCGGAAATGCCGACCGCGATGTAGAGGTCGGGCGCCACCACTTTGCCAGTCTGCCCGACCTGCCAGTCGTTCGGCGCATAGCCGGCATCGACCGCCGCGCGCGAGGCGCCCATGGCGGCGCCAAGCTTGTCGGCCACCGGCTCGATATATTTGGTGAAGTTCTCGCGGCTCTGCATGGCGCGGCCGCCGGAAATGATGATCTTGGCCGAGGTCAATTCCGGGCGATCGGATTTCGACAGCTCCTCGCCGACAAATGTAGAGAGGCCGGGATCGGCCGCCGCGGCGGCGTTCTCCACGCCCGCCGAACCGCCCTCCCCGGCTGCCTGAAACGTGGACGTACGCACGGTGATGATCTTCTTGGCGTCGGTCGACTTCACGGTCTGGATCGCATTGCCGGCATAGATCGGCCGCTCGAAGGTGTCGGGCGCGATCACCTTGGTGATTTCGGATATCTGCATGACGTCGAGCAGTGCTGCCACGCGCGGCATCACATTCTTTCCATTGGTCGTCGCCGGTGCAACGATCGCATCGTAAGGCCCGGCGAGCGAAACGATCAGCGCGGCGAGCGGCTCGGCGACCGCGTGCTCGTAAGCAGCGGCGTCCGCCAGCAGCACTTTCTTGACGCCGTCGAGCTTGGCGCAGGCCTCGGCGACCGTTTTGCAATCCTTGCCGGCGACCAGCACGTGCACGTCCGCGCCAATCGCCTTGGCGGCGGTCAGCGCCTTGCTGGTTGCGTCCTTGAGCGTCTTGTTGTTGTGCTCGGCGACGAGAAGCGTTGTCATTTAAATGACCCCCGCCTCGTCTTTGAGCTTGGCGACCAATTCGGCCACCGAGGCAACCTTGGCGCCCGATTTGCGGCCGGGCGGTTCGCTCGTTTTCAGCACTTGCAGGCGCGGCTTGATATCGACGCCGTAATCCGCCGGCGATTTCTCGTCGATTGGCTTTTTCTTCGCCTTCATGATGTTGGGCAAGCTCGCATAGCGCGGCTCGTTCAGGCGCAGATCGGTGGTGATGACGGCGGGCATTTTCAGCTTCACGGTCTGCAAACCGCCGTCCACTTCGCGAGTAACGGTGACGCTGTCGCCGTCGATCGCCTGTTTGGATGCGAAAGTGCCCTGCGCCCATCCCAGCAGCGCCGCCAGCATCTGGCCGGTCTGATTGCTGTCGTCGTCGATCGCCTGCTTGCCCAGGATCACCAGGCCGGGCTTTTCCGCCTCGACGATGGCCTTGAGGATCTTGGCGACCGCCAGCGGCTCGACCGCGCCCTCCGCCTTCACCAGGATGCCGCGGTCGGCGCCCATGGCGAGCGCGGTGCGGATGGTCTCGGAAGCCTGCGCCGGTCCGATCGACACCGCCACGATCTCGGTCGCCTTGCCGGCTTCCTTGAGACGGATCGCTTCTTCGACGGCGATCTCGTCGAAGGGGTTCATCGACATTTTGATGTTGGCAAGTTCGACGCCGGAACCGTCCGGTTTGACGCGGATCTTGACATTGAAATCGACCACCCGTTTCACGGGCACTAGAATTTTCATAATCCCCGATCCCGGATGGGCGGCTTAAGAAGAGCGGGCGGAAGCTAAGGGCCGCGCCATTGGCATGTCAACGTTTATGCTGCGGTGCACGCTTTTGGATCGTTACCGGTTCTGCCCCGGCGTCCACAGCACATCGCCGGCGCCCTTGTGATTGGCATAGCGGCCAGCGACGAACAGATAGTCCGACAGCCGGTTGATATATTTGAGCGACGGCACTGAGACCTCCTCGCCGGGTTGGTCCTTGAGTTCGACCATGATGCGCTCGGCGCGCCGGCAGACCGTGCGGACGAGATGCAGATAGGCCGAGGCCGGGCTGCCGCCGGGCAGGATGAAGGACTTCAATGGTTCGAGCGCGGCATTAAGGCGGTCGATCTCGGCCTCCAGCCATGCGACCTGCACCTCGGTGACCGTCAGCCGGGCGCCACCGGGGCCTTTTTCGGCCAGACAGAGATCGGCCTCGACGTCGAACAGGTCGTTCTGGATGCGGCCGAGAGCCGCATCAAGGGCCTTATCGCCGGCGGTATGCAGCCGCACCAGGCCGATCACCGCATTGACCTCGTCGACCGTGCCATAGGCGGC
>SHVM01000102.1 GCA_009694265.1 Pseudolabrys sp.
TCGTATCGCTTTCATACCGCAAGCCCTCGCGCCTATACTGTCGCCGAGTGATTTCGGTCCAGGCCATCGTGCTCTCCTTCGAATCGATCCAATCCGAAGGAATCACAACTGGCTGAAATCACTCAGCTTCTTTTTCAGTCAGACACTAATTCTTTTCCACCGTCACCACGCGGCCGTTTTCGACCGCGAGCGCCAGCTGGCCGTGTTTGAGCGCGAGCGCCTTCTGACCGAACAATTCTCGCCGCCAGCCCTTGAGCGAGGGCACGTCGGCTTCGTCTTCGGCGGCGATGCGGTCGAGTTCGTCGACCGTCGCGATCACCTTGGCGGCGACGCCATTGCTCTCGGCCGTCATGCGCAACAACACCTTGAGCAGTTCGACGGTGGCAGCACCATTCGGCGCCGGGCGGAAGCGGTCGAGCCGCGGCAGCGTCTTCGGATCACGTTCGATGCCGCGCGTGACCGCCTCGACGATGGCCTCGCCCCAGCGCGAACGCTCAAACCCCTTGGGTAATGAGCGCAACTGGCCGAGCCGCTCGACCGTGGTCGGCGCCTGCACCGCGATATCGCCGACCACATCGTCCTTGAGCACGCGCGAGCGCGGCACGTCCCTCGATTGCGCCTCGCGTTCGCGCCAGGCCGCGATCTCGATCAGCACGGCGAGTTCCTTGGGTTTGCGCACGCGGCTCTTGAGCCGCTCCCAGGCCTTGTCCGGTTCCATGCGATAGGTTTCGGGCGAGGTCAGCACGCCCATCTCGGCCTCGACCCAGCTTGAGCGGCCGCGTTTTTCAAGATCGGCGGCAAGCTTGAGATAGACGTCGCGCAGATGCGTCACGTCGGACAGCGCATAGGTCATTTGCGCATCGGTGAGCGGCCGCCGCGTCCAATCGGTGAAGCGGTGCGACTTGTCGAGCTGGTCGCCGGTAATGCGCTGCACAAGCTGGTCGTAGGAAATCGAATCGCCGTAGCCGAGCACCATGGCGGCGACCTGGCTGTCGAAGATCGGATGCGGGATCTTCTTGGCCATGTTCCAGACGATTTCGATGTCCTGGCGCGCGGCGTGGAATACCTTGACCACGTTTTCGTCAGTCAACAGGTCGAAAAAAGGGCCAAGATCGATGCCCGGCGCCAGCGCATCGACGACGAAGGCCTCGTCGGGCGAGGCGATCTGGGCGACGCAGAGCAGGGGGTAATAGGTGGTCTCGCGCAGGAACTCGGTATCGACCGTCACGAAAGGATGCCGCGCCATGCGCGCGCAGACCTGGGCCAGTTCGTCGGTGGTGGTGATGGATGGCATTGTGCTGGCAAGCCTAACCCGATCTGCGCCGGTCATGGCAATGAGTTTGCAGATTGCCTTGCGTCTGTCGAGCTGCTTGGCAAAGCTAGCCGCGGCCAAGCCGTTGCCTTGACAAAGCCGACCCCCCATGCGCTTTTCGCGCGCCTCACATCCGCCACTGAATCGCCCCACGGAGCTGCCGAAATAATGCCGATGCATCGCTATCGTTCACACACCTGCGGCGCGCTTCGCGAGGGCGACATCGGTAAGACCGTGCGGCTGTCGGGCTGGTGCCACCGCATCCGCGACCACGGCGGCGTGCTGTTCATCGACCTGCGCGACCATTATGGGTTGACCCAAGTGGTGGCCGACCCCGATAGCCCGGCCTTCAAGCTCGCCGAGACGCTGCGCGCGGAATGGGTCGTGCGTATCGACGGCAAATTGCGCAAGCGGCCCGCCGGCACCGAGAACGCTGACCTCCCGACCGGTCAGGTCGAGGTCTATATCGACGAGATCGAAGTGCTGGGCGCGGCCGGCGAATTGCCGATGCCGGTGTTCGGCGATCAGGAATATCCGGAAGAAACCCGGCTCACCTATCGTTTCCTCGATCTGCGCCGCGAGAAGCTGCACAACAACATCATGCTGCGCGGCGCGGTGATCGATTCGATCCGGCGCCGCATGAAAGAGGGCGGCTTCTTCGAATTCCAGACGCCGATTCTGAGCGCCTCGTCGCCGGAAGGCGCGCGCGATTATCTGGTGCCCTCGCGCATCCATCCGGGAAAATTCTACGCGCTGCCGCAGGCGCCGCAGCAGTTCAAGCAGCTCATCATGATCGCGGGCTTCGACCGCTATTTCCAGATCGCGCCGTGCTTCCGCGACGAGGACGCGCGCGCCGACCGCTCGCCCGGCGAATTCTACCAGCTGGATCTGGAAATGAGTTTCGTCACGCAAGCTGACGTGTTCGACGCAGTCGAGCCGGTGATCCGCGGCGTGTTCGAGGAATTCGGCAAGGGAAAGAAGGTGACGCCGAAGTTTCCGCTCATTCCCTATGCCGAGGCGCTATCGAAATACGGCACCGACAAGCCCGACCTGCGCAATCCGCTTATCATGCAAGATGTGAGCGAACATTTTCGCGGCTCAGGCTTTAAGATTTTCGCGCGCATTCTTGAGACGGCAGGCAATGCGGTCTGGGCGATCCCAGCGCCGAAGGGCGGCAACCGCGCCTTCTGCGACCGGATGAATTCCTGGGCGCAAGGCGAGGGCCAGCCGGGCCTTGGCTACATCTTCTGGCGCGAGGGCGAGGAGAGTGGCGCCGGACCCTTGGCGAAGAATATCGGGTCGGAGCGCACCAAACAGATTGCCGATCAGATGAAGCTGTCAATCGGCGATGCCTGTTTCTTCGTCGCCGGCAAGCCGAAGGATTTCGTCAAATTCGCAGGGCCGGCGCGCGGCAAAGTCGGCGAGGAGCTCGGGCTGATCGCCAAGGACCGTTTCGACATTTGCTGGATTGTCGACTTCCCGATGTACGAATGGAGCGAGGAAGAGAAAAAGATCGACTTCTCACACAATCCATTCTCGATGCCGAACATGCCGGTCGATGAATTTCTGGCGCTCGATCCGAAGGACAATGACAAGCTGCTGACGATCAAGGCGTTTCAATACGACATCGTCTGCAACGGCACCGAGCTGTCCTCGGGTGCCATCCGCAACCATCGCCCGGAAGTAATGAAAAAGGCCTTCGCGATCGCCGGTTATTCCGAACACGTTCTGGAGAATAAATTCGGCGGCATGCTGCGCGCTTTATCGCTCGGCGCGCCGCCGCATGGCGGCATCGCGCCCGGCATCGATCGCATCGTGATGCTGCTGGCCGACGAAGAGAACCTGCGCGAGGTGGTGCTGTTCCCGATGAACCAGCGCGCCGAAGACTTGCTGATGGGCGCGCCCTCGGAAGCCAGCGCCAAGCAGCTCAAAGAGCTGCATATCCGGCTGGAATTGCCGAAGAAATAAGAACTGGATCCCCGCTTTCGCGGGGATGACCCAAGCGGGTCATTTCTCCGGCAGTGGAATAAAATCAATTCTACCTCAAAAATAAATGGCGCGCATTTTAACCGCGCGCCAAATAAATCACGAACACCCCGTCGTCCCGCCGCACGTGTCGCATTTCAAACACGTGCCGTTGCGCACCAGGGTCCAGTTGCCGCATTCGCCGCAGGCGTCGCCCTCGTAGCCCCTGGCCTTGGCCTCGGCGCGCTTTTCGGAAGCGGCCTGCTTGGCATTGGGCTGGGTGCGCACTTCCAACTGTTGCGTCGGCGAGAGTTTCGCTTCCGGTTCGGATTTGAGCGCGGTGGCGGCGCCGGAGAAGGCGGTAATGTTGCTCACCCTACCCCGACTCGCTTCGCTCGCCGACCCTCCCCCTGCAGGGGAGGGTGAAGAGCCGCCGCTGACCACTTGCAGCCGGTCGGCGCGCGAGCGCGTCAGGCCCTTGGAGACGTAATTTGGCGCGGAGCTGGGCTTGCCTTCCGCCTCACCCTTGCCGAGCGCGTCGAAGCCCGCCTCGCTCGGGTCGACATGGGCGAGGTCGAAACGCTCGAGATAAGACACCGCCAGCTCGCGGAACACATAATCGAGAATGGAGGTCGCGTATTTGATCGAGTCGTTGCCCTGCACCGGGCCTTGCGGCTCGAAGCGCGTGAACGTGAAGGCGTCGACATATTCCTCCAGCGGCACGCCATATTGCAGGCCGAGCGAAATCGCGATGGCGAAGTTGTTCAACAGAGAGCGCAGCGCCGCGCCTTCCTTGTGCATGTCAACGAAGATCTCGCCGAGCCGCCCGTCGTCATATTCGCCGGTACGAAGGTACACTTTGTGGCCGCCGACCACTGCCTTCTGGGTGTAGCCCTTGCGCCGGTCGGGCAGGCGCTCGCGCTCGCGCAGCACGGTGATGCGCTCGACGATTTTCTCCACGACCTTTTCGGCCAGCCCCGCGGCGCGTGCGGCGGCGGGACGCTCGATGAAAGCCTCGACAGTGTCGTCCTCGTCGTCGTCATCCGCGATCAGTTGCGAATTGAGCGGCTGCGACAGCTTGCTGCCGTCGCGGTAGAGCGCGTTGGCCTTTAAGGCGAGGCGCCACGACATTAGATAGGCCGCCTTGCATTCGTCGACGGTGGCCTCATTGGGCATATTGATGGTCTTGGAGATGGCGCCGGAAATGAACGGCTGCGCCGACGCCATCATGCGGATGTGGCTTTCCACCGACAGATAGCGCTTGCCGGTGCGGCCGCAGGGATTGGCGCAGTCGAACACCGGATAGTGCTCGGCCTTCAAGTGCGGCGCGCCTTCTGCCGTCATGGCGCCGCAGCAATGGATATTGGCGGCGTCGATCTCGCGCTTGGAGAAGCCGATGGCGGCGAGCAGATCGAAGGCGGGCAGCGCGATGTTCTCGGCCGAGATGCCGAGCGCGTCGCGGCAGAATTCCTCGCCCAGGTTCCATTTGTTGAACACGAATTTGATGTCGAAGGCGGTCGGCAGCGCCTTTTCGATTTTCGCGATGGCGTCGTCGGTGAAGCCTTTGGCCTTCAAGGTTGTGTGGTTGATGGCGGGCGCCTGCGCCAGCCCGCCGTGCCCGACGGCGTAAGCCTCGATCTCGGCGATGTCGGCCTCGCTGTAGCCGAGCGTGCGCAAGGCTTCGGGTACCGCGCGGTTGATGATCTTGAAATAGCCGCCGCCGGCGAGCTTCTTGAATTTCACCAGCGCGAAGTCCGGCTCAATGCCGGTGGTGTCACAATCCATCACTAGGCCGATGGTGCCGGTGGGCGCGATCACGGTGGCCTGCGCATTGCGGTAGCCGTGTTTTTCGCCGAGCGCCAGCGCCAGGTCCCAGGCCTTCTTGGCATGCGTGACCAGGTTTTTGTCGGGGCAGGAGGCGTGGTCGAGCGGCACCGGTGGCGTTGCGACTTTTTCGTAGCCGGTGCGTTCGTTATAGGCGGCGCGGCGGTGATTGCGGATCACGCGCAGCATGTGCTCGCGGTTTTTCTTGAAACCGGGGAAGGGGCCGAGCTTCTCGGCCATTTCGGCGGAGGTCGCATAGCTCACGCCGGTCATAATGGCGGTGAGCGCGCCGCCGATGGCGCGACCCTCATTCGAGTCATAGGGAATGCCCGACGACATCAGCAACCCACCGATGTTGGCGTAGCCCAATCCGAGCGTACGGAATTCGTAGGACAGCTGCGCGATCTGCTTGGACGGGAACTGCGCCATCAGCACGGAGATTTCCAGCACCACGGTCCACAGCCGCACCGCGTGTTCGTAATTTGCGATGTTGAACGCCTTGGTCTTAGGGTCGCGGAAGGTGAGCAGATTGAGCGACGCCAGATTGCAGGCGGTGTCGTCGAGGAACATGTATTCCGAGCACGGATTACTGGCGCGGATCGCACCGGACGCCGGGCAGGTGTGCCAGTCGTTCACGGTGGTGTGGAATTGCAGCCCCGGATCGGCGCAGGCCCAGGCGGCGTAGCCAATTTTTTCCCACAGCTCGCGCGCCTTCACCGTCTTGGCGATCTTGCCGCCCTTGGTGCGCCAGAACAGGTCCCAGTTGCCGTCGGCTTCCACCGCTTTGAGGAATTCGTCAGTGACGCGCACCGAATTGTTCGAGTTCTGACCCGAGACGGTGAGATAGGCGTCCGAGTCCCAATCGGTGTCATAGGTCGGGAAATTGATGTCGGTGTAGCCCTGCTTGGCGAATTGAATCACCCGCTTGATGAAATTGTCCGGAACGTGATCCTTGCGCGCCAGCTTGATCTCGCGCTTAAGCGCGGGATTTTTCTCAGGTGAGAAGCAGTCGTCGCCCGAGCCTTCGCAGTTCACGCAGGCTTTCAGCACGGCCTTGAGGTGCTTCTGGTTGATCTTGGAGCCGGTAACCAAGGCGGCTACCTTCTGCTCTTCCATTACCTTCCAGTCGATATATTGCTCGATGTCGGGGTGATCGACGTCAACGACGACCATCTTGGCGGCGCGCCGCGTGGTGCCGCCCGACTTGATGGCGCCGGCCGCGCGGTCGCCGATCTTGAGGAAGCTCATCAGGCCGGACGAGCGGCCGCCGCCCGACAATTTTTCGCCTTCGCCGCGCAGGCGCGAGAAGTTCGAGCCGGTGCCGGAGCCATATTTGAACAGGCGCGCCTCGCGCACCCACAGGTCCATGATGCCGCCTTCGTTGACCAGATCGTCGGAGATCGACTGGATGAAGCAGGCGTGCGGCTGCGGATGTTCGTAGGAGGATTTCGATTTGGTCAGCTTGCCGGTTTCAAAATCGACGTAGTAATGGCCCTGGCTCGGCCCATCGATGCCATAGGCCCAGTGCAGGCCGGTGTTGAACCATTGCGGCGAGTTCGGCGCGCAGACTTGGCAAGCCAGCATGTAGCGCAGCTCGTCGAAGAAGGCCTGCGCGTCGGTTTCCGAATCGAAATAGCCGCCCTTCCAGCCCCAATAGGTCCAGGTGCCGGCCAGCCGGTCGAACACCTGCTTGGAGGATTGCTCGCCGATCATGCGCTCCTTCTCGGGCAGCGCAGCGAGCGCTTCCTCGTCGGCGACCGAGCGCCACAGGAAGGAGGGAACGGTATTTTCTTCCACCTTCTTCAGGCGGGCCGGCACGCCGGCTTTGCGGAAATATTTCTGCGCTAAAACGTCGGACGCCACCTGCGAGAAGAATTCCGGCACCTCGACATTGTCGAGCTTGAACACCACCGAGCCATCCGGGTTGCGGATCTCGCTGGTGGTGAGCCTGAAATTCAGCCCTGCGTAGGCCGCATCCTGGCTTCCTTGGCCGTCCTTGGTATAGCGCCGTTCAATTCGCATGTGTCTCAAGCCCCTTAATGTCCGGGCGGCTGGCGACCGCCCGATTATCCCTGACGTTTGACCCCAGGCACAGCAACTCCCAGTCCCAAAACACCATTTCTGGCGTGGGCGAGACACGACTTGGCGTCGTTTTGAAGGTCCGGAGGGAACCTAAACTCAACCGCACCGAACAAACCTAAGCTAAGTGGACTCGCTGCCGTCGTCAACAACAGATAGACGTCAAATCTGAATCAAATACTAAATCTTGTGGTTACCCGGTGAACTATGGGGACAACGGCGGCACCGAACGGGGCAGTATTGAGCGATCCGGCCGCCTCGGAAAGCCATTTTTTTGAGGCTCCGGGGGTAGGTTTTTATGCCG
>SHVM01000103.1 GCA_009694265.1 Pseudolabrys sp.
CATCAGCACGTCGAAAAGCCGTTCGCGCACCGGCTCGTCCGCCATATCTTCCTGAGCCTTGTCGGCGTCGCTGCCGGCAAGCACCAGGCGATCGATGTCCTTGATATGGGCGGCGAGGATGACCAGCGTTGAGCCGAATTCGGCGCGCAGTTGCGACAGTTTGATACCGGCGCGGCCGGCGACTTCGGCCAGCCCGATCTGTTCGAAGGAATGCTCGGGCAGCAGGGCCATCAGCGCGTCGACCGCCTTGTCGCGGTCACTGGTGCCGCGCGGCGGTGGCGGTGTCGGCGCTTTGCGATCACGTTTCGGCTTGCGGACCATGACGGCCTCCTTCGGGGCTATTCTGATGCCCTTAATCTAGGTCCGCAAAGGCGCCGGTTCTAGGGCAGAGAACTAACCTGCTAAATCCCGCGAGCGCCGCGTGGCTGCGGCGATGGCGCGGGTGAGCAGCTCGTCGAAGCCGCCCGGCCCCATCAGCACCTCAAGGGCCGCGGCGGTGGTGCCACCGGGCGAGGTGACGTTCTGCCGCAGCGTGGCGGCATCGAGATCCGAGCGATGTAGCAGTTCGCCGGAGCCGGCGACGGTTTCGCGCGCCAGCCGGCCTGCGAGTTCCGCGGGGAGACCCGCGGCGATGCCGGCCTTGGTCATCGCTTCCGCCAGCAGAAAAATATAGGCCGGGCCGGAGCCGGACAACGCCGTGACCGCGTCGATCAGCGCCTCGTCGCCGACCCATTCGACCTTGCCGATGGCGTCGAGCAGGCCGGTGGCCTGCTTGCGCTGCTTGGCGGAGACTTTTGCGTTTGCGACAGCCACCGTAATACCACGGCCGATCGATGCCGGGGTGTTCGGCATCGCGCGCACAATCGCTGTGCCCGGCGGCAATGCGTTTTCCAGAAACCGCAGCGTCCGGCCTGCCATGATCGAAAGCACCAGCGTCGACTTGCCGACATGCAGACCGAGCGGCGGCACGGCGCCGGGCGCGGTCTGCGGCTTCACCGCGATCACGATGGCCGCGGCATCGGCCTTGGCATTGGGACCGGGTTTGGGATTGAGCTTCAGCCCGCGCCGCGTGAGCGCCTTCACCGCTTTGCCCGGCTGCGGCTCGATCACGACAATCTTCTTCGGGTTGAGCCCGCGCGCCAGCCAGCCGTCGAGCATGGCGCCGCCCATCTTGCCGGCGCCAACGAGGAGAAGGGAGCCTGAAAGCTTGCTCAAGGTCTTTTGGTTTGGCACAGCTCGCTTCATGACGCCCATGATACCGTCAATCCGACGGAATTGCGCGTCTCACGCCTCGCCCGAGGTATCGAACATGGCGGCGTCGAGCGCTTCGCGCGCGGCCTTGCCGGCCCAGACCACGAATTGGAAGGCCGTGAAATAGCGCTCGCAGGTGTCAAGCGCGGTGCCGAGCAGCGCCTCGCATTGCTTGCTGGAGGCTTCCACGCCGCCCGCCAGCACCAGCGCGTGGCGGTACATGACGATGCCTTCCTTGGTCCACAGGTCGAAATGGCCGACCCACAGCCGCTCATTGATCAGCGAGATCAGCGCCTGCACCTCGGCGCGCCGCCGCTCGGGAACCTTGAGGTCGAAGGCGCAGGCCAGATGCAGCGCCTCGATATCGCCCATCCAGGTATAGGACAGCTGGTAGTCGGTCCACTTGCCGGTCACCAGGATAGTGATTTCGTCGTCGCTGGATCGTTCGAACGACCAGTCATTGCCGGCTGCCAGACGCTCGACCACGTCGAGCGGATTGATGCGTGGTTCGTCCGCATAGCTTGTGAGGGACATGACGTCTCCGCTTTGCCGAATTGAGCACGAAGAAACGCACGGCACCGCACAGGTACGGGACGAACGACCCGGACTGGGCACGAACACCAAATTGACGCGGGGATACGGGGTGCCTTGACGGCGATAACGAATCACCTGACGATCTGACTATAACCCTCTCGATTCAGCCCGCCAAAGGCATCTTCAAGCCCTAATGAGCAGTGATTTGGGGTTGATAGGCAACCGGCCTGAGTCGACTCTCCACAGCCAATGCTGCGCCATGATGACTCAGTTGGGGATAAGTCACGCTCAAGAATCAATCGAACAAGCTCGACACCGACTCTTCGGCCGCGGTGCGTCCGATCGCTTCGCCGATCAATGTCGCGATCTCAAGCACGCGAATATTGCCGGCGGCGCGCACTTCCTTGGTCGGCTCAATCGAGTCGGTGATCACCAATTCCTTCAGCCGCGATTTGGCGATGCGCGCGATCGCGCCGCCTGACAGCACACCGTGGCTGATATAAGCGTAGACCGCTTTTGCCTTCTGCTCGAGCAACGCATCGGCGGCATTCACAAGGGTCCCGCCGGAGTCAACGATATCGTCCACCAGCACGCAGGTGTAGCCGGCGACGTCGCCGATCACGTTCATCACTTCCGAATCGCCGGCGCGCTCGCGCCGCTTGTCGATGATGGCGAGCGGCGCGTTAATGCGCTTGGCCAATCCGCGTGCGCGCACCACGCCGCCGACGTCGGGCGACACCACCATGACGTTATCAAGCTGGAAGCGCTTCTTCATGTCGCGCACCATGACCGGCGAAGCGTAAAGATTGTCCGTCGGGATGTCGAAGAAGCCCTGGATCTGCCCGGCATGCAGGTCGAGCGTCATGACCCGGTCGGCGCCGGCGCGGGTAATCAGATTGGCGACCAGCTTGGCCGAGATCGGCGTGCGCGGACCCGGTTTGCGGTCCTGCCTTGCATAGCCAAAATAGGGAATCACCGCCGTGATGCGCCGCGCGGACGAGCGCCGTAGCGCGTCCATGATGATAAGCAATTCCATCAGATGGTCGTTGGCCGGAAACGATGTCGACTGGATGACGAAAACGTCGGCGCCGCGCACGTTTTCCTGAATTTCGACGAAAATCTCCATATCGGCAAAGCGCTTCACCACCGCCTTCGTCAGCGTGGATTTGAGATATTCGGCGATTTGCTGTGCCAGGACAGGGTTGGAATTGCCGGCGACGAGCTTGATCGCTCCGTTCTTCGACATCCCAAAATCCTCGCGTTAGTAGGCGGCGTGGTCATAACAAGACAAGGAGGGCGCGGCAATACGAGTCGGAATCGTTGTCCCGAAGCTTTTTCCGGCAGGCTTAACCGGTCTGAGGGCTTAGAGGCTCAAGGCCGCCAGCGGATCGGCATTGGCATGGAAAATGCGGAAATTGCCCGTTGAGGACAACGCATTAATCGGCGAGCGCGATGGCGTTGATATGCCGGCCGTAATCGGGCTCGGTCCGGTGGGTCGAGCGGCGAAAGCTGTAAAACCGCTCGGGCTCGGCATAAGTGCACAGACCGAGGTCTTCGAATTTCACAATGCCAGCGCGTTGAACGCGGGCGGCGATATAGCCGTTGAGATCGAACATGGCATGCCCGGCCCGATCCGAAGCTGAAAAGAAGCGCGCATTGGCGGCGTCCGCCGACACGAAGCGGGTGACGAATTCCGGCCCGACCTGGTAATTCGGCTGGCTGATGGTGGGGCCGAGCGCGGCCATAATGCGGCTGCGGTCGGCGCCAAGTTTTTCCATTGCGGCAACGGTTGCTTCGATCACGCCGGTGAATGCTCCGCGCCAGCCGGCATGGGCGGCGCCGACGACGCGCGCTTGGGTGTCCGCGAACAGCAACGGCCCGCAGTCGGCGGTGGAAACGCCAATCGCAAGCCGTGGCGTTCGGGTAACGATGGCATCGGCGCGCGGGCGGTTCTCGCGCGTCCATGGTGCATCGGCGGCCACCACCTCGGGGGAGTGGATCTGATAGGGCGTGATCAGCCGTTCCGGCGAAACTCCCAGCGAGGCAGCCATGCGGGCGCGGTTCTCGGCGACCTTGTCAGGCGCGTCGTTGGAGCCGACGCCGCCATTGAGCGAGGCATAGACGCCCTGCGACACGCCGCCGGCGCGCGTAAAGAACGCGTGGCGAATGTGAGCGAGCTTGGACAAGGAAGCAGCTTGCAACATGCGTTCAGTCCATTACTCGAATCCCGGCGGCACGCCAATCGACGGGTGCGCAAAGCTGGCCACCTTGAACAGCATGCCCATTCCGGTGCGGCCGCGGCCAATGAGGCGCGCGAGCGCGGCGTCGATATCGGCGACGGCGGCGCGCGAGGTGGCCGCAGCCTTGAGTGCGGCGGCGCGGGTCTCGATGCCGAGACGGTGCAGGAATTGCGACTGGTTGAGCGGTCCGAAACCATTCGTGCCCATCGCTTCGATCGCCCGCCCCAGCGCCTGAAAATCGACATGCGCGGTGAGATCGATATTGCCCGGCGCGATCAGTGGATCGACATAGGCGTGCTGGCCGACCGCCTGCAAGGTCTCCCCGACCGTGCTGTCGGCGTGACCGTAATCGATCACCAGTGCCGCGCCGCCGTCATTCGCGATCCGCCGGCCCAGCTCCATGGCCACAAGGTCGTCACGCCATTCGAAGATTGACTGATCGGGCGCCGCGCGCACCGCCGCCGGCAGCAGCATGTCGAAATACGCGAACGGCTTGCGCGCGAAGGTGAAAGCGAGCTTGTCGTTCGAATCGATATTGATCTGGCGCTCGTGCCAGCCACCCTCGATCTTCACCGCCTGATTAACCGGCAAGGCATCGAAGAATTCATTGGCGATGACGATGGCGGGGCCTTTCGGCACATCTTCGAGCGCGGGATGCCAGGACATCGGGGTTGATAGGTGTTCCAGCATGCGCTCCTGTTGCGCCTCCAGCGTCGGGCTGATCTCGACCAGATGCAGCGCTATGGCGGCACGGAACGCGGGAGTCACCTGCGCCGCGCGCAGCGCGTCGTTCATCAATGTGCCGCGGCCGGGCCCGAGCTCGACAATGCGGATATTCTCCGGCGCGCCCATTTTTTTCCAGACCGCGGCCATCCACAGACCGATCAGTTCGCCGAACATCTGGCTGATTTCCGGCGCGGTGATGAAATCGCCACGCGCGCCGAGCGGATCGCGCGTGGTGTAGTAGCCGTGCTCCGGATGTGCGAGGCAGAGCGTCATGTATTCGCCGACTGGCATCGGACCCGCCGCAGCGATGCGCCGGCGGATTTCCAATTCCAGCGGCGACACCGCTTCCATCAGTTGTTCCGCTGTAATGGATGCTTTAGCGCATAGACAATGAAGCCGATGCCGGCGAGAAACAGCGGCACTGACAACAACTGACCCATGGTCGCGCCGCCCCACAGAAAACCAAGCTGGGCATCGGGTTCGCGGAAGAATTCGCTTGCTGTGCGCGCGATGGCGTAGACGACCGCGAAGGCGCCGATGATCATGCCCGGCCGTTTCAGCGCGCCGGCGCGCATCAGCAGCGCCAGCACCGCCATCAGCACCAGGCCTTCCAGCGCCGCCTCATAGAGCTGGCTCGGATGCCGCGGCAGCGGGCCGCCGTTCGGGAATACCATGGCCCACGGCACATCGGCGGTGCGGCCCCATAATTCACCATTGATGAAATTGGCGATGCGGCCGAGAAATATCCCGATCGTGCCGACCGCGCAGGTGATGTCGCCAAGCGACAAAACTGGAATGCCGCGCTTGCGCGCGAACAGCACCACCGCCACAACGCAGCCGGTGAAACCGCCGTGGAACGACATGCCGCCGTTCCATAGTTGCACGATCTCCAGCGGATGCGCGGTGAAATGCTGCGGATTGTAGAACAGCACATAGCCGATGCGGCCACCCAGGATGATTCCGAGCGTCACCCACAGCACAAAGTCGTCGAAGTCGATGACGGTCAGAGGTACCTTGCCGCCCCATAATGATTGGGCGCGGACCAGCGCGCGGGCGTAGGCCCAGCCCAGCAGGATGCCGGCGATATAGGCCAGCGCATACCAGCGGATGGCGAACGGCCCCAGTTGCACCAGCACCGGATCGAAGGCGGGAAATGGAATGACGAACAATGGCATTGCGAATTCCGGTCGGATGTAGGGCGCAATGTTGTACCACGCCGGGTCTTGCGGCCCGATGACCGTATAGCCATTGTTATAATGAATCGCGCCGGAGGCGACCCATGACCCAGACCAGCAACCGCATTTTCGATGAAATGGCACGTCTGATGAACGACGCCGCCGGCGTCGCGCAGGGTGTTCGGCGCGAATTCGACACTTTGTTCCGGGCCCAGGCCGAGCGCATCCTGCGCGATCTCGACGTGGTCCAGCGCGAGGACTTCGAAGCGGTCAAGGAGATGGCCCGCCTGGCGCGCGAGGAAAACGAAACGCTGAAGGCGCGGATCGAGGCGCTGGAGGCCAAACGCCCCGCCAAGAAGGATGCCGGTTCGGCCGCTTCCGACTGATTTTCCGCCTTCTTAATGGCATTCTTGCCCTTTGGAGCCTGCGCCGCTATAACCCCGCGCGATACGCGGCCCCCGGCACCCCTGGAGGCTTGCCGCGTTCGCAGGCGGCGGAAAAAGCCGCCTTTTTCATTGGCTTAGATTGAGGATTTGATCATGGCGACCGTCCAAGAAATGAAAGCGACGGTGCGTCCGAAAGGCGGCAAGGGGGCCGCTCGGGCAGCACGTCGATCCGGCAGCGTGCCGGGCGTAATTTACGGTGAGAACAAGCCCCCGCTGATGGTCCTCATGGACCATGCCGAATTGCATAAGCGCATCTATGCCGGGCGCTTTCTCACCACGCTCTATCATTTGGATGTGGACGGCACGAAGCACCGCGTGATCCCGCGCGACTTCCAGCTCGATCCTGTGAAGGACCTGCCGATGCACGTGGATTTCCTCCGAGTGTCGGAGGGCGCCACCATCCGCGTGAACGTCGCGGTGCATGTGCTCAATGCCGACCAGTCGCCCGGCGTGAAGCGCGGTGGCGCGGTCAACATCGTCACCCACACGGTCGAGGTGTCGTGCCTGGCCGAGTCGATACCGGTATCGATCGACGTCGATATTTCCGAACTCGACATCAACCATTCCAAGCATCTCAGTGAAGTGACGCTGCCGCCGAATGTGCGCGTGATCGCGCATGGCGACATCACGCTGGTCACGGTGGTGCCGCCGTCAGGCTACGCGGAAGAACTCAAGGCCGCCGCCGAAGCAGCTGCCGCCGCCGCGGCCGCCGCGGCCGCCGCTGCCGCTGCCGGTACCGCGCCCGGTGCCGAAGGCGCTCCCGGTGCCGCACCTGGTGCTGCACCCGGTGCCGCGCCAGGCGGTGCTCCCGCCGCGGCTGGTGGCGTTGCCACCGCCGCCGCCGCGCCGGCCAAGTCCGACAAGAAGTGAGGCGGCGTACGCGCCACCTCGCCGACTTTTACGCTTTAGGCTCGAACTCTCTGAGGCGGCAACGCCGGTGACGTCATGCTGCTATTCGTCGGTCTCGGTAATCCCGGCGAACGCTATGTCGCCAATCGCCATAACGTCGGTTTCATGGCGGTGCAGGAAATCGCCAAGCGCCACAAT
>SHVM01000104.1 GCA_009694265.1 Pseudolabrys sp.
CCTGTGCTCGACAGTCCCGGTGTTCCATGACGGCGAGGTGGTGGCCTATATTCAGGCGTTCGGCCATCACGACGACGTCGGCGGCCGGGTGCCGGGCTCGATGCCGGGCACCGCTACGACCGTGTTTGAAGAAGGCATCGCGATCCCGCCGGTCAAGCTGTACGACGCCGGGGTGCGCAACGACGCGGTGTTCACCATCATCCGGCGCAACACCCGCGTGCCCGATATGCTGGCGGCCGATCTCGACAGCGAGATCCAGGCCTGCGTGATGGGCGCGCGTCGTATGGAAGGTCTGTTCGCCCGCTTCGGCCGCGCCCAGGTCGAGGCCTGCTTCCAGACCATACTCGACAAATGCCGCAACATTTATCGCGACGAACTGCTCGCGAAGATCGCCGACGGCGAGTATGTCTGGGAAGATTACGTCGAGCACGACGGCGTCACCGACCCAAAGCTGCACAAGTTAGCGCTGAAGATGACCAAGAAGGCCGGGCACATCACGCTCGACTTCAACGGTACCGATCCGCAGTCGACCGGGCCGATCAACTGGCCGGCGGACTATGCCGATGGCGCATTCTTGATCAAATGGATTGCGCCGATCCTGCGCAATCTAGCCGACACGCCAGAGCGCGCCGCGGAGATCCACGTCAACGAGGGCGTGTGCGAGATCTTCGAAATTATCTTCCCGCCGAAGGGCACGCTGATCACGCCGGAATGGCCGGCCGCAACCAATGCACGCTCGTTCGTGTTGCTGCGCTGCCTCGGCCTGCTGGCCGGCGTGGTCGCACAGGCGGTCGACGGCCGCATGCCGGCCGACCAGGAGACTATCCGTTACACCGGGTTCTTCGGCAATGACGCCATCGGCAAGCCGTTCCTGTCGCGCGAGGTGCTTGGCGGCGGCTCCGGCGGGCGCTCCTACGCGGACGGCAACGATGCTATCCACATCGTGCCAGATTCGCGCAACCAGCCGGCGGAATTCACCGAGACCAAGTTTCCCCTGCTGGTCGAGAAGCTGGCTTTGCGAACCGATTCCGGCGGGCCCGGCCAACGCCGCGGTGGCCTCGGATATGAGAAGCACTACCGCGCGCTGGTCGATTGCCGCACGATCGTGACCGCCGACCGGGTGCGGCTTGGCTGCTATGGGCTCAATGGCGGCAAGGCCGGGCAGCCATTCTGCGTCACTGTTGATGCCGAAGGCGCCGCGATTGAACTCGGCGGCTTGGTCGACGGCGAGCCCGTGCTCGCCGGCCAGGTGGTCAAGGTCGTCACCACCGGCGGCGGCGGTTGGGGCGATCCGCTGGAGCGTGAGCCCGAAATGGTGCAGCGCGATGTGACGGAAGGCCGCGTATCGCGGGAGAGCGCCCATGACGATTATGGCGTCGTGTTCGCAACCGGGGCCGACCTCGAAGATGCGCAGATCGACATAGCCGCGACCAATGCACACCGCGCGGCAATGCGCGCGCGACGGACAGAGGCGCTGCCGATGATCGATCGCGGCGAAGGCTACGAAAAAATGCTGCGCGGCGAGTGCCTCCCGCGCATGCGGCAAGTCTAACAAGGAATCGCAAATGGCGATCGAAGTCGCGAAGGTCGAATTCAAGACGGTTCAGGACGCTAGCGGCGTCGAGGAGCGGATCAAGGCTGGACAATTCACAGCCGACCAAGTGATTGCCGTCATCGGTAAGACCGAAGGCAATGGAGGGGTCAACGATTTTACCCGTATCCTGGCCGATCAGTCCTATCGCAAGGCACTGCTCAAGCACGGCACGCGCAACGAGGCCGAGATTCACAACATTCCGATGGTCTGGTCCGGCGGCTGCGATGGCGTGATCACGCCGCACGCGACCATCTTCGCCCGCAACGATAAGACCGGCCCAGCAGATAAGGCGCGCCTCGTCATCGGCACCGCGCTCAGCGCCGAGCTGCTGCCGGAGGATATCGGCCGGCTGGCAATGGTCGAGAAGGTTGCCGACGCCGTCCGTGCGGCGATGAAGGACGCCGGGATCAGCGATCCGAAGGACGTGCACTACGTCCAGACCAAGACGCCGCTGTTGACCATCGATTCGGTGCGCGATGCGGAAGCGCGCCACAAGACGCTGGCCTGCGAGGTGCACGATTCGATGGGCGTGTCGAATGGCACCACCGCCCTCGGTATTGCCGTCGCCTTGGGCGAGATCGCCATGCCGAAGGCCGAACAGATCTGCAAAGATCTCGATCTTTATTCCTCGGTCGCCTCCTGCTCGTCTGGTGTCGAACTGACGCAGGCGCAGATCGTGTTGCTCGGTAACAAGCCCGGCGCCGGCGGCCGCTACCGGATCGGCCATGCGGTGATGAAAGACGCGCTCGATATCGACGGCATTTACGATTCAATTCGCGACGCTGGGCTCGATTTGCCGGAGCGTCCGCGGTCGAGCGATCTCAAGGGCCGCGTGGTCAATTGCTTCATGAAATGCGAGGCGGACCGCACCGGCTTGCTGCGCGGCCGGCGGCAAATCATGCTTGACGACTCCGATGTGCATCATCACCGCCATTCTAAGGCGGCGGTGGGCGGTGTGGCGGCGGCCGCGATCGGCGATCCCGCGGTGTTCGTCTCGGTTGACGCCATGCATCAGGGTCCGCAGGGTGGGGGGCCGGTAATCGCGATCATCGACGTGGGTGAATGAGGGTCGGCGCGAATTTTAAGTTGGAATAGTAACAAAAGAGGAGTTACCGCAATGAACAGGTTTGGATCTATTCTACGGCGTGTCGTCGCCGGTGTGGCTTTGGCTTCTGCCGTCGCGTTACCGGCGGCGGCGCAGGACAAGGTGAAAGTCGGCGTGTTCCCGGTCGCCTCGACGCTGCCCTATTTCGTTGCACTCGACCGTGGTTTCTTCAAGGAAACGAACATCGAGGTCGAGACCATCCGTTTGATAGGCGGGCCACCGAACGTCGCGGCGATGATCAGCAACCAGATCGACGCTGCCGCCGTGCTGGTGACGATCGAGGGCATGAACGCTAACCTGAAGAAGCCGGGCGTCGCGATGTACATCTCGCTAAACAGCCAGAACAAGACCTATCAGATGGAGCAATTCGTAGTCCGCAAGGGCTTCGAGGCCAAGACGCTAAAGGATCTGAAGGGTGCCAAAATCATGTCGGCGCCGGGACCAGCGAACGTGACGATGGCGAAAGCCGCGTTGGCGGCCGCGGGCCTCAAGGAAGGCGATTACACCATAGATCAGCTCGACATGGGCCAGCACGTCAACGCAATGGTCGCCGGCACTTTTGACGCCGGATACACGCTGGAACCAAACGCCTCGACCATGCGCAAGATGGGCGTCGCCACCACGCTGGAGGCCGGCGTGATCGCCCACTACGTCCTCGGCAATCCCGAGGCCGACGCCTATGTCGGCGGCGGCGCGCTTACTTCCGAGTTCATCAAGACGAGGCCCGACGTAGCCAAGCGTTTCACCGCGGCCTGGGCCAAAGCGGTCGACTTCATTAACAAGAATCCGAAGGAAGCACGTCAGCATCTCTTGAAGAATACGTTCACGCCGCCCGACGTGGTCGATACCGTTCCGATGATCAAATACGTGATGGCCAAGGACCTGACCGCTAAGGACAAGCAGGTGTACCAGAAGTTTATCGACTTCTCGGTGACCACCGGCACTTTGCCGGAAAAAATCGATGTCACAAAGTATCTGCAGACGTTCTGAACCAAAGTAAGCGATACGATGGACCGGCGAGCAACCACATTGCTAGAGACGCCCGCCGGTCCACCGGGCGGCACCCCAGCACCCGAGCGTGCCCACGTCACCATTCGCGGCCTGAGCAAGCGCTTCAACAATGTGGTGATTTACGACAAGTTCGATTTCGACATTCCCCGTGGCACGCTCATTTCGGTGTTCGGCCCGAACGGCTGCGGCAAGAGCACGCTGATCAACATGATCGCCGGGCTGATCCCGGTCGACGAAGGCGAGATCCTGTTCGACGGCAAGAAGCTGAGCGAAATCAAGTTCGGCTATGTGTTCCAGAACTATCGCGAGGCGCTGTTTCCGTGGCTGCGTGCGATCGACAATATCGAGTACCCGCTGAAGGTGATGCAGGTTCCGAATGTCGAGCGCCGCGCGCGTTCCGAGAAGCTGATCGCGAATCTTGGAGTCAAGATCGATCTTAAGCGCTACCCCTACGAAATGTCCGGCGGCCAGCAGCAGCTCGTCTCGATCATGCGCGCGCTGATCGTCGAGCCGGAAATCCTGTTTCTCGACGAGCCTTTCTCCGCGCTCGACTACGAGATGACCTTGTTCATGCGCGAGCAGCTCCAGCGCGTGTTCCAAGAGACCGGCACCACGACGGTGCTGGTGTCGCACGACCTCGAAGAGGCGGTGTATCTGGCTGACCGGGTGCTGCTACTGTCGCGTCATCCGGCTTTGGTTGCCGACTATGTACGCTACGATGACGCGCGTCCGCGTACCGACGCAACCCTGTCGGAGCCCGAATTCATCCGCGTCAAGGCGCATTGCCTCGACGTGTTCCAGCGCGAGGTGCGCAAGGGATGAAACGCTTTGACCCACTTCTGCCGATCATCGGTGTCGTCGGCCTGATCGTCATCTGGTCCTTCGCGGTATGGGGCCAAGTCGTCGATCCGGTGCTGCTGCCGTCCCCGACCAAGACCTTCTGGGCCTTGTGGAAGGGCATGAACGGCGGGGCGCTCGGCTTCGACTTCCTCAAGACCGTGCAGCGCACCGCCATTTCGATCCTGATCGCCGCCGCCATTGCCCTTCCGCTCGGCATCGTTCTCGGCTCGTCGGAACGGCTGTATCGCTCGGTCGAGTTCGTCATCGACTTCTTTCGCTCGACGCCGGCCTCAGCGATGTTTCCGCTGTTTCTGGTGCTGTTTGGGGTCGGCGACAAGACCAAGATTTCGGTCGCGGCGTTCGGCGCGATGCTGGTGATCCTGTTCAATGTTGCCTACGGCGTCATGAATGCGCGCAAGACGCGTTTGCTGGCGGCGAAGGTAATGGGTGCTTCGCGCCTGCGCGTGCTTACTGACGTGATGCTGCTCGAATCGCTGCCACAGACCTTCATCGGCCTACGCAACGGCGTGTCGCTGGCGCTGGTGATCATCGTCGTCGCCGAAATGTTCATCGGTTCGACTGATGGGCTTGGCCATCGCGTCTTCGAAGCCCAGCAATTGTTCGAGATGCCCGACATGTACGCCGCAATTTTTGCCGCCGGCGCCCTCGGCTACGGGTTCAATCTGCTGTTCCTGCTGGTCGAGCGGCGGTTTGTGCATTGGTCGGGGAAGTAGTCGGCACGGAAGGCACCAATCATGTCCAATGATCTGACACGCAAATCCGCCACCGAGTTGACCGCGCTGATCAAATCCCGCGCCCTAAGCCCGGTCGAGCTGCTCAACGACAGTCTGGCAGTGATCGAGCGAGTAAACCCGAAATTGAATGCCATCGTGACGCTTGCCGCCGATCAGGCGCGCGAAGCCGCGCGGGAAGCCGAGGCGGCCGTGATGCGCGGCGATGCTGTGGGCGCGCTGCACGGGCTGCCGATCGGGGTGAAGGACGTAACCCGTACCGCCGGCATTCGCACCACCTTCGGCTCGCCGCTTTTCAAAGACTTCGTGCCGGACGAAGACGCCGAGGCGGTGCGCCGGCTGAAGGCGGCCGGCGCGATCGTGCTGGCCAAGACCAACACGCCGGAATTCGCCTGCGGCGCGAACACGGTCAACCCGGTGTTCGGTGCCACCCGCAATCCGTGGAATCCGGCGCTGAGCCCGGCCGGTTCGTCGGGTGGCTCGGCGGTGGCGGTCGCGACCGGCATGGTGCCGCTGGCGCAGGGCACCGATTTCGGCTGCTCGATCCGCATCCCGGCGGCGTTCTGCGGCATCGTCGGCATTCGGCCGACACCGGGTCTGACGCCGAATTACCCGATGCCGCTCGCCTGGGATCCGGGCCAGGTGCACGGGCCGCTGGCGCGTAGCGCCGAGGATGCCGCGCTAATGCTGGACGCAATGGTCGGCTTCAGCCGGCTATCGCCGATTTCGGTGGCACCGCCCTGGGCCAGTGCGCAGGTTGAGGTCGCGCGCGCCCACCACGCGAAGGGTCTGCGCGTCGCCTATGCGCCGGACATCGCCGGCATCGGCGTCGATGCTGAGATCGACAAGATCTGCCGCGCGACGGCGGTGCGCCTGCGCGACGCCGGTGCGACCGTCGACGAAATTCAATTTGACGTTTCGGACGGCCGCGACCCATATCAGGTTTGGCGCGGCGCCTGGATGGTCGCGCAGCAGTTTGAGAACATATCGCGGCTGGAGGAGTTCGGCGAGAACTTGATGGGCAACGTCAAGCGCGGCCTCACCGTCACGACGCTTGACCTGGGGAAGGCCGAACAGACTAGGCAAATCGTATTCCACCGGTTCCGAGCACTGTTCGAGCGCTACGATCTGTTGCTGACGCCGGCCGCACCAATCCGGCCCTTTCCGGTAGAACAGAATTTTCCGACCGAGATCAACTGCCACAAGTTCGAGAACTATGTCGACTGGATCGCGCCGGCGTTTCTGGTGACGCTGGTAAGCCTGCCGGCCGGCAGCGTCCCCGCCGGCATGACCAACGATGGCCTCCCGGTCGGATTGCAGATCGTAGCGCCGCGCTTCGAGGAGCCGCGCATTCTGTCTCTCGCCAAGATCGTCCAGCAGATGAATCCGATTGGCTGGCCGCCGGCTGGGTGATGTTCGTAGCTTTTAATGATCACAGAACATCTTTCCAGGAGATCGCGCCGGAACTTCTACACATGGCGATAATCCATTTTGAGTCACCGTCTCCGCTGAATCCAATTGGTATCAACAAGGGACATGGGCGGCGCTGCGCCGACCCGTGTGTGTACCAAAAACCTCATGCAGGGATAATTTTGTTTTGGTCGATAAAATTCCCTGTTCCCGCACCAGAATTCCCTGTTCTGTTACGCAGGGAATTCGCCTGAAAGCCTTTGAATTCGCTCGGGTGTTAGCTTTAAAAATCTCCCATAGAGCGCAAATTCGGAGAAATTCCCTGTTAATTTCCCTGTTAGCAGGGAATTTGCGAGTGGAGACGGGTTCGCATGTGACTGCGTCCGCCACCACGCATTCTCGCGCTACCGGAGATTTCCTGAAGCTTCGCGGATGGCCAGCGTTTAGTGGCATTAAGTGCGGGTGCTCAATCTCTGCAAAGGGGTAATTGAATTGGGAGCCCGTTTTGGCGCTTTTGTCTCTGGCCTCGAAATCCCGTTGCCCGGCAACGGAGACCGGTGCGGGCAGAGACCGGTTCGACTTAGGACCTTATTGTGGGATGAGGCCCAGCATCTGGCTTTGGCGAGACCATTCGGCTGACAGATCAC
>SHVM01000105.1 GCA_009694265.1 Pseudolabrys sp.
CCTGTCCAAGACGGATTTCCGCCTCTCTCAGCTTGCTGATGATCTGTTCTGAAGTGAACCGCTTCCGAGGCATCTTGATTGATCTCCCGTTTCAAAAACGGGCCTCGGACTAACATTCAACCTGGACCACTTTTGTGGGGGCAGACCAACCGTGCCCGGCGCATTTTGTGCCCATTTCCGAGGCTGGTCCGGCCCACTTACAACTTTGGTCGAACCGGTGCAGACTGGATTTAGAGTGCGGGCTCCGTCATGGTTCAGCCATGCCCCCAGAGGGCGATATACGAATGCACGTGGCTAGCGGGGCTTTCGCTAAAAAACAACAGGGAGGAATGGAATGAAACGTCGTCAATTTATCAAGGCTGCTGGGCTCGGCGTTGCCGCTAGCGCGGTTGCCGCTCCGGCGATCGCGCAGTCGAATCCGGAAATAAAATGGCGCATGACCTGCAGCTGGCCGAAGTCGCTTGATACGCTTTATGGCGCAGCTGAAACGATGTCCAAAGCCGTTTCCGATGCGACCGATGGCAAATTTCAGATTCAGGTTTTCGCCGCCGGTGAGATTGTGCCTGCTCTGCAGGTCGTTGACGCGGTGCAAAACAACACGGTCGAATGCGGCCACACAGCCTCATATTACTACTTCGGCAAGGACCCGACTTTCGCGTTCGGCACGTCGGTCGCGTTCGGCCCCAATGCACGGCTGAACCAAGGTTGGTGGACGCAGGGCGGCGGTTCTGAAGTGCTCAACGAATTCTACAAGAAGTATAACACCATCGGTCTGCTCGCCGGTAACACCGGGTGCCAGATGGGCGGCTGGTTCCGCAAGGAGATCAAATCGGTTGATGATCTCAAGGGTCTCAAGATGCGTATCGGCGGATTCGCCGGTCGCGTGTTGCAGAGACTCGGCGTGGTTCCGCAACAGATCGGCGCTCCGGATATTTATCCGGCGCTGGAGAAGGGCACCATCGACGCGGCCGAATGGGTCGGCCCGTATGATGACGAAAAGCTCGGCTTCTACAAAGTCGCGCCGCACTACTACTATCCGGGCTGGTGGGAAGGCGGCTCGATGCTGCTCGCCTTCTTCAATCTCGACAAATGGAATGCGCTGCCGAAGCATTACCAGGCCGTTCTCCAGCAGGCCGGTCACTACGCCAACACGTGGTGCACGGCGAAATACGATCACCTCAATCCGGCGGCGCTGCGCCGTCTGCTCGCCAACGGCGTGAAGCTGCAAGGCTTTTCGCCGGCGATCATGGAGGCTTGCTACAGGGAAGCGATGGGCCTGCACGGCGAAATCGCCAAGGAAAACGCCAGCTTCAAGAAGGTGAATGACTCGATGATGGACTTCACCAAGAACGGCTACCAATGGCACCAGGTTGCCGAATTCGGTTACGACAACTTTATGATTCGCCATTCACGCGGCTGATCATCGCGCCAAAGCGAATAACCCCGGAGCTTCGGCTCCGGGGTTATTTTTTTGTAACTCAGCCGGCGATTATTTATTCGGTTGGCCGAAATCGAGCGGCGGCAAGTCGATTTGCGGGATTTCAATTCTGACTTTGGACGGATCGATGGTGGATTTTTTGTCGAGCCAGTAGGTGACGGATCCTGGCCAGAAAATGAGAATGACGACGAGGATGACTTGCAACCCCACCCAAGGAACAGCTCCCCAGTATATCTCCGAAGTCTTGATGGAGCGCGGGGCGATGCCGCGCAGATAAAACAGCGCGAAGCCGAAGGGTGGGTGCATGAAGCTCGTCTGGATATTGGCGCAGATCAGCACGCCGAACCAGATGAGGTCGATTCCAAGTTTGTCGGCGGCTGGCGCCAGTAATGGAATGAGGATGAAAGCGATCTCGAAAAAATCGAGAAAGAATGCGACCACGAAGATGAAGATGTTGACGAAGATCAGGAAACCAAGCTGTCCACCGGGCAGTGAAGTGAGCAGGTGCTCGATCCACTCCTTGCCGCCGACGCCTTGGAATACCAGGCTGAACACGCGCGCACCAATCAGGATGAACACGACCATCGCCGTGAGGCGCATGGTGGTGGCCATGCCCTGGTAGAGCAGCTGCCACGTCAAGGTGCCGTAGAAGGCGGCCAGCGCGATCGCGCCGACCACGCCCATGGCGCCCGCCTCGGATGGGGTAGCGAGCCCCGTAAAAATCGTCCCGAGAACCAGAAAGATCAGCCCAAGCGACGGGATCATGCCGCGCAGGCACTTCCGCCAGAGCGCCCATCCGCGCAGGGTGCGGGCCTCGATCGGGAGCGCCGGCACGTCCTTCGGCCAGACAATGCTGACGATGAAGACCCAAATACAGAACAGCGCGATCTGGATGATGCTCGGTCCAATAGAGCCGGCATACATGTCGCCGACCGAACGGCCAAGCTGGTCGGCGAGCACGACGAGGACCAGCGAAGGCGGGATGAGCTGAGTGATGGTTCCCGACGCCGCGATGACGCCCATCGTGTGGCGCGTCGAATAACCGTACTTCAGCATCGGCGTCATCGAGATCACGCCCATGGCGATGACCGAGGCGGCGACGGTACCGGTGATCGCTCCGAGAATGGCGCCGACGAAAATCACCGCATAGGACATGCCGCCGCGCACCGAACCGAATAGCTGGCCGATCGAATCGAGCAGATCTTCGGCCAGCCCGCAGCGCTCAAGAATAGCGCCCATTAAGGTGAAGAATGGAATCGCCAGCAACAGGTCGTTCGAGATGATGCCGAACAACTGATAGGTAAGATTTCCGAGAAATTCCGGACGAATGAGACCGAATTCGATTCCGATGAAACCGAAAAACAATCCGGTTGCGGCGAGCGAGAACGCCGCCGGATAGCCGACGAGCATAAAGAGAATCATTCCCCCGAACATCAGGGGCGCCATGTTGTCCCGGATGATGCTCATTGCAGCGGCTTTTCGTATTTGAATTCGATATCGATCACGTGCTCAAGCGCGGCAATGCGTTTGATGATTTCAGAAATACCCTGCAGTGCCATCAAGGCAAAGCCCAGAGGAAGTAGCAGCTTCACTGGCCAGCGGATCAGGCCGCCGGCGTTTGACGATTGCTCATTCCCGAGCCACGACTCGACGAACCACGGCCAGGTGAAATAAGTGAGGATCACGCAGATGGGTAGCAGGAACAGAACTCCGCCGACGATGTCGATCCATATCTGTGTGCGCTCGGAGGCTACTCCGTACAAAAGGTCGACGCGGACATGCTCGTTCATCTTGAGGGCATAGGGGGCGCCGAGCAGCACCATGCCGGCGAACATGTACCATTGAATCTCAAGCCAGCCGTTCGAGCTTTCGCTGAACAGATAGCGGCTGCCCGCATTGCCGGCGCTGATCAGCGCTGCAAGCAACACCAGCCAATTTGCCACCACAGCGAATTGGGAATTAAACCAGTCGACCACGCGACTGAACGCCAGCAAACCTCGCACGTCCCCTCCGGATCGGCCGGTTCGACCGGCATTTTGTTTTTGTCGTCCCTGAGGCCACTTAATCCAATCCCGCTATGAGGCGTCAATGGAGAAGTTGGTCGTAGATCGAGTATATGGCGCGGTTACTCGCCGATGGCCCGCCGCCACTCGTTGACCCTGGCCGTCCGGCCCTGGCGTGCCGGTGGGCCGCAACCCATGGTTAACGAAGTCTAAACCCTCGGTTAACCACGGTGGGGCTACAAAAGCCGCCGGTCTGCCCTTTGGGGCTATGGCCGCGACTTCCCCGGTTGTCTGCCCGGATTGCTGCGCGGCGCGAGGAACGAGCATGCGGCAGTTCACGATCGCCGAGCGGCTTATTACAGCCGTCCTCCTCCCGATCGCGACCATGTTGGCGGTGCCATATGTCACCGCAGCGCTGGCGCCATTTCTTGGCGAGACCAACGCCACTTATGCACGGATTATCATCGGGCTCGCCGCCGCTGCTTTGGCGGGGGCAGGTGTCTTAGGCATTGCGCGCGAAATCTCCCGCCCGCTGGCCGAGGTAGCCGATACGCTCGATGCCATCGCCTATGCGGAAATGGAGTCCGCCACGCCATTGCCGCGTGGCCGGAGTGAAATCGCGCGTCTGATCGCGGCCGCCGACAGACTTGCCGATGTGCTTGGCGAACGCCAGCGCCGCGAGCTGGTCCATGACGATCTTGATCGGACTTGGCAGGCCTCGCGCCGTGTTAATTTATCCAACTTGGCAAGCCAGGTTGAGTTAGCAACCGAAGGCGGGATCCAGCCGATCGTCGCCGGCGCCTCGACCTTGCAGATCAAAGCCGAAGACATGTTGTCGGAGCTGGAGGCGGTTCGGACAGCCTTCGACGAGACCACGAGCGCAGCCGAGGGTTCGCGCGCCATGAACCAGGCCGCCGGCCAGTTGTCCGACCAGGCGATGCAAGCGATCGTCGATATCTCCGAGCAGGTACAGCGCGGCAGCGGGCTGAGCCGCGAAGCGGTGATACGCGCCAGTGCCTCGCGTGCGACCATTGATGCGCTGACCAAGGCGGCCAGTCAGATCGGCGATATTGTCACCGTGATTAGCCAAATCGCGGAGCAAACCAATCTGCTCGCGCTCAATGCCACCATCGAGGCGGCGCGCGCGGGCGAAGCCGGGCGCGGTTTCTCGGTGGTCGCCTCCGAGGTCAAGACGCTGGCCACGCAGACCGGACAATCGACCGAACGGATCGGCGCCAAAGTTGCCGAGATTCAATCGACCACGCGCGAAGTAGTGGCGTCGTTGACCGGCGTCGCCGAAGCCATCGATCAACTCTCCGGCGTTACCCAATCGGTATCGGCGGCGATCGAGCAGCAGCGCGCCGCGACCGAGGATTTCGCCGCCCGCGCGCGCGAAAGCAGTGCGGCAGTGTCCGACGTCGCTGGGCGCATGGCCGGCATCGCCGACATGGTAGAACGCTCGCGCGCCACCGCGCAGGATGTATCCGCCGTGGCCGCCGAGATGCAGGCGACGTCGCATACGTTATGCCGCGAAATCCCGGACATTATACGCAAGGCGGTCAAGGCCGATTTGCGCGAGCATCCCCGTTACGAAGTCAAACTCGCCGCGCGGCTGGAACACGATGGGCTGTTCGTCGACGTTATCGTCTATGACATCAGCGAAGGCGGTTCACGCATCGATGCCGCGGATGATCTCGCGGTCGGCGATCAGGTCGCGCTGACATTCCCGGGCATGAAAGCGATTGCCGGCATGATCGTGCGGAACGGCGGCGACAATTTGGGTGTGTGTTTCGCACCGTCCCGGCTGCGGCCGGAAGAATTGCGCGATCTTGTGACGTCGGTGGAGCGGGCCGCGTAGGTGTTGATTACCCGCCGGTCACGCTCATGTGGCGCGACAAAGCTGGCCGCTGATGGCGGCGATCGATCACGAAATCATGCCCCTTGGGCTTGCGCGTAATGGCCTCGTCAATCGCGGCGTGGATCAGGTCATTGCTTTCCGAGGCGCGCAACGGCGTGCGCAGATCGGCGGCATCGTTTTGGCCGAGGCACATATAGAGCGTGCCAGTGCAGGTGATGCGCACCCGGTTGCACGACTCGCAGAAATTGTGGGTCATCGGCGTGATGAATCCGAGCCGTCCGCCGGTTTCCTTGACGCGCACATAGCGCGCCGGTCCGCCGGTAGCATAGTCGATGTCTTCGAGCGTGAAGCGTTCGGCTAGACGCGCCCGCACCATCGACAAAGGCAGATATTGGTCGAGGCGTGTTTCTCCGACATCTCCGAGCGGCATTACCTCGATTACGGTGAGATCCATGCCGCGCCCGTTTGCCCATTCGAGCAGGCCGGCGATCTCGTCCTCGTTGACGCCCTTGAGCGCCACCGCGTTGATCTTCACCTGAAGCCCGGCCGTCTGCGCTGCGTCAATGCCAGCCAGCACCTTGTCGAGATCGCCCCAGCGCGTGATTGCGCGGAACTTGTCCGCGTCCAGCGTGTCGAGCGAAACATTGATGCGCTTGACGCCGTGGCCCTTGAGTTCGGCGGCGTATTTTTCCAATTGCGAGCCATTGGTGGTGAGTGTGAGTTCCTTGAGTGCGCCAGTCGCGAGATGGCGCGACAGTGACGACACCAATGTCATGATGCCGCGCCGCACCAGCGGCTCGCCGCCGGTCAGGCGCAGCTTGCTTACGCCTCTGGCGATGAAAGCGCTGCACAGCCGGTCGAGTTCCTCAAGGCTGAGCAGATCGGCCTTCGGCAGAAACGTCATGTGCTCCGACATGCAATAAACGCAGCGGAAGTCGCAGCGGTCGGTCACCGAGACGCGCAAATAAGTGATGGCGCGCGCAAACGGGTCGATCAGCGTGCGCGGGCCGGTACCGGCGCGATCAAGTTCGAGCGTGGATGTGCCGTTCGCTAATGCCATGATCCATCCCCGCGAGGCGGAACTTTTAAAGACGCATGATCTTATCCGAAAACCGGGTCCCACTTTTCGGGATCATGCTCCGGCCCGCTCCCGTACCATATAGGAATAGTGGCCGATATTGGCCATAGCGTCCAGCTAAGGCCAAGGGCACGGCAATGCTGCCGCGAAATCAGGGGCGGCACGTCAAATCGTTCGTTTGAGGTTTAGCGCTGAGGTGACGGCGTGGTAGGCCAAGGCGCGGCTGGCTTGGCTGCGGGGCCGGAAGAAACCTTCTTCTTGGGCGCCGGCTTCTTGACCGGCGGCGGCGCCGGCGTGAGTTCCACGAGCACCGGGTTGGGCCGCAATTGCGTGGGGTTACCAGTCACCGCAATCGGTTCAATGCTTTCCGATTCCGGCTGATAGCCGTTGAGTGTGAAGGTGACGGTCATTGGAGAATTGACCGGTAGCGCGAGTGCGCAGGGCGTGCGGCAGCTTTGTCCGGTTGACGTCTTGGCCTCGGCGCCCGGCGGTTCGGACTCGAAACGCACGGTGTCCATGATCGGCGCGGGTTTCAAAGCGTCGAGATTCATCCAGTCCGGCGTCGATGCACACGCCGCAAGAACGAGCGTGCCGCTCATGATCGTCAAAACTCGATGCATTGTTTGACCCGTCCACTCAAGCGACTACAGGCCGCCCGCCGATCAGAAGGATACGGGCGCGGTCGTTAAAAAGCAACCTGTCGCGCGGCGTTAACCTTACTGCGTTAACCATACAGCATAGCATTACCATCATTGAGGGGGGAAGAAAATGGCGGCAACCGCTGCCGGCAATTGCGCGAAATGGCTGATCACGCGGTCTGGCTCTAATTCGGACACCGGGCGTTCGCTATAGCCAAAATCGACGGCGATAACCGGGACACCGGCCGCGCGGGCGGT
>SHVM01000019.1 GCA_009694265.1 Pseudolabrys sp.
ACAAAATCGAGAATATGTTTGGTAGGCTCAAGGACTGGCGACGCGTTCATACCCGCTACGATCGATGCGCCCATACCTTTATGTCAGCAATCTGTATCGCCGCAATCGTCATCTTCTGGCTATAATCAATGAGTCCTGACCCTAGTTCGTCAACACGGAGCTCGAGAAGATGCTAAAGGAAAAGGGCATCACGGGCGTGATCGTGGTGGGGACGTTGGCGAATGGCGGGGTGATGCATACCGCTAGCGCCGCCGCGCTCAGAGGATTTAAAGTCGTCGTCCCGGTGGACGGCATGTCATCCCTCAATCTTAATACACTTTATTTGGAGCAGTACACGGCGTGGCATCTGGCTAACGGGCCCGTCCTCGTCGCCAATGTGACGCTGACCAAGACCGACATGATCAAGTTCTGATCTTTCGCTCTCCGCCTTGCGGGGAGAGGGACTTCAGACCTTCCCCAACGCCCATAAAATCTTATCGGGCGTGAACGGCATATCGGTGAGTGTTTTGGAGCCGAGCGGGCGCAGCGCGTCGTTGATGGCGTTCATCAAGCAAGCCGGCCGCTCAAGCGTCGGCAACTAACCACAGGGAAGACCCATGGACCAACGCATCATCAATCTCTACGACAGCTTCACGCACGGCGGCATGAACCGCCGCGACTTCCTCGACCGGCTCGCCACGCTGGCCGGCTCGGCCGCCGCCGCCGCGGCGCTATTGCCTTTCCTGCAGAACGACTACGCCCAGGCCGCCATCGTGGCGGAAAATGATGCGCGCCTGATGGCCGAACGCGTCGCCTACGACTCCCTCAAAGGTAAGATCAACGGCTATCTGGTGCGCCCGAAAGCGAAGGGCAAGCGCCCTGCCATCATTGTCATCCAGGAGAATCGCGGTCTCAATCCGCACATCGAGGATATGGCCCGGCTGCTGGCGGTCGAGGGTTTCCTAGCCTTCGCTCCCGACTTGCTGTCCGTATCCGGCGGCACACCGCCTGACGAGGAGAAAGCGCGCGAGCTTCACGCCAAAACCGATCCCAAGGATATCACCGAGGCGGCCATCGCGGCGGTGCCATTTGTTCTGGCGCACGCCGAATCGAATGGCAATGTCGGCGTCGTCGGTTATTGCTTCGGCGGCGGCGTGGCCAATCGCATGGCGGCGGCGAGGCCCGAGCTCAAAGCTGTGGCGGTTTATTACGGGCTGCAGGTCCCCGCAGACCAGGTGCCGGGCATTAACGCGCCGCTGCTCCTGCATTATGCCGAGCTCGACCAGCGCGTGAATGCCGGTATCGCGGCTTACGAGTCGGCGCTGAAGGCAAACGGCAAGCGCTACACGATTTACATGTATCCGGGCGTCAACCATGCCTTCAACAACGATACCGGCGGGGCGCGCTACAACAAGGAGGCTGCCGATCTCGCGTTGGAGCGGACGCTGGTGTTCTTTAGGGAGCATCTCGGTGCGCCGCCGCGCGCGGCCTGAGCCGGCGATTTGCTTTATCCCTCCCCGCAAGCGGGGAGGGATAGGGTGGCTACACCTTCCCCAGCGCCCTTAAAATCTTATCCGGCGTGAACGGCATGTCGGTGAGGCCTTTCGCACCGAGCGGGCGCAGCGCGTCGTTGATGGCGTTCATCACGCAAGCCGGCGCGCCGGCGGTGCCGGCTTCGCCCGCGCCCTTGGCGCCAAGCTCGCTGTCGGCGGTGGGCGAAACCACGTGGCCGCAGTCGATGTCGGGCATTTCCGCCGCCATCGGCACCAGATAGTCGGCCATGTTGCCGTTTAGCATCTGCCCGCGATCGTCATAGAGGCAATGCTCGAACAGCGCGGCGCCGATGCCCTGCACCACGCCGCCACGAATTTGTTCGTCGACAAGTTGCGGATTGATGATGGTGCCGCAATCCTCGACGCACCAATGTTTCAGGAGTTTGACAAATCCGGTATCGGTATCGACTTCCAGATAGCTCGCCTGAATGCCGTTGGTGAAGGCGAACGGCCAGGCGCGCGGCACGTAATGGCGCGTCGCCATCAGCTCGGCCTGGAAGCCGGGCGGCAGCGTGTCGGGCCGGAAATAGGCGATGCGCGCCAGCTCGTCGAGCGGCAGGCGTTCGGTGCCGTTCGCCTTGTCGACGACAATGCCGTTGCGGATGTCGAGTTCTTCCGGTTTGGCCTGCAAGATGCTGGCGGCAACGGCGAGCACATTTCCGCGCAACGCCTTGCCGGCCTGCCAGGCCGCTTCGCCGCCAATGCCGGCGGCGCGCGAGGCCCAGGTGCCGCCGCCGTAAGGCGTGTTGTCGGTGTCGCCGGTGACGACGCGCACTTTGTCGATCGAGACGCCGAACGAGCTGGCGACGCATTGCGCCAGCACGGCTTCGGCGCCCTGGCCCTGTTCGGTGACGCCGCTGTGCACGACGATGGCGCCCTGCGCGTCGAGTTTCACGGTGGCGCCGTCCTGCGAACTGATCTTGGCGCCGCCGACGCCGTAGAAGGCGGCCGACGGATTGGTCACTTCGATAAATGACGCAAAGCCAATGCCGCGATAAATTTTTTGCGCACGCAGCTTTTTCTGCTCGGCGCGTAATCCGGCGTAATTCATCATCGAGTCGAGATGGGCGAGCGACTCGTGATGCGACAGCTTCTCGAATTTGAGCCCCGAGGCCGAGGCGCACGGATAGGCGTCGTCGGCGATTAGATTGCGGCGGCGAATTTCCAGCGGGTCCATGCCGATCTTGGCCGCCGCAAGCTCGACCAGGCCTTCGGTCACGGCCACCGCGATAGGGTGACCGACCGCGCGGTATTGGCACATGACGTTCTTATTCTGGAACACCACGCGCGCCTGTGCGCGGTAGTTCGCGCAGGCGTAGGGGCCGCCGACCAGATTGACCACCTGGTTGGCCTCGATGCCGCTGGTGCGCGGATAGACCGAATAGGGGCCGATGCCGGTCAGGGCGTCGATCTCGAAAGCGGTGATGGTGCCGTCCTTGTTGACGCCAATCTTGGCCTTGACGCGATGGTCGCGGGCATGGATGTCGGTGACGAAACTCTCGATGCGGTCGGCGACGAATTTTACCGGCCGCTTGAGCAGTTTCGACAGCGCGACCGTCGCCATTTCGTCGGCGTAGGTGTGCACCTTGATGCCGAACGAGCCGCCGACATCCTTGGTCAACACGCGCACCTGTTGCTCGGCGAGATCGAGATGCTTTGCGAACAGGTTCTGCATCATGTGCGGCGCCTGCGTGCCGTGATAGACGGTCATGCGCTGCTCGCCCTCGTTCCAGTCAGCGACCACGGAGCGCGGCTCGGTGCAGACGCCGGTGTGGCGGCCGAACATGAAGGTGGTTTCCACCACGGCGTCGGATTCCGCGAAGGCTTTGTCAACCGCGCCGACATCGAGCTTGCGCTCGAAGCACAGATTGTCGCCGAGCGACGAATGGATTACCGGCGTTTTCTTGTCGAGCGCGGTTTCCGGATCGGTGACGGCGGGCAGCGCCTCGTATTTCACGTCCACCAGCTCGCAGCCGTCCTCGGCCTCGGCGCGCGTGCGGGCGACGACGGCGCATACCGCTTCGCCCTGCCAGCAGGCGCGCTCGATCGCGATCGGGTATTGCGGGGCCGATTTCAGGCCTTTGAGATGCGTGAGCACGCCGACCCAGGGCGTCATGACCTTGGCGAGTTCCGCGCCGGTGACAACCGCGATCACGCCGAGCGATTTTTTGGTAGCGGCTGCGGTAATGGATTTGATGCGCGCGTGCGCGTGCGGCGAGCGTACGAAGGCGACATGCGCCATGCGCGGCAGCGTGACGTCGCTGATATATTGCCCGCGGCCTTGCGTCAGGCGTTGCAGATTTGGCCGCGGCACCGAGCGGCCGATATACGAGTTGGGCCGGTCGAGCGCGGTGAGCACGGGCGGGGAGTCGCCGGTGATTTTCATTGTTTGCCTCCCGCGCGCGCTTGCGCCACCGACTCCACCGCATCGATGATGGCGTGGTAGCCGGTGCAGCGGCAGTAGTTGCCCGACAGACGCTCGCGGATCTCGTCGCGGCTCGGCACGCCGCCACGCTTCAATAAATCCTGCGCTGCGGCGATCATGCCGGGCGTGCAATAGCCGCATTGCAAAGCGTTGCGCTGCTCGAACGCCAATTGCAGATCGGCGATCTCGCCGCTATCGGACAGCCCCTCGATGGTCTCGACCATGGCGCCGTCGCATTGCACCGCCAGCATGAGGCAGCCGCGCACGATCTCGCCATCCACGCGCACGGTGCAGGCGCCGCAGACGCCATGCTCACAGCCGACATGGCTGCCGGTCAGCCCCAGATCGTCGCGCAGGAAATCGACCAGCGTCTTGCGCGCTTCGACGCGCTCGCGCACCTGCTCGCCGTTGACGGTCAATGCAATGTCGAGGGCAAGATTGAGAGGAAGTTCGCTCATCACCGCGCCTCCATTAACTGCTTCGCCACGCGCCGCAGCAGAACGCCGGCGAGGTGCTTCTTGACCGCGCCGCTGGCCTGTACGTCGTCATCCGGATCGAGATCGAGCGCGGCGACGGCGGCATCGACATCGCCATCCGCCAGCGCCGCTTCCGCCTTGCGCACGCGCATGGGTGTGGCGCCGACGCCGAAAAAAGCCAGCCGCACATTGGAAAGCCCCTTGCCGTTGGCACGCGCGTAGGCCGCTAAGCCGACAATGGCGTAGTCGCCGTGCCGCCGCGCCAGTTCGGCAAAGCCGGCGCGGCTATTCTTGTCGGCAATGGGGATGCGAATGGCGGTGAGCACGTCTTTCGACCCCAGCGCCGTTTCGAACAGCCCCTTGAAAAAGTTTTCCGCCTTGATCGTGCGTTTGCCCTTCGGACCGGTCGCCACCACCTCGCCGCCAAGCGCCAGCAGGCAGGCGGGCAGCTCCGCCGCCGGATCGGCGAAGGCGATCGAGCCGCCGAAAGTGCCGCGGTTGCGGATGGCGGCGTGGCCGATATGCGGCATGGCGAGCGCGATCAGCGGCGCGTGCTTGGCGATCAGATCGGAGCGCTCGACCTGGGAGTGCCGCGCCAGCGCGCCGATCTCGATGAACTTGCCTTTCCTGGCGATGCCATCGAGGCCCTTGATGCCGTTGATGTCGATCAGCAGGTCCGGCGCGGACAGCCGCATATTGAGCGTGGCGATCAGGCTCTGCCCGCCGGCCAGCAGCCGGGCGTCATCCTTATGCTTGGCCAGCAGCGCAATGGCTTCCTTCAGCGTGCGCACTTTTTTGTAGGCAAATGGCGCCGGCTTCACGTTTCCCCCCAAAATTCCCCAGCAAGTCTTTTTTTCTTATTGTGACCGGAAAAGCGGGCAGGTCAATGCGGGGAGCCTTGGCTCTCGCCGGCCGCGTGGTTGCCCGCTATAAAGCCGCATCAGAACAGGGGAGGTTGAGCCAGTGCCGAAGGAATTCGAGGAAAAAGTCGTCGTGGTCAGCGGAGGCAGCCGCGGGATCGGCCGCGCCATCGCGGCCGCATTCGCGCGCGAGGGGGCGCAAACCGTGCTGGCGGCATCCAATGCTGCCAACCTCGCCGAAGGGGCGAAAGCGGTGGGCGCCGCCGGCGGGCCGGCGCCGATGACCGTCGCCGGCGACCTGCGCACGCTTGCAGGCTGCGAGCAGGTGTTCACACGCGTCAATGAGCGCTTCAAGCGCTGCGACGTGCTGGTCAATAATGCGGGCGCCACCAAGGGCGGCAAATTTTTCGAACAGCCGGACGATTTCTGGGCCGACGGTTTCGCTTTGAAATTCCACGGCGCGGTGCGGCTGACGAGGGCATTCTGGCCGCTGTTGAAGGAAGCGCACGGCAATATCGTCAATATCATCGGCGGCGCCGCGCGCACGCCGGGTCCGGATTTTCTGATCGGCGGCGCGGTCAACGCCGCGCTGGGTAATTTCGCCAAGGGCCTCACGGCGCTCGGCAATCGCGACGACATCAATATCAATGTCATTCATCCCGGCCAGACGCAGACCGACCGCGTTGAACAATTATTCGCGCAGTTCGCCAAGGCACAGAACAAGACGGTGGAGCAAATTCGCGCCGAGGGGCTGAGCAAGAGCGGCTTGCGCCGCATCGGCCAGCCCGAGGACGTGGCCGAGCTCGCGGTCTTCCTGTGCAGCGCGCGGGCGCGCCATATCCAGGGCACCGCGATCGCCGTCGATGGCGGCGGCACGCCGGGGTATTACTAGTTTTTTGTCATTCCGGGGCGCGAGCCAACGGGTCCGCGCGAAGCGCGGCCCGATGACAGGCTCCGCGAGCGAACCCGGAATCCAGAAACACATTCAGAATATGCATCTGGATTCCGGGTCCGGCCCTTCGGGCCGGACCCGGAATGACTAGGAAATTGTCTTCACAATATCGATCGCCCGCCGCAGCAGCGTCATCGAGGCCTCCAGCGTGCGGAAGGCGGCATGCGCCGTGAGCGTGACGTTCTGCATTGCCGTCAAAGGATGATCCGCTTTCAACGGCTCGGCGTGAAACACATCGAGCCCGGCGTGACGGATGGCGCCGCTTTTAAGCGCCGCCAGCAACGCGGCCTCATCCACCAGCGCCCCGCGCGCGGTGTTGATGAAGATGACGCCCGGCTTCATGTGCGCGATGCGCTCCGCGCTGAGAAAACCGCGGGTCTCGTCGCCGAGTGTGAGATTCATCGACACCACGTCGGATTTCGCGAGTAACGCATCGATGTCGACCAGCGGAACGCCCGGACGCCGCGTGCGGTTCCAGGCGATCACGTTCATCCCCATCCCCTTGCCGATGCGCGCGACCTCGGCGCCGATGCCGCCAAGGCCGATTACGCCCAGGGTTTTTCCGAGCAGCTGCACGCCCTCATGCGGCGTCCAGGTGCCGCTTCGCACCTCGCGGTCCATGCGTGCGATGTTGCGGGCGCAGGCGACCATCAATGCGATCGCGTGCTCCGCCACCGCGGTGTCGCCATAGCCCTTGATGATGTGAACCTTGACGCCGCGGTCATTGAGTTCGCCGACATTCATGTAGCTCGCCGGGCCGGTGCCGAGGAACACGATGTGTTTGAGCTGCTTGCAGCGCGCCACCAGCTCGGTCGGCATATAAGAGTGATCGTCGATCGCGATGTCGTAACCGGCAAGCACCAGCGGCAGCTCCTCGCGTTCGAACGGCGTCATATTGACGTCGATTTTCGGATCGTCCGGGCGAATGACCCGCGCCCACACCGGCGCCAGTTGATCGTTGCAATCGAGGAAGATGGATTTCATAAGGTCAGAAGTCCTGCGGCAAACTCGTTGACGGCGCGGCAAGCGGAGAATACATGCTGCGGGCGCTTTGCGGCAACATCGCAACTCGGGCTTGCCCGAGTTGCGTAAATTTTGAATGCCAAGAGCCGGATAGACCCGGCTTTTGGATGTGCCGCACAATACGGTGGTGATGGAATCATGAGCGACGAACGAAAATTGGCCTGCATCATCGCCTGGCCGGCGGGCCATTCACGCTCGCCCTTGATCCACAATTACTGGATCAAGCAGCATGGGCTGAACGCCGAATACCGGCGCGAGGCGGTGCCGCCGGAAAAATTCGTCGACTTCATCGCGCACTTTCGCGACAACGGTTATGTCGGCGGCAATGTCACCGTTCCGCATAAGGTGGTAGCGCTTGGCTTGACGGAGCCGGACGAACGCGCCCGCGCGGTCGGGGCCGCCAATTGCTTGTGGTATGACGGCGACACGCTGCGCTCCACCAATACCGACGTCGAGGGCTTCCTCGCCAATCTTGACGCCACGGCGCCGGGATGGGACCGCGGGCTTGAGAGCGCCATGGTGCTCGGCGCCGGCGGCGGCGCACGCGCCGTGATTTATGCGCTGATCGCGCGCGAGGTGCAGCGCATCTATGTGATCAACCGCACGCGCGAGCGCGCGCAAGTCCTGCAGAAGCAATTCGGGGCGCGTGTGCATGTCGCCGGCTGGGAGGAGACCACCGGCCTGCTCGGCGGCACGGGACTTTTGGTCAACACCACGACGCTCGGCATGGTCGGCCAGCCGCCGCTTGAGCTCAATCTGCGCTGCCCGGCCTCGCTGGTGGCGGCGGATCTGGTCTATGCGCCGCTGGAAACCGGGTTGCTGAAACTGGCGCGCGCGCGCGGCCTGCGCACAGCCGACGGGCTCGGCATGCTGCTGCATCAGGCGGTGCGCGGGTTTGAGCGCTGGTTCGGCGTGACGCCCGAAGTGACGGCGGAATTGCGCGCTTTGGTCGAGGCCGATCTGCTCAAGAAATAACGGACTTTTTGCCCACTCCCGCCCGCCGGAATAATGCGCCGGGCGCGGGGTTATTGGGCTGACAGCTCTGACTTAAAGGGCGGCAAACATCTCAGGGAAGAACACCATGAAAATGTCACACAAGGCTTTGATCGGCGCTGGCCTGGCACTCGTGCTGGCAACCAGCGCCTTCGCGCAGGCACCCGGCCGCATTCGCGGCCAGATCGAGAAAGCCGACGGCGCCATGCTGGTGCTCAAGACGCGCGACGGCGCCATGCTGAACGTGAAGCTCGCCGACGACGTGCGCGTATCCGCGCTGGTCAAGGCCTCGCTCTCCGACCTCAAGAATGACACCTTCATCGCCATCGCCGGCGTGCCGGAGCCGAACGGCAGCATCAAGGCTTATTCGGTTCATATCTTCCTGCCCGCCCAGCGCGGTGTGGTGCCGGATCGCCATGGACCCTGGGACGGGCGGCCGAACAGCACCATGACCAACGCCTATGTCGCGAACATGGTGACCGGTAAGGACGGCGCCACTGGCAATGCGTTGGCCTATGGATTGAAGGAGGAGTGAGGACTAGCGCCGTTTGCGCGCCGCCTTCTTCTTCGGCTTTTTCGATTCTTTGCCACCGACGATCACCCGGCCGTCAATGTCTTTAATGTTGTTGGTGCCGGTCAGCGCCATGGTGACGCTGAGCTCGCTCTTGAGGATGTCGATCGCCTTGGCGACGCCGGGCCTGCCGCCGGCGCCGAGCCCGTAGATGTAGGGCCGGCCGACCAGGCAGGCGCGCGCGCCCAGCGCCAGCGCGCGCATCATGTCCGATCCGGTGCGGATGCCGCCGTCGAACAGTACCTCGGTACCGGAGCCGAGCGCGTCGGCGACCTTCGGCAGCGCCGAAATCGAGGATGGCGCGCCGTCGAGCTGGCGGCCGCCATGGTTCGATACCACGATGGCGTCGGCGCCGAGCTTGACCGCGGTCTTGGCGTCATCGGCGTCGAGAATGCCCTTCAAGATCAGTTTGCCGGGCCAGATCTTCTTGATCCACTCGACATCCTTCCACGACAGCGCCGGATCGAACTGGCTGCCGACCCACTTGGCGAGCTCGTTGACATTGTCCATGCCCTTCACGTGGCCGGCGAGGTTGCCGAAGGTCTTGCGCTTGCCGGTAAGGATGCTCCAGGCCCAGGCCGGCTTGGTCGCCACGTCGATAATGTTCTTCAACCGGATTTGCGGCGGCACCGTCATGCCGTTCTTGATGTCGCGGTGGCGTTGGCCGAGCACTTGCAGATCGACGGTGAGCACCAGCGCGCTGCATTTCGCGGCTACCGCGCGCGACAAGATCTCCTTCGAGAAGCCGCGGTCGCGGATCACGTAAAGCTGGAACCAGAACGGCTTGCGCGTCGCTTCCGCCACGTCTTCGATGGAGCATATCGACATGGTCGAGAGCGTGAACGGGATGCCGGCCTCATAGGCTGCCTGCGCGGCGAGGATTTCGCCATTGCCGCGCTGCATGCCGCACAGGCCGATGGGGGCGAGCACCAGCGGCGCCGCCACCTTCTGTCCAACGATGGTCGTGGCGAGGCTGCGGGCCGAGACATCCACCAGCACGCGCTGGCGTAGCTTGATGCCTTCGAGGTCGGCCCGGTTGGCGCGCAGCGTTTCCTCATTATACGAGCCGCTGTCGGCGTAATCGAAAAACGCGCGCGGAACCTTGCGGCGGGCAAGGTCGCGCAAGTCCGCGATGCAGGTGACATTCTTCATGGGCAAACTCTGTGGGGCGACTGTGGTTAATCGGGTAGCACAGGGGCAAGGGCTGCGAAATGGCCCGCTTCAAGCCCCGTTGGCGGTGGAAAAGCCGTGGTTTTGGGCCCCGGTTAACCGCAGTCGGTAATGATTCCTCACAATTGTTGAAGTAAATTCGATGCATTGGCCTATATACATCCGTGCGGGGCAGGCTTGGGCTTGGCCGTCCGCTCATTCAAAGCTGGGCGTCACGCGTTAGGCGTCGAGGGGCAGTTCATGGTTCGTCGTTATTTCGGCACCGACGGCATTCGCGGCCGGGCCAATAAAGTGATTACGCCCGAACTGGCGCTCAAGGTCGGGCAGGCTGCCGGGCTTATCTTCAAGAATGGCGAGCATCGGCACCGCGTGTTGATCGGCAAGGACACCCGTCTGTCCGGCTACATGATCGAGACCGCGCTGGTTGCCGGCTTCACCTCGGTCGGCATGGATGTGCTGCTCACCGGACCTATTCCGACCCCCGCCGTCGGCATGCTGGCGCGCTCGATGCGCGCCGATCTCGGCGTGATGATTTCCGCCTCGCATAATCCCTATGCCGACAACGGCATCAAGCTGTTCGGACCCGACGGCTTCAAGCTCAGCGACGAGGTAGAAGCCAAGATCGAGGCGCTGCTCGATTCCGATCTCAGCAAGAAATTGGCCAAGAGCGAAGATCTCGGCCGCGCCAAGCGCATCGACGGTGTGCAGGACCGCTACATCGAATTTGCCAAGCGCACGCTGCCCAAGGCGATCGATTTCGCGGGCTTGCGCGTGGTGATCGATTGCGCCAATGGCGCCGCCTACAAGGTGGCGCCCGGCGCGCTGTGGGAACTGGGCGCCGACGTCATTTCCATCGGTGTCGATCCCGACGGCATGAACATCAACAAGGATTGCGGCTCCACCGATTTGACCGCGATCACCCACAAGGTGCGCGAGATGCGCGCCGATATCGGCATCGCGCTCGACGGCGACGCCGACCGCGTCATGATCGTGGACGAGCGCGGCCATGTGGTGGACGGCGATCAGTTGCTCGCGGTCATTGCTGAGTCCTGGAAGGAAGATGGCAGGCTACAGCGCCCGGGCGTGGTCGCCACCGTGATGTCCAATCTCGGCCTTGAGCGTCACCTCGCCGGCCTTGGCATTGAGCTGGTGCGCACGCCGGTCGGCGACCGCTATGTGCTCGAACATATGCGCGCGCATGGCTACAATATTGGCGGCGAGCCCTCCGGCCACATTATTCTCTCCGACTACACCACCACCGGCGACGGTTTCGTCGCGGCGTTGCAACTGCTCGTCGTCATCAAGCGCAGCAACAAGCCGGTGTCCGAAGTTTGCCACCGCTTCGAGCCGCTGCCGCAAGTGCTCAAGAATGTCCGCTACCAGAAGGGCAAGCCGCTGGAGAATGCCGGCGTGCGTTCCGCCATCGCCAGCGCCGAGAAAAAGCTCGGCCGTGGCGGCCGTCTGATCGTGCGCCCGTCCGGTACCGAGCCGCTGATCCGCGTGATGGCCGAGGGCGACGACAAAATTCTGGTCGAGTCGGTTGTCGACGACGTGGTCGAGGCACTGACCCAAGTCGCTGCCTAAGCTGCCGCTCAAGCCGCTGCCGAAATCGTAAATGATTTCTTAAATACCGCTTTCCGCACGCCGGAGTCGTTTTTCGGCGCGTGCGCTGCCGCGTCCGCGCCGATAAATTCGTTAAGCGACGTGGTTAAAAAATAAGGTTAAGAGCCACTTAAGAATTTTCTGCCATCGTCCCTCATCTTTCACCGCCTGGGCAACCGGGCGGATTCGACAGGGGACGATTGCATGTTTGGTGCGCGTCTTTCGGTTTCGGCCTTGGCGATGGTCGCTGCGTTCTCTACGAGCGCTGCGCGTGCCGCCGATTATTCGCTGCCACTGCCACCGCCGCAACAGCAACCGGTCTACATTTAGCAGCAGCCGCAGGTGATCGAGGAATTTTCCTCGGGCTGGTATCTGCGCGGCGATGTAGGCATCGGCATGTCGAGTTCCTACAAGCTCGGCTACCTGCCGGCTCCGGCCAATGTCGGCAACGGTTTTGTGCTCGAGCACAATTCGCGCGGCGATCAGTTCTTCATCGGCGGCGGCATCGGCATGAATGGAACAACTGGCTGCGCTTCGACTTTACCGGCGAGTACCGCGCCAAGTCGCGCGTCTACGCCTTCGGCAGCTACCCCGGCGGCATCGACACTTACGAGGGAAACCTGAAGTCTTGGGTGTTTCTCACCAACGCCTATGTCGATCTCGGAACCTGGAATTGCTTCACGCCGTTCGTCGGCGCCGGCATTGGCGCGACACGCAATAGCTTGACCGACTTCACCGACATCAATCCGAACGGCGGGCGCGGCTTCGGGCGCAATCCAAGCGAATGGCATCTGGCCTGGGCGCTGCATGCCGGCGTCGCCTACACCGTGACCAAGAATTTAAAGATCGAGCTGGCCTACCCTATCTCAATCTTGGCTCGATCACCGACACCATCGATTGCGTCGGTGGCTGCAGTCCGGATTCCTACAAGTTCAGCAATCTCTATTTGAACGATATCAAGATCGGCCTGCGCTGGACCTGCTGCGATACGCCGCCGTCGCCGCCGGTCTACATGCCGCCGCCGCCGCTGCGCAGCAAAGGCTAGCGCGCATGATCCCGAAGCGTGGAAACCGATCATGCGCCAATAAAAGGGCTTCGCCGGCTGAGCGATGATGTGAGCGAGGCGCGGACTTGGTGAAAACGTATGTTTAGCGCCGCATTGTCTTCCTGCGGCAAGATCGAACGGAACGCAACGAAGGATTGGGTGTCATGAGTTGGTTGCGGATCTTGGTCGTCTCCGGTGCGGCATTGACGGTTCTCAGCGCAAATGCGCGTGGCGCCGACGTGCCAGGCTATCCCACGCTGCCGATGCCGCTTCCCTCGTGAAAACGGCCGCTACAGAATGTGGAGATTTTTTCCGGCTGGTATTTGCGCGGCGACATCGCCTACCGCTTTCAGCGCAGCGGAACCTCCTCGAGCGGCAACACGGCGCAGGTTCCCAACCCCAACAGCGTCAAACTCGACAACACCATGCTGGGCGGCTTCGGCGTCGGCTATAAGGCGCAGTGGTTTCGCGTCGATCTGACCGGCGATTATGGCTGGCGCAGCAAATACGTCGCCACCACCAGCGCCGGCACCACCTTTTCCGGCAAGGTCGAAAGTTTCACGGTGATGGCCAATGGCTATTTCGATCTCGGCACCTGGGGCGGCTTCACCCCTTATGTCGGCGCCGGCATTGGCGGCGCCAATGTCATTTTCTCCGGTTATAAGAATTCGGCGGCCGTTTCGCCGATGCCATCGACTGCGGTGCCGGTCCATCGATGGAATCTGGCCTGGGCCGCCATGGCTGGCATGAGCTATAATTTTTCGCAAAATATTCTGCTTGATATCGGTTACCGCCATGTCGATATGGGCGATGTCAACGGCGGACCGAACGGCCAGTTGACGATCAAGCGCCTGACCGGCGACGAAATTCGGATCGGCTTCCGCTACCTGCTCTAACGGGCCCACCGGCGCAATTTCCAGCATCGCTTCAGGCGGCTTGACGCGCCGCCCGTCATTGCCTATTCCCGCCAGTGGGACACCCCTCCCCAACGAGGGGCACCTATCTGGAAGGATAGACCATGAGCGCGACCAAGCCCGGCGTGCGGCCGGCCCTCCCGCACTTTTCGTCCGGCCCCTGCGCCAAGCGCCCCGGCTGGAGCCTGCAAGCCCTCACCGACGCGGTTCTCGCACGCTCGCACCGGTCCAAGATCGGCAGAGCGAAGCTCAAGCGCGCCATCGATCTCACCCGCGAAGTGCTGCAAATACCCGCCGACTATCGCATCGCCATTGTGCCGGCGTCCGACACCGGCGCGGTGGAGATGGCGTTGTGGTCGCTGCTGGGCGCTAAGCCGGTGACCATGCTGGCCTGGGAATCCTTCGGCGAAGGCTGGGTCAGCGATGTCGTCAAGGAGCTCAAGCTCAAGGACGTCACGGTACTCAAGGCGCCCTATGGCGAGCTGCCTGACTTTTCAAAAATCGACTTTGCGAGTGACGTGGTGTTCACCTGGAACGGCACCACCTCCGGCGTGTGCGTGCCGAACGGCGACTGGATCGCCGCCAAGCGCACCGGCCTCACTATTTGCGACGCCACCTCGGCGGCCTTCGCGCAAAAGCTCGATTGGCCCAAGCTCGATGCCGTCACCTTCTCCTGGCAGAAGGCGCTCGGCGGCGAGGGCGCGCATGGCATGCTCATTCTCTCACCGCGTGCGGCCGCGCGGCTGGAAAGTTACAAGCCGGCCTGGCCGCTGCCGAAACTTTTCCGCCTGACCAAAGGTGGCAAGATCAACGAAGGCATTTTCGCCGGCGAGACCATCAACACGCCGTCGATGCTCTGCGTCGAGGACTATCTCGATACGCTCGGCTGGGCGAAATCGATCGGCGGACTGGAAGCGACGGTCGCTCGCTCGGATGCCAATGCCAAGGCCTTGGCCTCCTGGGTCGCGGGCACGCCCTGGATTGCCCATCTCGCCAAAAATGCCAATGAGCGCTCCAACACCTCAATGTGTCTGGTCGTGACCGATCCGGCGGTGACGCGGCTGCCGGCCGACGATCAGGCCGCCTTTGCCAAGACGCTGGCGAGCCTGCTGGAGAAGGAAGGCGTCGCCTACGACATCGCCTATTACCGCGACGCGCCGCCGGGCCTGCGCATCTGGTGCGGCGCCACGGTGGAGACGCGCGACATCGAGGCGCTGACGCCCTGGCTCGATTGGGCGTTTGCGGAAGCAAAGGCCGCGCTGCCGAAGGCGGCGTGAGTTTTTTTCTTCTCCCCGCCAGCGGGGAGAAGTGCCAACAACTGAACCCATTCAAAAAGCAGTCGTAGCCATGCCCAAAGTTCTCATCTCTGATGCGCTCTCGCCCGCCGCCGTTCAAATATTTAAGGATCGCGGCATCGAGGTCGATTTCCAGCCCAATCTCGGCAAGGATAAGGACAGACTCGCCGAATTGATCGGCGGTTTCGACGGCCTCGCCATCCGCTCGGTCACCAAGGTCAGCCCTAAAATTCTCGAGCGTGCAAAAAACCTGAAGGTGATCGGCCGCGCCGGCATCGGCGTCGACAATGTCGATATTCCGGCGGCGACCGCGCGCGGCATCATCGTGATGAACACGCCGTTCGGCAATTCGATCACCACCGCCGAGCACGCCATCACGCTGATGCTGGCCTTGGCGCGTCAGATTCCGCAGGCCGACGCCTCGACACAGGCCGGCAAGTGGGAGAAGAACCGCTTTATGGGCGTCGAGATCACCGGCAAGACGCTGGGCGTCATCGGCTGCGGAAATATCGGCACGATTGTCGCCGACCGCGCGCTCGGTTTGCGCATGAAGGTGATCGCCTACGATCCGTTCCTGTCGATTGAGCGCGCCGTCGATCTCGGCGTCGAGAAGGTCGAGCTGGAGGAGCTGTTCAAGCGCTCCGACTTCATCACGCTGCACACGCCGCTCACCGACAAGACCCGCAACATCATCGACGCGCGGGCGATGGCGAAAATGAAGCCGAGCGTGCGCATCGTCAATTGCGCGCGCGGCGGACTGGTGGATGAGGTAGCGCTGCGCGCAGCCCTCGATGCCGGCAAAGTCGCGGGCGCCGCCTTTGACGTCTTCGTCACCGAGCCGGCGACCGAGAATGTGCTGTTCGGCCATCCCAATGTGGTGTCGACGCCGCATCTTGGCGCCGCCACCAGCGAGGCGCAGGAAAACGTCGCGTTGCAGGTCGCCGAACAAATGTCGGATTACCTGCTGCGCGGCGCGATTTCCAATGCGGTCAACTTCCCCTCGATCAGCGCCGAGGAGGCGCCCAAGCTGCGGCCGTTCATCGCGCTGGCCGAAAAGCTCGGCTCGTTCGCCGGCCAGTTGACCGAAACGGGCTTGAGCAAGGTGCAGCTCACTTACGAAGGCGAGGTGGCGCGCATGAACACCAAGGCGCTGACGTCTGCCGCGGTGGCCGGTCTGCTGCGCCCGATGTTGCAGGACGTGAACGTGGTGTCGGCGCCGGTGGTGGCCAAGGAGCGCGGCATCATGGTCGAGGAAACCACGCGCGAAATGGCCGGCGACTACGAGAGCCTGATCACGGTGACGGTCGTCACACAGTCGCAGACGCGCTCGGTCTCGGGCACCGTGTTCGCCGATGGCCGCCCGCGCATCGTCAACATCAAGGGCATCCGCATGGACGCCGAGTTCGGCCCCTCGATGATCTACATCACCAATCTCGACAAGCCGGGCTTCATCGGCCGTTTCTCGTCCACGCTGGGCGAGGCCGGCATCAACATCGCCACCTTCCATGTCGGCCGCGAGGCGCCCGGCGGCAGCGCGGTCGCGCTGATCGAGATCGACGGCGAACTGCCGGCCGAGGTGCTGGCCAAGGTGCGCGCGCTGCCCCAGGTGCAGCAGGCTAAGCCGCTGCATTTTTGAATCACTCGCGCTGACCCCTTTAATTGGACGCCGGGAACGTCTATTCTGGTGACATGACAAGGCTCCTGCAAAAAGCGCTCGAAGCGGTGCGTCTATTGCCGCCTGAGAATCAGGATGAAATCGCGCGCGCCATGCTTGCTTTGGCGGGCAACGATTCCGAGCCGGAAGACATCGACCCAGCCCATTTGGCGGATATTCTGGAAAGCTTGGCCCAGGCCAAGCGCGGCGAATTTGCAACCGATGCCGAGGTCGAGATCGCGTTCCGCCGTTTTGATCGATGAAGCTGCGTTTTACGACGCGCGCCACCAAAAATCTCGTCGAGATCGCCGACACCTCTATGAACGCAATCCTGCTGCCGCGCGTCGTGTGTGTGCGGCCATCTATGAAGCCTTGCAAAACCTGATTTTGTTTCCTGCGGCCGGCAGACTGCAAAAGGTTGAAAGAGTGCGAAAATTGGTGACAAGCAAATACGCCTACCTGATCTATTACACCCTCGATGAAGCGGCGGATGAAATCGTGGTCCTCAATGTGAAGCACCCCGCCCGTGAGCGCGACCATGAGGATGCATGATAGCCAGGCCCCTGCATTTCTAGAAAAACGGGTGTAAAATCAACTCGTTGCGACTGGCGCCTGGAGCGCGCGGGGCGCGCCCGTGCGCCTTGCCTCGGCCGGAGCCTTCCTTTATCCGATGGGGGCGCCCGAAGAAGTTTAAGAAGGGATTCTGATGGCGAATGTCGTGGTGGTCGGATCCCAGTGGGGCGACGAGGGCAAAGGCAAGATCGTCGACTGGCTGTCCGAACAGGCCGACGTCGTGGTCCGCTTTCAGGGCGGCCATAATGCAGGTCATACGCTGGTGATCGGCAAGGCGACTTACAAGCTGTCGTTGCTGCCGTCCGGCGTGGTGCGCGGCGGCAAGCTGTCAGTCATCGGCAATGGCGTGGTGATCGACCCGCAGGCGCTGCTCAACGAGATTGCCACGCTCAAGAAACAAGGCGTCGCGGTGACGCCGGAAAATCTGCGTATCGCCGAAAACGCCACGCTGATCCTGCCGCTGCATCAGGAACTCGACGCGCACCGGGAATCCGGAACGTCGAAGATCGGCACCACCAAACGCGGCATCGGTCCGGCCTATGAAGATAAAGTTGGCCGCCGTGCTATCCGCTTCATGGACCTTGCCGACTTGCCAGCGCTGTCGGCCAAGATCGACCGGCTGCTGGCGCATCATAATGCGCTGCGCCGCGGGCTCGGCCTCGAACAACTCGACGGCGCCGCGATCTATCAGTATCTCGCGGGCGTCGCGCCGAAGGTGCTGCCGTTCATGGATTCGGTCTGGTTGCTGCTTGACGGCAAGCGGCGCGAGGGCAAGCGCATTCTGTTCGAAGGTGCGCAGGGCGCGCTGCTTGACATCGACCACGGCACGTACCCTTACGTCACCTCGTCCAATACCGTGGCCGCGCAGGCGGCAACCGGCTCGGGGCTCGGTCCCAACGCCATCGATTACGTACTCGGCATCTGCAAGGCCTACACCACGCGGGTAGGTGAGGGGCCGTTCCCGACCGAGCAGAAGAACAATGTCGGCCGCATGCTCGGCGAGCGCGGCAAAGAATTCGGCACGGTGACCGGCCGGCCGCGCCGCTGCGGATGGTTCGACGCCGTTCTCGTGCGCCAGACCTGCCGTACCTGCGGCATCGACGGGTTGGCGCTCACCAAGCTCGACATTCTCGACGGTTTCGATGAAATCAAGGTCTGTGTGGGGTATCGTCTGGACGGCCGCGAACTCGATTATCTTCCCGCCGGCGAGCAGGCGCAGGCGCGCGTGGAGCCGGTCTACGAAACGATCGCCGGCTGGAAGGAGCCTACCGCGTGCGCACGTTCCTGGGCGCAATTGCCGGCGCAGGCGATAAAATACGTCCGCCGAATCGAGGAATTGGTTGGCTGTCCGGTGGCCCTGCTGTCGACCAGTCCGGAGCGCGAGGACACCATTCTGATGATGAATCCGTTCGAAACATGAGCATGATTCCGAAAAGTGGTACCGGTTTTCGGATAAGATCATGCTCAAACAAAAAGACCCCGAAAAGACACGAAGCAGAGGCACTTTAACGCGCAATGGCTGATTATTATCCCTTGATCGCCCGTGCCGTCGCCGGCCTCGACAAGAACACCGGCGAGAACCGCCGTACGCTGTACGACCGCGCGCGCAACGCGCTGGTCGCCCAGTTGCGCAGCGTCGAGCCCGCGCTCAACGAATCCGAGATCACGCGCGAGCGGCTGGCGCTGGAAGAATCGATCCGCAAGGTGGAGGCGGAAGCGGCAAAGCGTACGCGGCCGGATTCGCCCGATGGCGAGGAGCCGCGCGGTTCGCTGCGCGATCATGGCTTGCGCGATTTTCACGACACCGTGGCCGAGGCGCAAGGCTTGGGCGACGCTGCCTCGCAGGCCAATCGTTCCGCGCACGCGACCTACGATGCGGTGCCAAGCGAACATCCGCGGAATTTCGGCGACGGCGATCGCGCGGCCGCCGAGCATTACTTCGAGCCGCCCGCCACTGAGCCGGCGGCCTCGCCGGAGATGCAAGACCATCACGCGGCGCTGCATGGGGATGCGCAGGATAAGCCGCCGGAGGACAGCTGGCGGCCGCGGCCGGCCGCGCGCTACGGCGACGCAGACGACGACGCGGCCTATGGCCGGCCGGCGCGTTCCTATGGTCGCATCGTCAAGTACATACTGCTGCCGCTGGTGATTGCCGGCCTTGCCGGCGCTGGCTACTGGCAGCGAAATAATATCACGACGATGGTGGCGAGCTTGCGCAGCTATGTCACCGCGCCCACGCCGAAACCGCAGCAAGCGGCACAGCCGGCCGGCCGCCCGAAGATCGCCGACCGCATCGGCGGCCCAGGCGATGCTGGCTCGAGTACCGCCAATGCGCCGGCCGCGGCGGTCGCGCAGAAGGTCGTGTTCTACGACGAGGATCCGAGCGACCCGCAGGGCAAGCGTTACGTCGGCTCGGCGCTCTGGCGCACCGAGACCGTGTCGCCGGGACCGGGTCTTGCGCCCGAGCTGGCGGTGCGCGCCGATGTGGAAATTCCCGAGCGGCGCTTGCGCATGACCTGGTCGCTCCGCCGCAACACCGACAAGGCGCTGCCGGCGAGCCACACCATCGAGATCATGTTCACGCTGCCGGCGGATTTTGTCGAAGGCGGTATCGGCAATGTACCCGGCTTGCTGATGAAGCAAAACGAAGGCGTGCGCGGCTCGCCGCTCGCCGGCCAGGCGGTGAAGGTGACCAACGGCTATTTCCTGATCGGCCTGTCCGCGGTCGACATCGATGTCCAGCGCAATATTCAATTGCTCAAGGAGCGCGACTGGTTCGACATCCCGATCGTCTATACCACCGGCAAGCGCGCCATTCTCGCGATGGAGAAAGGCACATCCGGCGCCCGCGCGTTCGAGGAAGCGCTCAGGGCCTGGGGGCAGTAGCGGATCGCTCCCTTTGGGAGAGGGAAGCGGCCCGCAAAAACAAAAATGGCCGGGGCAAAGCCCGGCCATTTGAATTTCTTAAGTCGCAGCGCGTGCCTTAATGCATCGTCGCCGAGGGAATCGCCGGCGTGGCCGCCGGCTGTTCCAGGGTGGCGATGCGGCTCTTCACCGCCTTCTGCACCTTCTCGAAGGCGCGCACCTCGATCTGGCGCACGCGCTCGCGCGAAACGCCGAATTCTGCGGCGAGATCCTCGAGCGTGATCGGATCGTCGGCCAGGCGGCGCGCCTGGAAGATGCGCTTCTCGCGATCGTTGAGCACATCGAGCGCGGAGATCAACGCCTTGTGGCGGTTATCGCTTTCCTCACTGTCGGCCAGCAGGCGCTCCTGGCTCGGCGTGTCGTCGACCAGCCAATCCATCCATTCGCCGGCTTCGCCGTCGTCGCGGATCGGCGCGTTTAGCGAAGCATCGCCGCCGAGACGGCGGTTCATGTCGACCACATCTTGTTCTGTTACGCCAAGACGTTTGGCGATTAGCTTGACCTGATCGGGCCGCAGATCGCCTTCCTCGAGCGCGGAAATCTTGCTCTTGGCTTTGCGCAGATTGAAGAACAGCTTCTTCTGATTGGCGGTGGTGCCCATCTTCACCAGCGACCACGAGCGCAGGATGTATTCCTGGATCGCGGCCTTGATCCACCACATGGCGTAAGTGGCGAGCCGGAAGCCCTTCTCGGGCTCGAAGCGCTTGACCGCCTGCATCAGGCCGACATTACCTTCGGACACGACTTCCGAAATCGGCAGGCCGTAGCCGCGATAGCCCATGGCGATCTTGGCAACCAAACGGAGATGGCTGGTGACGAGCTTGTGCGCGGCTTCACGATCGCCGTGCTCACGCCAGCTGCGCGCCAGCATGTATTCTTCCTGCGGTTCCAGCATGGGGAACCGGCGGATTTCTTCGAGATAGTGTGAAAGGCCGGATTCGACCTTGAGTGCCGGCATTGCGGCAGAACGGGCCATGATAGCGCCCTCCTTAATGATGCCCCCGAGTGATCGGCAGGCGGTTGTCGCCGCCGCTCCCCGAGCCGACGGCGCGCATCGATTGTGCGACCGCGAAGGTTTGATCGCAGGTGCAGCATAGCGGACTGGACCGGCGAAATAAAGTGTCTCGCCCGTCACGTCGCCGTGACCTCGGCACATGCCGCTAGATACGCCCAAACCTTTGGTATGGTTGATCTATTTTGAACGTTGCAGCCCTGCTTCGGGGCTTTCCGCGACCAGGGCATCACGTAAACGGCGCAAGTCGCCCGGTAGTTCCGAATGGAACTCCAGCACGTCTCCAGCCGCTGAATCGGGGTGTTCAATAGCCAGTAAATAAGCATGCAAAGCCTGTCTGCCAAGGGCTGCCAGGGCGGCTTGCGCCTGGGGACCGAGCAGGCCCGCCTTGGTCTTGAAGCCGGTGCCATAGGTGGCATCGCCCAGGATCGGGTGCCCGATATGGGCCAAATGGACCCGGATCTGGTGGGTGCGGCCGGTCTCCAGGGTGCAGGCGAGCAGGCTGGCGACCGGCTTGCCGTCACGGCCTTTGAAGCTTTCCAGCAGCTGCCAATGGGTGATGGCCTGGCGGCCGCCCTCGCGCACGGCGCGCTTGTCGCGGGCATGCGGACTTCGATCGAGCGGGGCATCGATCGTCCCCTTCGGCCGGTCGGGCGCCCCCCAGACGAAGGCGAGATAGCCGCGCTTGAGCGGCCCCTCGCGGCCATGATCGGCGAATTGCTTGCTGAGCGCGCGGTGGGCGCGGTCGTTCTTGGCCACCACCAGCAGGCCGGTGGTGTCCTTGTCGAGCCGGTGCACGATGCCCGGCCGCTTGACGCCGCCGATGCCGGACAGGCTGTCGCCGCAATGGGCGATCAGCGCATTGACCAGCGTGCCGCTGGCGTGCCCGGCGGAGGGGTGCACCACCAGGCCGCTCGGTTTGTCGACCACGATCAGCGCGTCGTCCTCAAAGACAATAGTGAGCGGGATCGATTCGCCTTGCGGCGCGGCCGCTTCGGGCTCCGGCAGCGTCACGGTGACGGTGTCGCCGGATTTGACCTGCGTGGCCGGATCGCGGATCGTGCGCGTCTCGATCGCCACCTGGCCGCCCAGGATCAGCGCCTTCAGGCGCGAGCGCGACAGCGCCGGGAGGCGCGCGGCCAGCACGCGATCGAGCCGCCCGTCCGCCTCATCGGCGGCGATAATCACTGTCTCGATGGCGCTATCCGTCATATCTAAAACTTTGGCTCAATCGATGTCCGACGACGAAAAACCTCTCGAACCCGAAGCGGCGCGCGCCGTAGCTCAAGTGCGCCGCCTGATGATAATCGCGACCGCGACCACCTTCCTTGCCGTCGCGGTGGTCATAGGCGTCATCGGCTACCGTGTTTTCAAGTCGGGGGGAAGTGCGCCGCCTGCGGCCAATGTCACGGCCACGCTTCCCGCTGGCGCCAAGGTGGTCTCAACCGCGGTCGGCGATGGCCGCATCGTGTTGACGGTCGAAATCGCAGGCGCCATCGAACTGCGCACCTTCGACCTCAATACGCTTAAGCCGCTCGGTCAACTACGCCTGAATCCCTAAGGGTCGAAATCGCACGCTCTGTTCGGCGGCAGTCTGCGGTGCCCTCATCTGTTTCCAGCCTTACCCACGCTGTGGCAAAGCCTAGCGTGCAAGCTCCCCCAACCTTGGAGAAAATGCTTATGCGTATGTTACGACTTGCCGGTGCCTTGGCCCTGTCGATATTTATTGCTGCGCCGGTCAGCGCGCAAACGCCGGCGACCAAGGTGGCCCCCGCCGCGACGTCCGCTCCCGCCGCCAAGCCCGCAGCGGCGGCTCTGCTCGACATCAATTCTGCGACGAAAGCGGAACTCGACAAATTGCCGCAAATCGGCCCCGCACGCGCCGATGCAATCATCAAAGGCCGTCCGTACAAAGGCAAGGACGACCTGATCAACAAGAAGATCATCCCGCAGAACGCCTACGACGCCATCAAAGACAAGATCATCGCGAAGCAGAAATAGCCCGCAGTCCCGGCGCATGTTCGGGGTGAACGTGCGCCGGGCGCCGCTGCGGCGGCAAGGTTATTGGCTGCGAATTTTCTCCAGCACCGGCAGCAGATAGGACACGAATTTCTCCGGGTCCTCGCTCATGGGGAAATGGCCGAGCCCTTTCATGATGGTGGCCGATGCGCCGGTGCGCTTGGCGATATCGAGCGTGGCCTCAGCTGTGCAGGAATAGTCGTATTCGCCGGTGAGCAAAAACAGCGGACAGCGCTTGATGTCGATTTCGCCCACACGACTGCGAATGTCGCCGTCGATCATGTAGAAATGCAGATCGCCCTTGAACACGCCGGGCCCGCTTTGCATGTAGTGCCACAAAGTCTCCCAGCGCTCGGCAATGGGCGCTACCGGCGCCACCAGGCCGGACACCACGCCGGCGCAGACCATGCCGCCATGCACGTCGGGCCGGTTGAGCCAGGACAAATCGTAATAGGCCTCGGTGTGCGCCGCCGACTCCAACCCGATCAGCGCGCTGAATTTTTCCGGATGATCGTGCGCGAGATGCAGCACGATGCGCCCGCCGATCGAGCAGCCTATGGCGACCGGTCTGTCGAGCGCGAGCGCATCGGAAACTTCGAGGATCATGCGCACATAGTCGCGCGAGGTGAGCTGGTATTCTCCATCTTGCCAGCCGGCCGGCGGCGATGATTTGCCATGCCACGGCATGTCGAAGGCGATGACGCGAAAGTTCTTCAGCACGCGCGGATCGTTCATCAGACCGCGGTATTGTCGTGCATCGGATCCCGCCGTATGCAGGCACAACAGCGGAATGCCGGCGCCCGCTTCCTCGACATAGAGCCGGTGCGGCTTGCCGAGCAGATCGAGATGTAGATAGCGGCCGGTTATCGGCTCGAAGCGCGGGCTCATCGCGCTCCCTCCTTGCGCGGCGCCGCGATCACGTCCTTGAAATAAAGCAGGTTCGCCATGAAGGGATGAATGTCGCCTTCCACGCGCATGAGTTTTTGTTTCACCAGCGCGAACACGTCGGTGAAGCCGAGCGGCGGCAGCGGCTGCCAGAATTTTTCCCACACGCTACGCGAGGCCCGCAGCGAAAAGCTGTAGTCGGGCGTGATGAACGGGCCGGGCGTAAATTTGGTCACGCGGCCGCCCTCGATGCGGATCAGAGTATAGGCGTCGTCGATGGCGATCATGAAAGTGGTGTCAATGAGCCGGCCGCGCCGCACCAGATTGGCGTCGGCGTTCACGTGTTTGGGGATGCTGTCGATCATGCGCTGCGCCTCATGGGAACGAGGATTATAGGGTGGAATTTAGCGCTCCCGGCTGCAAGAGCCGGCGCGCTTGCCTGGCCACAGGATCGAGGCTACTCGTAGCGTCCTGGCGAGGCTCCCTTCGTCTAGCGGCCCAGGACGTCGCCCTCTCACGGCGAAAACAGGGGTTCGAGTCCCCTAGGGAGCGCCAATGATTTCAATAACTTAACGTTTTAAATATCTGCAGTGTCCAAGTGGTGTCCAAGGGACGGGGATGGACGCTTGTGGACTTTTGGCTCTAATTAACCCGCTGGTGCGCGCGCCGCGGTGGCCTGCTCGCGTCCGCCCACGCGCCGTACCCGCGGACAATTGAATTGTCCGTGATTAGGGACGGAATATCTCTATATGGCGATTGTTGGTTGAAAATAATCTAATTAGACTTTCGTCTAGCCGAGTTCTTGCGGCCCGCACATAAGTGGCTGCAACGCCGGTCTGGGAGGTAACAGCATGGCGCGTCTCAACATCAATGGAAAAAATGTCAACGTCGATGTCGACCCGAACACCCCGCTCTTGTGGGCGATTCGGGAAAACGTCGGACTCACCGGAACCAAATACGGATGCGGTATCGCGCAATGCGGGGCCTGCACCGTTCATGTCGACGGCGTTGCTACCCGTTCCTGCTCGCTTCCAGTAAGCGCCGCGGTTGGCAAAAAGATCACCACCATCGAAGGCCTCGCGCAGAGCGGCAAGCTGCACAAGGTGCAACAGGCCTGGATCGCCAATGAGGTGCCGCAATGCGGCTATTGCCAGAGCGGCATGATCATGGCGGTCGCGGAGCTGCTCAAGAAAAAGCCGAAGCCGACCGACGCCGACATCGACCGCGAGATCACGAACATCTGCCGGTGCGGCACTTTCCAACAAGTACGCGCGGCGATCCATGCCGCGGCGAACGGTGGAACAGGGAGGCAATCATGAATTACGTTCCGAAAATGAATCGCCGCGCCTTCGTGGTCGGTAGCGCCGCCTTCGGTGGCGGGCTCGCACTCGGCCTCGACATCCCGCTTGGACCGCAAGATGCCAGCGCTCAGGCCGCCACGCCTGAACTCGGCGTCTGGGTCGTGGTCAAGCCCGACGACACTGTCGTCATCCGCATTGCCCGCTCTGAAATGGGCCAGGGCACCATCACCGGCCTCGCGCAGCTCGTCGCCGAGGAACTGGAATGCGACTGGTCGAAGGTCACGTACGAATACCCGACGCCCGGTCAGAATGTCGCGCGCAAACGGGTGTGGCAGTCGTACTCCACCGGTGGCAGCCGCGGCATCCGCGAGTCGCACGAATACGTCCGCCAAGGCGGCGCATCGGCCCGCATGATGCTGCTGCAGGCCGCGGCCAACGAGTGGAAGGTGCCGGTCGAACAATGCAAGGCCGAGAAAAGCATCATCACCGGCCCAGGCAATCGCAAGACGACCTTTGGTAAAGTTGCCGCCGCCGCTTCCAAGCTTCCAGTGCCGGAAAAGCCCAAGCTTAAGGATCCGAAGGATTGGAAGATCGCCGGCAAGCCAATCAAGCGGTTCGGCATCGAGGCCAAAGTGACCGGCAAGCAAGTCTACGGTTTCGACATGAAACTGCCGGGAATGCTCAACGCGGCGATCAAGGAATCGCCGGTGTTCGGCGGCAAAGTGAAGAGCTTCGACGCCGCCAAGGTCTCGGGCATGAAGGGCGTGAAGAAGGTGCTGCAGGTTGGCGATACCGCTGTCGCGGTGGTTGCCGATACCTGGTGGCAGGCCAACACCGCGCTCCAGGCGCTCCCGATCGTCTGGGACGAAGGCGCGAATGGCAAAGTCTCGAGCGCCACCATCGCCGAAACTCTCAAGGCCGGGCTCGATGCCGAGCAGGCTTTCGTTGGCAATCAGAACGGCGACATCAAAGCGGCGCTCGCCGACGCAGCCAAGAAAGTCGAGGCGGTGTACGCCTATCCCTACCAGAACCATGTCTGCATGGAGCCGATGAACGCAACCGCGCGCTACACCGCGGACAAGTGCGAGGTCTGGGTTCCCACGCAGGATGGCGAAGCCTCGTTCGCGGCGGTGCTCGCTGCTTCGGGATTGCCGGCTGAAAAGTGTGAGGTCTACAAGCTCGATCTTGGTGGCGGCTTCGGTCGGCGTGGTGCGTTCCAGGACTACGTGCATCAGGCTGTCCGCATCGCCAAGGAGATGCCGGGCACGCCGATCAAGCTGCTCTGGTCGCGTGAGGAGGACATGGCACAAGGCCGCTATCACCCGGTCATGCAGTGCAAGCTGGTGGGCGCGTTCGACAAGGACAACAACCTGACGGGGCTGCACATGCGGCTGTCGGGGCAATCGATCCTTGCCAGCGTGCGTCCGGCCATCGTGGAACAGCAGAAGGGGCGCGACCCGCTGAGCTTCCAGGGTGTCGCCGACGCAGGCGAACACGCGTTCGGCTACACGATCCCGAACCTGCTCATCGACCACGCCATGCGGAACCCGCACGTTCCCCCGGGGTTCTGGCGCGGCGTGAACATCAACCAGAACGCCATCTTCCTTGAATGCTTCATGGACGAGCTCGCTTTGGCGGCCGGTCAGGACGCACTCGCATTCCGTCGTAAGTTGCTGGGCAAGCACCCCAGGAACCTCGCCGTGCTCAACGCGGTGGCAGAAAAGATCGGTTGGGGCAAGCCGGCGCCGCAAGGCGTGCATCGCGGGCTCGCGCATATGAAAGCCTTCAACGCCTATGTCGCCGCAGCGGCGGAAGTCTCCGTGACCGGCAACAAGATCAAGGTCCACCGCATCGTTGCGGCGACCGACCCGACCTATGCGGTCAATCCGTCGCAGATCGACCGGCAGGTCGCCGGCTCGTTCGTCTATGGCCTGTCGGCGCTGTTCTATCAGGAGTGCACGGTCAAGGATGGCCGCATCGTTGAACAAAACTTCAACAGTTACAATTCGATGCGGATTGCTCAGATGCCGAAGGTCGAGTCGATCATTATGCCAAGCGGCGGCGACGGCCCCTGGGGCGGCGTCGGCGAACCGACGATCTGCGTCGCGGCGCCGGCGGTGCTCAACGCCTATGCCGCCGCGACCGGCAAACGTATCCGGTCATTCCCGCTCAAGAACCACAACCTGGAAATGGCCTGACCAAACGGGAAGCGGCGGCCCAAAAAGCCGCCGCTTCACATTCTGACCGAGGCATACCGATGAAAGCGCTGTCCGCCATCGCCGTGGCGGCGCTCGCGATTTATCCGGGCGTCCTCCTTGCGGCTTCAGATACGCCACCGGGGGCGGCCGCTTGCTCCGGCTGCCACACCACCAATGCGGCCGTGGAATCGCCGGTGCCGAGGATCCATGGGCGCAATGCCAACGAGATCGTGACGGCCATGACGGCGTTCCGGACAGGGGCAACGCCATCGACGGTAATGGGCCGCATTGCCAAAGGCTTCACGGACGAGGAAATGCAACCGATCGCTGCCTGGCTCGCGGCGCAGAAGTAGGAGGACGTTGTGACGATGCACCCGACACGACGAAACTTCCTTCGCAGTTCAGCGGCAATTGCCTCCGCGACGTTGCTCCCGCTTCCGGCCCTCGCACAGGCGGCGCCCCGGGTGATCGTCGTCGGCGGCGGATTTGGCGGCGCGACCGTTGCCCGAGAGATCAAGGCAATCGATCCGAAATTCCACGTCACGCTGGTCGAATCCAGCGCGACATTCACCGCCTGCCCATTCAGCAATGCCGTCATCGGCGGCTTGCGCGATCTGAAGGCGCAGCAATTCGGTTACGACAAGGTCCGCGCCGCGGGCGTCAACGTCGTCATCGGCTCGGCGATCGGCGTGAACACAGTGGGCCGCACGGTCCGACTTACGGACGCGACGTTGCCCTATGACCGGCTGGTGCTCGCGCCTGGCATCGACATTCGCTGGGACGGCTTGCCCGGTTACAACGAAGCCGCGTCCGCGAAAATGCCGCATGCCTGGCGGGCCGGCGACCAGACCACGCTGCTGCGCAGCCAGCTCGAGGCGATGGAGGACGGCGGTCTGGTGGTCATGTCGGCGCCAGCCAATCCGTTCCGCTGCCCGCCGGGCCCATACGAGCGCGCAAGTCTGATCGCGCACTATCTCAAGACCAAGAAGCCGAAATCGAAGCTCATCGTGCTCGACGCCAAGGACCAGTTCTCCAAGCAGCGTCTGTTCCAGAACGCCTGGAAGGAGCTCTATCCAGATCACCTGGAATGGGTTTCGCTCTCGGCCGGCGGCAAGGTGACATCGGTCGATCCGGCGACCAATACGCTGACGACCGACTTCGGCAAACACGTGGCCAAGGTTGCCAACGTGATCCCGCCGCAGAAAGCCGGCCGCATCGCCGAACTTGCGGGCGTTGCCAACCAGACCGGCTGGTGTCCGATCGATCCGGTAACGTTCGAGTCGTCGCTGGTGCCCGGCATCCATGTCGTCGGCGACGCGATTATCGCCGGTGCGATGCCGAAGTCCGCCTTTAGCGCGAATGCGCAAGGCAAAGTGTGCGCCGCCGCGGTGGCGAAGCTGCTGACCGGCGCCAAGCCGCCAGAGCCAAAGCTAATCAATACCTGCTACAGTCTGGTCGCCCCCGACTACGGCATCAGCGTGGCGGGTGTTTACATTCCGGCGAAGGGAATGTTGGCGGAGGTGCAAGGCTCAGGCGGCGTCAGTCCATTGGATGCGCCACGCGACGTCCGCGCCGCCGAAGCGGCCTATGCCGAAGCCTGGTTCCGGACGATCACCAGCGAGGTCTTTGGCTGACGTGCGCGCGAACTTTGCTTACGCGATATTGGCAGGTGCGATCGGCATGACGGCTGCACTTGAGCAGGCGTCTGCGCAGTCCCTGCTGCGCCCCTTTCAAGTCGTTGGCGACGCCATTCCGGCTTCGCTGACCGGCGTGGCCGGCGATCCCGTTCGCGGCCGGGCCATCGTGGTGAAGCGTGAAAACACCTGCCTGCTTTGTCATTCCGGACCGTTTCCGGAGGAGCGGTTTCAGGGCGATCTTTCGTCCGATCTGACAGGAACCGGCGCGCGCTGGACGCAAGGGCAGCTGCGGCTGCGGCTGGTCGATGCGAGCCGCGTCAATCCGGCAACGATCATGCCGTCCTATTATCGGGTCGAGGGCTTCAATCGCGTCGGGCCGGCTTGGCGCGGCAAGCCGATCCTATCGGCCGAACAGATCGAGGATGTGGTAGCCTATCTTGCAACGTTGCGTGACTAAACCAGAGCCATGACCGACAAGCGCACCGAAAATCTTGCAACCCGTCGCGATGTCCTGGCGAGCGCCGGAAGCCTCGTCGGCGGCGGCCTGGTCAGCGGTTTGGGCTTGGCGACCATCTCGGTGGCGCACGCACAGGCACAGTCGACACCTGCGGCCATGGCGCTCGCGATCCACAAGATCGCCGGCGAGGCGACGGTGAAGCCGGGCAAGGTCAAACTCGACATGCCGCCGCTGAGCGAGAATGGCAATTCGGTGTCACTGACCGTCACGGTCGACAGTCCGATGACGCCGGCGAACCATGTAAAGGCCATCCACGTCGTCACAGAAAAGAATCCACAGCCCTATGTGATCAGCGTCCGGCTGGGGCCCCGCGCCGGACAAGCCAATATCTCGACCCGCATGCGGCTGTCCGATACGCAGATCGTCGTCGCGATTGCCGAATTGAGCGACGGCTCGTTCTGGTCGGATACTCGAACGGTCATCGTCACGCTCGGCGCCTGCCTCGAGGAGCTCATCTGATGGCACGCGCCTTGATCAATGTTCCGGCCAAAGCCAAACGCGGCGAGGTCATCACCATCAAGACGCTGATCTCGCACGTCATGGAGTCGGGCTTCCGCCACAACCAGATCGGCGTCAGAATCCCGCGCGACATCATCACCTCGTTCACTTGCACTTACAACGGCGAGGAAATATTCCAGGCTGATCTCCATCCGGCCATCACCGCCAATCCATTCATCGCCTTCACCACGATCGCAACCGAGAGCGGCACGATCGCCTTTACATGGCGGGGAGACAACGGATTCTCGGCGGCCGAGTCGGTCAACATCACCGTCGAATGAACGCCGTTCGCAAGCGCGCGCGATGGCTCGCACCGGCTGCCGTGCTGCTGGCCCTCGCCGCGGTGATTTCAGCGCGCGCCGAGATTCCGCTGGCGGAACGCCGCTCCGGCTACGCGGACCTCGCCCCGGACACCAAGGCGATGCAGGACGACGACACCAGCAACCCGGGCATGCTGGCGGTGCTCGACGGCGAAGCGCTATGGAAAACCAAGGCCGGCAATGCCGGCCGTGCCTGCGCCGACTGTCACGCCGACGCCCGCGTGAGCATGAAGGGCGTCGCCGCGCGCTATCCGGCCTTCGAGCCAACGTTGAGCCGCCCGGTCAATCTCGAACAGCGTATCAACATCTGCCGGACGGAGCGCCAGCAGGCTCAACCCTTCGCCTCCGAAAGCAAGGACCTGCTCGCGCTGACCGCCTTTGTCGGCATGCAGTCGCGCGGACAGCCGATTGCGCCGCCGGCCGACGAGCGGTTGCGGCCGTTTCTCGACGCTGGCCGCGAGGCGTTCAGCCGCCGGCTGGGCCAGTTCAACCTGTCGTGCGGCCAATGCCACGACGACAATTGGGGCAAGCGGCTCATCGGCAATATCATCCCGCAAGCACATCCGAACGGCTATCCGCTCTACCGGCTGGAGTGGCAGAGCATCGGCTCGCTGCAACGCCGGCTGCGCAACTGCATGATCGGCTTGCGCGCGGAGCCGTATGAATACGGCGCGCCGGAGTATGTTTCGTTGGAGCTATATCTCATGTGGCGCGCGCGCGGCCTGCCGGCCGAAACCCCGGCGGTGCGACCGTGATGCTGCAAGCGACGCGTTGATATGGGAATTTGTAGCTATCGCCCGCTTATGGCACTTCGCGTCATTCCGCCAAGCCGCAAAATTTGTCAGCTATTGGGTGCACAGCGGACAAGCGGCGATGCTGGCCTTGGCCAGCTAGGCCGTCAATGACCCAGCTCGGACATATGGCCGGACATATGGGATGCCGGGGACGGCCCAAACGCCAGAATGTACTGCGCAGCCCGCCTATGGCTTACCGGGAATCCCGCCGTCTGCTATTGCCCACGCTGTTTCAGAGTTCATCTTTGGAATGTCGATTTAGAGTCGCTAGGATGGCGTGATGCCTGCGCCTGCGCCTATACTGTCGCCATGACCCACGATCACGGTGACAATCATCACCACGATCACGGCTCGGACCTCTCCGAGATGCAATTGCGCACGCGAGCGCTGGAATCGATTCTACTCGAAAAGGGCTATATCGATCCCGCGGCGCTCGACGTGCTGATCGAGACCTATGAAAAAAAGATCGGCCCGCGCAACGGCGCGCAGGTGGTGGCGAAAGCCTGGGTCGATCCGAAATTCCGCAAATGGCTATTCGAGGACGGCACCGCGGCGATCGGCTCGCTCGGCTTCGGCGGGCGCTCCGGCAATCATCTCGTCGCGCTTGAGAACACGCCGTCGGTCCACAACATGGTCGTCTGCACACTGTGCTCCTGCTATCCCTGGGCGGTGCTGGGCCTGCCGCCGCTCTGGTACAAGTCGGCGCCCTATCGCTCGCGCACCGTCGCCGATCCGCGCGGCGTGCTGCGCGATTTCGGACTCGAATTGCCGAAAGACACCGAAATCCGCGTGTGGGATTCGACCGCCGAGCTGCGCTACCTGGTGGTGCCGATGCGCCCCGCCGGCACTGACGGCTGGAACGAGGACAAGCTCGCCGATCTCGTCACCCGCGACAGCATGATCGGCACCGGGCTGCCGAAGCAGCCGAAGGATCTGAAATGAACGGCGCCGCGGACATGGGCGGGATGCATGGCTTCGGGCCGGTCGTGCCGGAGCCGAACGAGCCGGTGTTTCACGCCGACTGGGAAAAGACTTCGTTCGCGCTCAACATGGTGACCGGCGTCGCCAAGCTTTGGAATCTGGACGCTTTCCGATTTAAGCGCGAGAGTATCCCGCCGCCGCAATATCTCAATCTCAGCTACTACGGCCTGTGGACTGTCACGCTCGAACACATGATGCTCGAATACGGCATCGCCACGCCGGAGGAAATCGCGGCCGGGCATGCAATTGCGCCGGTGAAGAAGGCGGCGCGGACGGTAACCGCGGACGACATGACAAACATGGTGCGCTGCGGCTCGCCCTATAATCGGCCCGCGCCCGCGCCCGCACTGTTCAAGGTTGGCGACAAGGTGCGCGCCAAAAATATCCATCCGAAGACGCATACAAGGCTGCCGCGTTACGCGCGTGGCCATGTCGGCGAAGTCGTGCGCATCGTCGGCTGCCACGTTTTTCCCGACAGTAATGCCAGCAATGCCGGCGAGGATCCGCACTGGCTCTACACCGTGCGCTTCGACGGCCGCGAATTGTGGGGAGAGGATTCCGACCCGATGGTGCGGGTCTGCATCGAGGCCTGGGAGCCGTATCTGGAGCGATTGTAACTGTCTTTCCGGGACGCTGCGAAGCAGCGAACCCGGAATCCAGACGAAAGCTCCGCATATGTATCTGGATTCCGGGTCTGGCCCTTCGGGTCGTCCCGGAATGACGAAGGAATTAAGATGATCGACAAAACCGCAGCCCGCCGCGCCATCGAGCAGGTGCCAAGCATCCCGCGCGACGCCGACGGGCCGGTGTTCCGCGAGCCGTGGGAAGCGCAGGCCTTCGCCATGGCGCTGGCGCTGCACGAGCGCGGTTTGTTCACCTGGACCGAATGGGCGGCGGCACTTTCAACCGAGATCAAGCGCGCGCAGGCGGCCGGTGATCCCGACACCGGCGAGACCTATTATTCACACTGGCTCACCGCGCTAGAAAAACTGGTGGAGGACAAAGGCGTGACGACGCAAGCAACCTTGCGTCGCTATTGTGACGCATGGGACCACGCTTGCGACCGCACACCGCACGGCCAGCCGATCGAATTGCGGGCGGACGATTTTCGGTCAAGCTGAACCGGAAAGGCTATTCTGCAGGTCTTGGAGGAGTTTGTCGTGAACAAAAAGACACTGATTGTCGGGCTAATTCTAGCGTCCATCGCGCTAATGGCCGATCCGGCCTTTGCCCATCACGTCATGCGCGGCCGCATACCGGTGACCTTCGTGGACGGCTTGTTGTCTGGGCTTGGCCATCCCGTCATCGGGCTCGATCATTTCGCGGCGGTGGTGGCGGTCGGCTGCCTCGCGGCAGCGCATCGAGCCGGCCCCGCGCTCGCCATCGGCTTCGTACTGGCAATGATCACCGGCGTTGCCGTTCATGTGCCCGGCACCACGGTGCCGGGCGCTGAAATCATGGTGGCGCTTTCGGTAATTATTCTTGGCGCAATGTTGTTGCGCAAGCGTCAAATGGCCGCGGGCGCCGCGTTTGGCTTGTTCATCGCTGTCGGGCTCATCCACGGCTATGTGCTGGGTGAATCGATCTACGGCGCTGAGGCCGCGCCGTTGACCGCCTATTTCATCGGACTTGCTGTGATTCAGAGCGCGGTAGCGCTGGCCGCCTTATTTGCGACGCGTGCGGTGGCGCAACGGCAAGCCGATGTTCTGACCTTGCGGCTAGTCGGCGCAGGTATCACCGGCATCGGGCTCGCCGTACTGATGCAGCAGGTGATTCCTGCCGTCTGACGGGGTCAGCTTGGATGACCAGCCTTCATTGAGTGGTCGGGTCCGATGTTAGGACGTGGACTCATCAAGGCGCAGCTTTCGGAGGCAAACCGCACGTGTGGTTCCCGAAAATTCTATCCGGCCGGATTCGCTCGGTAAGGCAGAATCAGCGCATCATCCGATACGATGCGTGTGATCGTCCACCTGCTTGGATCGTATGTCGCCGACCTGTTCAAGTCGCGGCACCGGCTTGAAGTTGAGAACCTCTTTCTTCGTCATCAACTCAACATCGCTCTGAGGTGGGCACCGCAACGTCTACGGCT
>SHVM01000106.1 GCA_009694265.1 Pseudolabrys sp.
CACAAAATCGAGAATATGTTTGGTAGGCTCAAGGACTGGCGACGCGTTCATACCCGCTACGATCGATGCGCCCATACCTTTATGTCAGCAATCTGTATCGCCGCAATCGTCATCTTCTGGCTATAATCAATGAGTCCTGACCCTAGGTCCTAGCGCGGTTTTATGACGAATAGCCGACAAGGCAAGCTATCAAGGCCCCCAATTATGGCAAAGCGCCCAACCATCGTGCGCGCGGTTCCGGCCCTCCGGCGCGCCGTGGCTGCCTACCGGGACGCCGGCGAGCGCATCGCGCTGGTTCCAACCATGGGTGCGCTGCATCGCGGCCATCTGGCGCTGGTGCGGCAAGCTCACGCCCGCGCGCGCCGCGTGGTGGTGTCGATCTTCGTTAACCCCACGCAATTCGCGCCGCATGAGGATTTCGACAGCTATCCGCGCCGCTTTGCGACCGACATCGCGGCGCTCAGCGAAGCCAAAGTCGATCTGGTGTGGGCGCCATCGGCCGCCGTCATGTACCCGCAAGGTTTCGCCAGCCGCGTCGAACCGGGTGGTCCTGCCAAGGCAGGCCTCGAGGACAAATTCCGTCCGCATTTCTTTGGCGGCGTCGCCACCGTGGTAGCCAAGCTGTTGACCCAAACGGCGCCCGACTTCGCGCTGTTCGGACAGAAGGATTACCAGCAGCTTCGTGTCGTGACGCAAATGGCCAAGGATCTCGATCTGCCGTTGAAGGTGATCGGCGTGCCGACGGTGCGCGAGACGGATGGCCTCGCGCTGTCATCGCGCAATGTTTATTTATCGGCGGGCGAGCGCAGCGTCGCGCCGACGCTCTATCGTGTGCTCAAAGCCGCCGCGGTGCGCATCAAAAGAGGAGAGGCGATCGCGCGCGTGCTTGACGTTGCCCGCATCGAGATCGATCTCGCGGGATTTACCTTGGATTATTTGGAAGCGCGCCATGCGCTCACGCTGGTGCCCGTTGCGTCGCGCAAGGACGAACCGATCAGACTTTTGGTGGCGGCGAAGATCGGTAAGACAAGATTGATCGATAATTTGGCGGTGTAACGCTCCTCATCCTTCGAGACGCGCCTTACGGCGCTCTTCAGGATGAGGTTCGCGCAAGCTTCGCCGCCCATATTTTTGGCGGCGCCGGGTACGCCGTAACTCGTCCCCGCCGAAGCGGGCCTTCCTCTTGCCCCTCAGCAAAAGCCGAGGGGATGGAGCGCCAAGCGGCGCATCCTTCAGTATCCGCGCTTTGCGAAGCGCGGGCGCGTCTGGCGAGACGCGCGCGCCTCTCGGCGCTCCATCGCGGCTTTTCTGTCCCCAGGTCCGCGTTTCCTGGGACGAGGGCGTCTGAGCTCAGTCCCTAGTCCAGCGAGCTCCTCGTAGAGCGGCCATAGTACCGCCCGATCGGGTCCCGGGCCTGCCGAGTGCGGGGTTACGAGCCCCGCCCGCAGGCGCCGCGTCCAATTCTATGTTCAAAACGTCTCGCGAAGACGCCCTCAGCCGAACCAGACGCGATCAATATAATTGCGCCAGCGTGCGCGGGGATAAGATATTTGTCGAAACTTCGCGGCCTGTGTCGTTGCTGTCACAGCGGGGATAAGTCACACCGCGTTCAGAGCAACCCCAGCTCGCGCAAGTCGCGGCGCATTTGTTCCGGCATTTTGGACGCGCCGGGTGCGGCGCGCGACAGATCGCGCGGCGCCTCGTGAGCGCTAAGATAGCGCCAGCCCTGGAACGCCGAGCGCGGGCGCGGCTCGACCAGCACGCATTTGGGATCGAGCACCAGCCGGCATCGGCCGATGCCGTCCTTGTCGGTGAACGGCCTGATGTCGAGAATACGTTCGCGGCACATGATCTGCCCGCGGATCACCCAAAAGATCGAGCCGCCGGAGGTCAACTCATCGGCGCGCTTGGGCACCATGCGGGTGGTGTGGATGCGCTCGGGCTTCTTGCCGTGCTTCTTCTGCGCTTTCATTTTTAGCTCGATCCATTCCTCTAGGTCGGCAACCGAGTCCGTTCCGACCGAAAGCTTGATGAGGTGAAGCGGCATCCTAGACTTCCTAAACTTACTTTACCGCCTCGTGAGGTGCGATCACCATCACCTTGGCGCCCTCGGCCACTTGCGCGCCCTCGCCGGCCGCGATTTCGGCGACCGTGCCATCCAACGGCGACACCAGCGTGTGTTCCATCTTCATCGCCTCGACGATGGCGAGACGCTGGCCGCGCGTAACGCGATCGCCCTTCGCCACCAGGATACCGAGCACCTTGCCATGCATGGGCGCACGCACAAGCCCGGAGGCCGCGCCATCCCCAGCCTCGTCGAGGGCAAGATCGCGCAAAGCGACCTTGGTCTGGCGGCCGTGACGCAGCACATAGACCGCATCGTCCGCCGCAACCGCCACGGCGCCGGTCGCGGGCGCGATGCCGTCGATAGTGACTGCAGGCCCGTGCGGACCGTGGACGACTTCCGCCACAATAGTCTCGCCATCGGCGAGGATCGGCAACGCCAGCCGCCGCGTGCCCGCAAGCTGGAAGCCATCACCGGTATCCCAAGGTGACGCAGGTTCATCCGGCTCGCGCTGAACGAGCGCGGCAATGCGCGCGTTCTCCTGCGCCAGCAAGGTTTGCGCACCGAGCGCTACGGCGGCGCGGTCGAGCGCTTGCGGTGTGGCGCCGAGGCTCACAAGATTGCTATCGATAAAGCCGGTATCGAAATTGCCGCTGCGGAACGCTGGCGCGCGGCACAACGCGGCCAGGAATCCGGCATTGCTGCGCGGGCCGATGACAATCGTCTTGTCGAGCGCATCCGCGAGGCGGTCGAGCGCCTGATCGCGGGTTTTGCCATGCGCGATCAATTTGGCAATCATCGGATCGTAAAACGGCGTGACCGCGTCGCCCGCCTCCACGCCGCTGTCGATGCGCAAATTTTGATTTTTGCCCTCGGCTTGCGGAAATTGCAGCGCGATCAGCTTGCCGGTCGACGGCAAAAAGCCGCGCTCGGGATCCTCGGCATAAAGCCGTGCCTCGACCGCATGGCCGTCGAGCGACACTTGCGCCTGCGTGAGCGGAAGCTTGTCGCCGGCAGCGATCCGGAATTGCCATTCCACCAGATCGAGGCCGGTGACGGCTTCGGTGACGGGATGCTCGACTTGCAGCCGCGTGTTCATTTCCATGAACCAGAAGGCGCCCGCTTTGAGACCCTGGGCGCCGTCGGCGATGAACTCGACCGTGCCGGCGCCGACATAGCCCGTGGCCTTGGCGGCGGCGACGGCGGCTTCACCCATGGCGGCGCGCAGCTCAGCGCTCATGCCGGGCGCCGGCGCCTCCTCGATCACTTTCTGATGGCGGCGCTGCAGCGAGCAGTCGCGCTCATTGAGATGGATGGCATTGCCGTGGCTGTCGGCGAATATCTGCATCTCGATATGGCGCGGCGCGTTGACATATTTCTCGATCAGCACGCGCTCGTCGCCGAAGGCGGATTTGGCCTCGCGCATGGCGGCAGCCAGCGCCGCGTCGAAATCGGCGTGCTTGTCGACGCGCCGCATGCCTTTGCCGCCGCCGCCGGCGATAGCTTTGATCAACACCGGATAACCAATCTCGTAAGCTTTGCGGGCCAGGAATTTCGGCTCCTGCATCTCGCCGTGGAAGCCCGGCACCACCGGCACGCCGGCTTTTTCCATCAGCGCCTTGGCGCGGTCTTTCAGGCCCATGGCGCGCATCGCGGCCGGCGGCGGGCCGACAAAGGCGATGCCGGCATCGATGCAGGCTTGCGCGAAGCCGGCATTCTCCGACAGAAAACCGTAACCGGGATGAATGCAGTCGGCGCGCGACGCCTTCGCTGCGGCGATCAGCGTCTCGATGACGAGATAGCTCTGCGCCGCCGGCGCGGGGCCGATCGCGTGCGCCTCGTCGCACAGTCGCACATGCAGCGCGCCGCTGTCGGCCTCCGAATAGACCGCGATGCTGCGCAGCCCGAGCCGCTTGGCGGTGCGGGCGATGCGGCAGGCAATCTCACCGCGATTGGCGATCAGGACGGATTTGAACATGCGGGCGTGATACTAGCGCGCGGGCGGCGTGGCCGCTTGGGTCTGTGGACGTTTTGGCGGCACCGGGAGTTTGGCCGCTGGCGCGGAGTCTTCAGTGGCGGACGGCGCGGCGGCGTTAGGCGCGGGCTCCTTCGGCAGCGGCGGCTCGGCATTCATGATGCTGACCGGCGGGATCGAGGCGGCCGAGGGGAAATCGTATTTATTCGATACCGGCTGGCCGGACGGCGGCGGCTGCGGCGCGCTGGCAACCGGCGCGGGCGCCGGCGCACTCGCCACCGGAACCTGCTTTTCGGACTCAGGTCTATTCCAGGCGCTGGCGTAGCGCGCGACATAAGTATCGAAGGCCTGCGCCATTAAGTTAGCCTTGAGCGTCGCGCTATCGCGCAGCAAGCCGAAAGCCGCGCATTGCGCAGCCGTACAGCCGTCGCGCACCGCCAGCACATGGGCGGCGATGCCGTAGCGGTCGAGTTCTATGGCGCGCCGCGTGGCGGCAAAGGCGTCGATGAGGGACGCATCGCCGATTTGCGCAAAGGCGTGGACATCCGCCAGCAAAGCGAGCCGCGCCGCCGTATAGGCGACGGCGGCGGCAGCGCTGTGCGGATCGTTAAAGACCCGCCTCTCGCAGGCATTCTCGACCGCCTCGCCGGCGACGCCGTCGAGACAGGCCAGCGCCGAGCCGGGCGCGATAGCGCCGATATTCAGTTCGGCATTGCGTTGCAGCAGCGCACGGCGCTCCGCCGCGCGCCGGTCGAGCGTCAGATGGTCGAGAACGGTCAGCACGACAAGCGCGCCGGCACCGATGACGGCGGCGGCAATCGTCAGCTTGAGCAGTCCTTTCAGCGCCCCATCGATATTCGCCATTGGACTCCGTTTATTGGACCTTGACGCCCGAAACCTTCACTGCCTCGGCCCATTTCTCGATGTCCTTGCGCAGATAGGCGTCGAATTCCGCCGGCGACTTCACCAGCGGAATGGCGCCCTGCTTGAGCCAGGCTTCCTTCACGGCCGGAAGGTTGATCACCTTGTTGATCGAGCCGTTGAGGAACGTGACGACCTCCTTGGGCGTGCCTTTCGGCGCCATCACGCCGATCCAGATCGTCGCCTCATAGCCGGGAACGGTCTCGGCGACGGTAGGCAAATCCGGCGTGAGCGGATTGCGCTTCAAGCCGGTGGTGGCGAGCGCACGCACCTGCCCGCCCTTGGCAAGCTCGGACATGACGGTGACGGCGTCGAACATCATCTGCACGGTACCGGCCAGCGTACTGTTGCGCGCGTCGCCCGAGGCCTTGTGCGGAACATGCACGATGTCGGTTTTGCTCATGGCTTTGAACAGTTCGCCCGCCATGTGATAGGGCGTGCCGGGACCGGACGAGGCATAATTGAGTTTGCCGGCGTCTTTCTTGGCGAGGTCGATGAATTCCTTCACCGTCTTGGCCTCGACCTTCGGGTGCACCACCATCAGCAAGTCGGAATAATTGATGGTCGCCACCGGCACGAAATCGCGCATCAGCTGAAACGGTTTATTGGGCAGCAGCGACTCGTTGGTGGTGTGGGTATTCGACATCACCAGCAGCGTGTAGCCGTCGGGCGTGGATTTTGCGACCGCGTCGGTGCCGATGATGGAACCTGCGCCCGGGCGATCCTCGACCACGAAGGACTGCTTGGTTTCCTCCGACAGATGCTGGGCGAGCACACGGGCATAGACGTCGGCCGGTCCACCGGCGCCGAATGGCACGATCAATTTGACGGTGCGGTTCGGATAGGTCTGCGCCGACGCCGGCAAAGTAACCAGGTTGGCCAGCAGCACCGGCAACAGCAGCGCGATGCAACGCAAGAATTTGAGCATGAATCCTCCCACAGTTTTTTGTTCAGGCTGATGATAACGCTTTACGCTATTGTTTATTCCTTGACCCCGCCGGCCGACTTGAACCCCGGCGCCAGATCGCTGGCCGCGGCAAAGGCGCCCTTGGCCTCGACCGATGTCATGGCGACGGTGGTTTTCAGATCGGTGACACCGCCACCGCTGCCGGCCGCCAGCAGCACCGCCGCCATCTGAGTGTCGCTTGGCGCCTCGGCGATGGTGATAAAATCGTATTCGCCGAAGGTGAGATAGTAGCCGATGAGCTTGCCGCCGGCCTTCGAGAGCAGGCGCGAGACCTGATCGGCGCGATCCTCCGGCTTGACGATCATGCCCTTGATGGCGTCCCGGGTGTAACGGCCCTGCGTGATGTAGATCGGCATGCACTCCTCCCCTGCGACGCCGCGGGCGCCACTATCCAGCGCAGTATACTCGATGGCGGAGACGAAATCGCAGCGGCCAGCCCGAGGACGGGCTTACATCTTTTCGAGCTGGCTTTCCTTGGCGACGCGCTCGAAGGCCTCGCCGGAACTCTTGATCCGGTACTGGTAGTCGTCGCTTTCCGACGGCAGCAGCTTGACCACCGTATAACTGCCGGTGGCGGCGGCGCGGCCGAATGTCGGCGAGGTGTAATAGACCATCTCGCCGACCTGGTACCGGTGGCTCTTGAACGCGATCTCGTTCGCAGCCATCGGCTGCATCGGCGGGCTCGAGGTGCGGATCATCTTCGACGCCGACTTTGACGCGGACCGGGACGCGGCGATGGAGGCCGCATGCGTCGAACGCGTGGACGTTGAATGCGAAGTCTTGCTGACCGGGCTGCGCGCCGATTTAGCTGCCTTCTTGCCCCCGGCGCGTGCATTCTTGGCCCCCTTGGCGCCCTTTTTGACGGTTCGCGCGGAGGTTTTGGTGGAACGCTTGGCGGTTTTTACGGACGGTCTACTCATAGCGGCAATATAGCAGCTAATTTTGTTTACGGGCGAAGTTTTTTAGGGCTGAACTTTAGTCTATTCAATGAGTTACGACGCGGGTTTCCGGTTACTCCCGACGCTTGCAGCCCTGCCCGGAAGCGACCGGCGGGAGGCCATAAAGCTGCCGGTAAGGCGCCAACTTTGCCGCTAGAGCGGGATGATTTAAGGCCGAATCGGATTTTGCTTCCTAAACCGCCTGCGCTCTGATTCAACATGCTGACTGGATCGGAGGCCAGCATGGATGGGAAAGCCATTTTCTGTCGATCTTCGCGAGCGGGTGGTTGCCGCGGTTG
>SHVM01000020.1 GCA_009694265.1 Pseudolabrys sp.
GCCCTGCGCCATCGACACTTCAATCTGACGAAGCAACGTCACAATCTGCTCTGCACTAAACCTCTTCTTTGGCATGACCAAGCTCCTTTCCAAGCTATTCTCTCACAACGCTTGGTTCAAAAAAGCCAGGTCAGGTCAACCGGTTTACTACCAACACGATCCCGTTCAGACGACCAAGACCAGTGTGCACGGCGCCATCAACATGCTTGGCCTTGCCAAGCGTGTGAAGGCAAAAATTCTGCAGGCATCGACATCGGAAGTCTATGGCGACCCGAACGTACATCCGCAGACCGAGGCTTATTGGGGGAACGTCAATCCGATCGGGCCGCGCTCCTGCTACGATGAAGGAAAGCGCTGCGCCGAGACATTGTTTTTCGACTATTGGCGTCAGCACAAATTGCGCATCAAGGTGGCGCGTATCTTCAACACCTATGGTCCGCGCATGCACCCCAACGATGGGCGCGTTGTATCGAATTTCATTGTTCAGGCCTTGCTCGGCCAGGACATCACGATTTACGGCGATGGCTCGCAGACGCGATCGTTCTGTTACGTGGATGACTTGATCGACGGTTTGATGCGTTTGATGGCGACCGGCGACCAGGTGACCGGTCCGATTAACATCGGTAATCCGCACGAGTTCACGATTCTTCAGCTCGCAAGCATGATCGTCGAGATGATCGGCGCGCGCTCAAAAATTGTTCGCCAGCCGCTGCCGGAGAATGACCCGCGCCAGCGTCAGCCGGATATCTCGCTCGCAAAGGAAAAGCTGTCGTGGGAGCCACGCACGCAGCTCAAGGAGGGGCTCGTCCGCACGATCTCCTATTTTGAGAAATTGCTTGCGGAGGACAGCGCACGGAAAATCCTGACCAGGGAATAGAGCGGCGGACGCGTGACAAGGGGGCCGGCCTTCAAGCCGGTCTTTCTTTTTTGGCTAACGGGCGGAGCCTCAGCGTGACGTTCAGCCCGAAAAAACCAGCATATTTGGTCAAGAAACCAAGCGCGGCCAATTCCCTGTTCCTTTTTGCAGGGAATTTGCTAGTTATGCCCGTGGCCTCCAGGCCAATCTTTCAATCGGCGTAGCGGCGAGGCTCCCGCTGCGTTTGCGCAATTCTCAACTCCCTGTCAGCGGGAAAGGCCAAAATTGAACTATCCATCCACCAAAACCGTCCCAGCGCCTCAAAGCGGAAAGCCCCAGGCCGATATTACCGTGGTCGGCGGCGCCGGCCATGTCGGGATTCCGCTCGTGCTCGCCTTCGCCAAAGCGGGGATGACGGTCAATATCAATGACCGCAACGAGGCAACGCTCGCGACATTGCGATCCGGCAAACTGCCGTTCATCGAGCATGGCGCGGCGCCGCTGCTGGCCAAGGCTTTGGCGGACAATCGCCTGATCTTCACGTCGTCACCGAGCGCAATCGGCCGCAACGGTCCGGTCATTGTTACCATCGGTACTCCGGTCGATGAATTTCTCAACCCGGTGCAGAAGGCCGTACAGGATTGTATCGACGATTTACTGCCGCATTTATCCGATGGCCAATTGCTGGTTCTGCGTTCGACTGTTTATCCCGGCACGACCGCCTGGCTTGATTCATATCTCAAGCGGTTAGGCCGCAAACTCAAAGTTGCGTTCTGCCCGGAGCGCGTCGTGCAAGGCCATGGAATCAAGGAACTGCACGAAATGCCACAGATTGTCAGCGGCATTTCAAAGGAAGCCGAGGAAGAGGCGGTGGCGCTGTTCAGCAAGATCGCGCCGGAAGTTGTGGTGATTAAACCGCTTGAGGCCGAATTTGCCAAACTCTTCAGCAACGCCTATCGCTATATCGAATTCGCCGCAACCAACCAATTCTACATGATCGCGAAATCCGCCGGGGCGGACTACCAAGCGATCATGCAAGCGATGAAGCATAACTATCCACGCTTGAAAACGCTGCCGCGGCCGGGGTTCTCCGCCGGGCCATGCCTGTTCAAGGATACGATGCAGCTCGCCGCTTATGCGCGAAATCAATTTGGACTCGGCCACGCCGCGATGCAGGTGAATGAGGGGCTGGTGCTGCATCTGGTTGAGGACCTGCGGCGTGCCTATGATATTTCGGGCATGACCATTGGACTTTTGGGGATGGCATTTAAAGCCGAAATCGACGACACACGTGCGTCCTTAAGCTACAAGCTCAAACGCACATTACAAATGTCCGCCCGCGAAGTCCTCACCACCGATCCGTTCGTGACGACCGATCCGGCCCTTCTGCCGCTCGATCAGGTGATCGATCGCAGCGACATATTGATTTTGTGCACGCCGCATTCCGCCTATGCCGGTGCCGATCTCAAGGGCAAGCCGGTGGTGGATGTCTGGGGCTTTCTCAAGAACGCGAATGTCGTGACCTAGCGCATGATCCCGAAAAGTGGGGACCGGTTTTCAGACGAAATCATGCGTCAACAAAACGCCATGACGCCGTGGCTCGATATCGTCATCCCGGTCTATAATGAAGGGAACATTATTCTCGCGACGCTTGCGGAGCTTCGCCGGCTCGTTCGAACGCCGTCGCGAATTCTGATCTGCTACGACCGGCCCGACGACGACACGCTTTCCGCCATCAAGGCGCATCCCGAGCGTGTCGAAGGTCTTTCAATCGAATTTGTCCTTAATAGTTCGCGCGGCGCGCAAGGCGCGGTGATGAGTGGATTTGCAGCAAGCCACGCGCCTTTTGTGCTGGTGTTTCCCGCCGATGACGACTTCAACGCCGGCATGATCGATGCGATGGTCGCCAAGGCCGAACAGGGCGCCGACATTGTATGTGCCAGCCGTTTTATTCCCGGCGGCAGCATGGTGGGCTGCCGTTGGCTGAAGGCTACGCTGGTCCGCACCGCGGCGTTTACACTCTATTATGTGGCCCGCCTGCCGACCCGGGATGCAACCAACGGATTTCGGCTGTTTTCGCGGCGCGTCATCGATAGCATCGAGATCGAATCCGACATCGGTTTCTGCTACAGCCTGGAAATGCTGGTAAAGTGCCACCGTCTCGGCTGGCCCATCGCCGACGTGCCGGCCAAGTGGATCGAGCGCAAGCAAGGTACCAGCCGGTTTCAGGTGTTGAATTGGGTGCCGGCCTATCTGCGTTGGTATTTATACGCCTTCGCGACCACGTTTCTGCGCCTGCCGGCAACTAGCGTAAAGCAGCGTTCAGCTTGGAAGGCCGCGAAATGATACGGTTGCCGAAACTGTCGCTGCGCCAAATCCTGATCGTATTACATGATCTACTCGCCACCGTCGCGGCGATCGTCCTCACATTTTATATGCGGTTCGAGGACAAAGGTTTGTACGAGCGACTGGGCGGTCTTAAGCTTTTCCTGCCATTTTTTCTGATCTATGCCGCGGTGGTATATTTCACCTTCGGCTTGCACCGTAACAAGTGGCGGTTCACGTCGGTTCCGGACCTCTATGACATCTTCCGCACTTCCACTTTCCTGGCAGTGTTACTTCTCGCTCTCGACTATGTGCTGCTGTCGCCGAATCTCTACGGCACATTTTTCTTCGGCAAGATAACGATTCTGCTATACTGGTTTCTACAGATGTTTTTCTTAGGAGGCTTCCGAGTCGCCTATCGTTATTTCCATTATGCGCAAATTCTCCAGCGCGTCAAAATCGCCGACGCAACGCCGACGCTGGTCCTCGGCCGCGCAGCCGACGCAGAAGTTTTGTTGCGTTCGGTCGAAAGCGGTGTGGTAAAAAATATCTGGCCGGTCGGCATCCTCTCGCCGTCGGTGACGGATCGCGGACAATCGATCCGTGGTATTCCGGTCCTGGGCGATGTTGATGATCTTGAACGGGTCGTCGCCGATCTCGCGAGCCGCGGCAATCGCGTGACGCGTCTTGTGCTGGCGCCTTCGGCGCTATCGCCGGAGGCGCGGCCTGAGTCGATTCTGATCCGCGCCCGTAGACTTGGCCTGAGCCTTAGTCAAATGCCGTCGCTCGATGACGGCGGGCCGGCGGTGCAGCTTGCGCCGGTCGCGGTCGAGGATCTGCTGCTGCGGCCAAGCGTTGGAATTGATTATCGCCGGCTTGAGAAATTCGTGAGCGAAAAATCGGTTGTCGTGACCGGCGGCGGCGGCTCGATTGGCTCGGAAATCTGCAACCGCATTGTCGCCTTCGGCGCCGCCCGGCTGCTGGTGATCGAGAATTCCGAGCCGGCGCTGCACGCCATATTGGAATCGCTTAAAGGCAATCAAAGCGCGGCGGAAATATCCGGCCGGCTTGCCGATATCCGCGACCGCCAGCGGATTACGAATCTGATCGGTCAATTCAAGCCCGACATCGTCTTTCACGCCGCCGCGCTCAAACATGTGCCGTTGCTCGAACAGGACTGGGACGAGGGCATCAAGACCAACGTCTTCGGCTCGATCAATGTTGCCGATGCCGCGGCGGCGGCAGGCTGCGCCGCAATGGTCATGATCTCGACCGACAAGGCGATAGAACCGGTCTCCGTGCTGGGCGCCACCAAGCGGCTGGCGGAAATGTATTGTGAAGCGCTTGATGAAGAATTCGGCCGCCGCGACGGCAATGGGAAGCGCGCGATGCGTCTGATTTCGGTGCGGTTCGGAAACGTGCTGGCGTCGAACGGCTCGGTGGTGCCGAAATTCAAAGCGCAGATCGAGGCAGGCGGTCCGGTCACCGTGACCCATCCGGACATGGTTCGATATTTCATGACCATCCGCGAGGCCTGCGACCTGGTCGTCACCGCCGCGAGCCATGCGCTGGCGCCGGAGCGGAGCGATGTGTCCGTCTACGTGCTCAACATGGGCCAGCCGGTGAAGATCGTCGATCTCGCCGAGCGCATCATCCGGCTCAGTGGACTTGTGCCTGGCCGCGACATCAAAATTGTCTTTACTGGCATTCGCCCGGGCGAGCGGCTGCACGAAATCTTGTTTGCGAACGAAGAAACGACCAGCGAAATCGGTATTCCCGGTATTGTCGCCGCCAAGCCGGTGCGGCCGTCGCTCGAGTCGATACGGGGCTGGGTGGCGACGCTGGAGCAAGGTTTGGCGCGCAACGAGCGTGCAATCATCTATAATGTGCTGCGTGACGCCGTGCCGGAATTTCGCGGCGAAACTGCTTGAAGGAACCAAACGTGGACTTAACAGCATTTTTCAAGGCGGAATTTGCCGAACATCACGATGTTGCCCGGCGTACTGAGGCGGCATTGTCCGGCGCTTTCGCTGGTTTGGTCGGCGCTTGCGTGACATCGATCCGTACCGGCGGCAAGCTCATGTTCTTTGGTAATGGCGGGAGCGCGGGCGATGCCCAGCATCTCGCGACCGAATTGACCATCCGCTACAAACAGAACCGTGCGGCGATCGCCGCGATCGCGCTTACGACCGATACCTCCGCGCTCACCGCCGCCGGAAACGACCTCGGCTTTGAGCGGATTTTCGCCCGTCAGATCGAGGCTCTGGGACGGCCCGGCGATGTCGCCATCGCGATCTCGACTTCGGGCAAGAGCCCGAACGTGATAGCCGCGCTGAGGCAGGCCAAATCCATGCGGATGGTTACCGCGGCCCTGGGCGGCAAGGGCGGCGGCGAGCTGACCGGACTAGCCGATCACTTGCTGCTGGTGCCATCCGATACCACCGCCCGCATCCAGGAAATGCACATAACCCTGGGTCAAATGCTATGCGGGGCCTTGGAAATTGAGCTGGGGCTGGCTTAGCGGCCCATAACGTAGTCCGCAGCAATAGCCCGCCACCCGGCGGGTTTTTTAAATAATTTTCACAACTGGAAAACTTTGTTCGAGATGCTGAAAATAGCCTTGACTCAGTGCTTATGGCCGCATTTCTTTGCGCCCAGGGAGAAACAAACCAATGGACGCAACCATTCTGCCCGGGCCAGGCGTTAAGGCTCGTCCTCAGCGCACAGGCGCTAAAGCCGACCGCCACAGCATTCAATCGGTCGACCGTGCGCTGTTCCTGCTGGAAACCATCGCCGAGGTCGGCGGGGAGGCGACGCTGACCGAGCTTGCCACCCGCACTGGCCTCAATATTTCGACCTGCCACCATTTGCTGGCGACGCTGATTAAGCGCGGCTTTGCCGCCAAGGTGCCGGGGCGCCGTCTCTATGCGCTGGGCGCGCGCATCCTCTATCTCGGGCATGCCTGTCTGCAGGTCGATCTGCCCCGCCGCGCGCAGCCTTACCTGGAGAACGTCAACCGGGCCACCGGCGAAACCGTGCATCTCGCGGCCTTGCAGGGCGATGCCGTCGTCACGCTGGCGGTGTGTGAAGCGCGCCACGCCGTACGCGTCGATACCGGTAAGATTGGCAAGGTCGAGGCACCGCACGCCACATCGGTTGGTAAAGCGATTCTGGCTTGGCTGCCAGAAGACGAAATCCGCCGCATACTCGCCGACGGAATGAAGCGCTTTACCGACAACACCATCACCGATTTCCCTGCCTTCGTGGAAGCGCTGCGCGTGGTACGCCGCAATGGCTATGCCATCGACCGTGAAGAATTTCTGCCGGGTGTGATTTGCGTCGGCGCGGCCATCCGCGATCAGGCCGGCACCGTGATCGGGGCGATCAGCGTCTCGACGCCCTCCATGCGCGCTACCGAAGAGCACATTGAGCTCATGCGCGATGAAATCAGCGCTGCCACGCGTGCGCTGTCCGCCGAGTTTGGCGAACCCAACTCGCAACCCAATAGCGACCGGCCGCAGGCTATCGCCAATTAACCGATCGGCGGTGTTAAACCCGCGGTCACTCTGGAGGAACTATGTACGCACCGACCGGCGTTAAGACCAATCACAACGAATTTCCGATTCCCGACAGCATGAAGGCCTGGGTGCTCGGCGATCCGGGTCAGCTCAGCATTACAAACAAGCCGGTGCCGGTGCCGAAAAAAGCGGAAGTGCTGGTGCGCATCGATGCGGTGGCGATCTGCGCGACTGATCTGGAAATCATCTATAACGGCCCGCCCGCGATGATCCAAGGCGGTATGCCGCACAATAAAAATTTCACACCGGGACACGAATATATGGGAACCGTGGTGGCGCTCGGCGCGGGCGTTGACGAATACAAGATCGGCACGCGCGTGGCGGTCGAAATCCACGCCGGCTGCGGCCAGTGCAAACGCTGCCGCGAGGGTATGTACACCTCTTGCCACAACTACGGTCTCAACTATGGCGATGTGGACAAGGGCCATCGTGCCAACGGTTTCACCACCGATGGCGGCTTCTGCGAGTATCAGGTCAACCACATCAACACGCTGGTTGCGATCCCGGACGAAATGTCGGACGAGGAAGGCACGCTCGTTGTCACAGCTGGCACGGCGATGTATGCATTGACCGAACTCGGCGGCCTTGTGGCCGGCGAAAGCGTCGTGGTCACCGGCCCGGGGCCTATCGGCCTGATGGCGGTCGCTGTCGCCAAGGCGCTCGGCGCCCAGCCCGTGATCCTCACCGGCACGCGCGACAACCGCCTCGAGATCGGCAAGCGGCTCGGCGCCGACGCGGTCGTCAACATCCGCAAGGAACCGGACGTCGTGGCGGCGGTGAAGAAGCTCAACGGCGGCAAGGGCGTTGACTATGTGGTCGAATGTTCGGCCGCGACCAGCGCCGTCAATGACGCGGTGCGCATGGTCAATCGCGGCGGCAGGGTCTGCCTCGCGGCTTTCGCGCACGAAGAAGTGCCGGTCGATGTGGCGCATATCGTGCGCAACAACATCTATCTCTATGGCATCCGCGGCGAGGGCAAGAGCGCGACCCATCGCGCCGAGGGCTTCATGCAGCAGAAGCGTTTCGACGCCACCTTGATCCACACACACACATTCGCGCTCGACGATCTCCCGACCGCGATCCGTTATGCCAAGGATCGCGTCGATGACGCCATCAAAGTGGTGGTGAAAGCGAAAATGGACGCCGCCCACAAAGTGGCGGCGGAGTAATCGATTGTCATCGCCGGGCCGGCGCGGAGCGCCGTGACCCGGTGATCCCGCTTAAGCAGGTGTACAGAGAGAGCCGATGCTCATCTGCGACGAATACCTGACGCCCGGCACGCTGGCTGAGGCCTTTGCCGCGATGGAGCAAAATCGCGGCCGCTACCGTATCGTCGCGGGCTGCACCGATACGCTGCCCTGGGCGCGCGAGGGGCGTGCCGGTGACGTCGAGATCCCGATGTTGATCGATGTCTCGCGAATTCCGGAGTTGCGCGAGTTGCGCGTCGACGAAAGCCGTGTGCGGCTCGGCGCCGCGACGCCGATCCAGCGGTTTCTCGACGATGCGGCACTCGCGCGCGCGCTACCCAGCATGCCGCGCTGCGCCGTCTGGTTTGCCGACGATCAGATCCGCGCCCTGGCCACCATTGGCGGCAATATCGTCAACGCCTCGCCTGCTGCCGACGCCACGCCCTGCCTGATCGCGCATGAGGCCGAGGTGGAACTGGCCAAGAACACCGGCGGCAAAGTCGTGCGCCGCCGCATGAAGCTCGACGCATTCATCACCGGTCCTGGCCGCACGCAACTGGCCGAGGGCGAGTTGCTGGTCGCGGTCGATTGCGACGCTCTTCCTGGTTACGGCGGAAGCTTCGAAAAAGTCGGCCACCGCCGCTCGCTGGTGATCTCGCTGGTGTGCCTGGCGGTCCTGGTCAAGCTCGACTCGCAAGGCCGCCAGTTCGAGGATGTCCGGCTGGCCATTGCCGGCATTGGGCCAAAGCCTGTGCGGCTGACCGAGGTTGAGAAATTTCTGTGCAGCGGACCACTCAGTGCGGAGCGGCTCGAAGCGGCCGCCGACATGCCGGTGTCGCTGGTCGCCTCGCGCACGCGGCAGGAATACCGCCGTGAGGTCGTGCGTGGCTTCATGCTGCGCGGTTTGCTGAATGCTGTGCGCCGCGCCGGCGCCGACAGGCAAGCGCTCTCAGGCGAGTTGGAGGTGGCCTATGGCTGACATCCATCTCGAAGCGACAATCAACGGCCGCAAGATTTTCCGCTCAGCCAAGCCGCATCAGCGGTTGCTCGATTTCATTCGCGACGATCTCAATCTGACCGGCAACAAGGAAGGCTGCGGCGCCGGTGAATGCGGCACCTGCTCGGTATTCGTCGACGGCGTGCTGATGAAGTCGTGCCTGCTGCCGGTGGCCAAGGCGCAAGGCGCGCAGATCGACACCATCGAATCGCTCGCCAAAACTGGGGAATTGAGCGTGCTGCAAAAGGCCTTCCACAAGGCCGGCGCCAGCCAGTGCGGCTATTGCATCCCCGGCATGGTGATGGCGGCGACCGCAGCGCTGCGGATCAATCCCTTTGCCGACCGCGAGGAAATCAAGGAGCGGCTTGGCGGCAATATCTGCCGCTGCACCGGCTATCAGAAGATTTTCGACGCGGTGGAGCTGGCGCGCGATGTGCAGAACGGCCGCCTGCCGGCGAGCGCGCTGCTTGAAACCGACACCGGCGAGGGCGACGTCATCGGCAAGAACGTGCGGCGCATCGATGCGCCGAGTAAAGTGTCCGGCCGGCTCAAATATGCCGGCGACATGACCATGCCGGGCATGTTGCACGTCCAGGTGTTGCGCTCGCCGCATGCCCATGCCCGCCTCGTTTCGATCGATACCTCCGCGGCGCTTGCGATGGAGGGGGTGGAAGGCGTCATCACCAGCGCGGATGTGCCTGGCGAGGACGGTTTCGGCGTGTTCGTCAACGACCAGCCGATCATGGCGCGCGGCAAGGTGCGCTATGTCGGCGAAGCCGTGGCGGCGGTCGCGGCCGAAGATGTGCTGACGGCCAAGCGCGCGCTCGCCGCGATCAAGGTCGTCTACGAACAGCTTGCCCCGGTGTTCGATCCGGACGAGGCGATGCGCGTAGGCAGCCCGGTGGTGCATGATTACGCGCCCGACAACGTCACCAAACATATCCCGATCCGGGTCGGCGACGTGGAGAAGGGCTTCGCGCAATCCGACCTGGTGGTCGAGGAGACCTATTCAACACAGGCCATCGAGCACGCTTATCTCGAGCCGGAAGCCGGCCTTGCTTATGTCGATCACGACGGCGTCGTCGTTATCGTCTCGCCCGACCAGAACATCACGCATCACCGCCACATGCTGGCGCGCATCATCGCCAAGCCGATCAGCAAGGTTCGATTCATCATGAGCCCGGTTGGCGGCGGCTTCGGCGGCAAAGAGGACATGATCTATCAGGGCATGCTGGCGCTGCTCGCAATGAAAACGCAGCGCCCGGTGCGTTTGGTCTTCACCCGCGAGGAATCGATCATCTCGACCGCCAAACGCCATCCCTCGCGCACGTTATTGCGCATGGGTCTGATGCGCGACGGCCGTATCCGTGCGCTGGAAATGAAAATGATTTGCGACGGCGGCGCTTATGGCATGTCGACGGAAGGCGTGATGCGCAAGGCGGCGATCCTGGCGGCCGGGCCTTACGTTATTCCCAACGTCAAGGTCGATACCTACGGCATCTACACCAATAACACGCCCTCCGGCGCGTTCCGCTCGTTCGGCGCGCTGCAGACCGCATTCGCGACCGAATCCCATCTCGATATCTGCGCGGAACGTCTTGGCCTCGATCCGTTCGAAATTCGCCGCATTAACGCGATGCGTGACGGTGCGACCACACATACCAAAGCCAAGCTCGGCTCGGTGAGCCTGATGCGCGCGCTCGATGCCGCGGAAAAGGCCTCGGGCTGGGAAGCCGGCAGCCCAACGTCGCGCGGGGCAACCCGCAGCGATCTCAATCGCGGCGATAGCCGCCCGGCCTGTGCCTTGGGTGCGCGTTTCGCTGCGCCCGGCACGCAGGAAGCGGCGGAGTAGGCGCATGGCCCGCAAGCGCGGACGAGGAATGGCGGCCTGCTGGTACGGCATCGCGCGCACTGCGACGGTCGACCGCGCCGCCGCCTGGGCCGAGATCGATGACGGCGGCAGCGCCAAGATCGTCACCGGCGTCACCGAGATCGGCGAGGGCATCCTGACGGTGCTGGCGCAGATCGCCGCGCACGAGATGGGCGTCAAGCCGGAGCACGTGGTCATCGGCGATAACGACACCGCGCGTGCGCCGGAAGCTTCACATGCCGGCGCCAGCCGGCAGACCTATATGATCGGCAATGTGGTCGCGCTGGCCTCGCGCGAGGCGCGCAAGCGGCTGGTCGAAGTCATAGCCGAGGTATGGGACGTGGACGTCGATCTGATCCGCACCGGCAATGGCGAGATCTGGGCCGAGAATACCAACCACCGCATCACCATGGGCGAAGCCGTGTCGACCGCGAAGAACCGCGGCGTGGTACCGGTCGGTTCCGCCACCTTTGGCACCGACACCACCGGGCTCGATCCGGTCGACGGCTCGGGCCGGCCCTGGCAGGCCTATGTATTCGGCTGCCAGGTCGCCGAAGTCGAGGTCGATACGGTGACCGGCGAGGTGCAGGTGCTCGGCATCTGGGCCGCCCACGATGTCGGCCGCGCGGTCAATCCGCAGGGCGTGGAAGGCCAGATCGAGGGCGGCATCGTGCAGGCACTCGGGCAGGGCCTGATGGAGGATTTCAAGCTCGACGGCGGCCATACCAGCACCTCGGGCTTCGCCAAATACATTCTGCCGACGTCGCTCGACGTGCCGCGGGTAAATTCGATCATCATCGAGGATCCCGATCCGATTGGACCCCTTGGTGTGAAGGGAATTGGCGAGCCGGCCATGGTGCCGACCATTCCGGCGGTCATGAATGCAATCTATGACGCGGTCGGCGTGCGCATCCTGCATTTGCCGGCGACGCCGGAGAAAGTGCTGATGGCGATCCGCGAAAAATCACATCGCGAGGCGTATATGGCGGCGCAAGCCGCCGAATAAACGAGGATTGCGTATGAGTTCGGTTGCGGTCGTGGAGACGCAAGTGCGGGAGGTGCCGTTCGACGCGGAGCTTTCGCATATCCGCCGTCTCGCCGCCCTGCTGCCGGGTCCGCTCCCACTGGCGGTTAACGGCATCCGCGTTGCCGCCAGCATCCGCCCCAACAAATTCGTCATCGAGGGCGGCGACGATTCAGCCATCACAATGCCGCGCACGGCGTTTCAGGTGGTCTATCCCGACTGCACGGTGATGATCGACTCGGGGCTCGACCAGGAAACGCACGATTCGTTTTCTACGCCTGATAAGCGGGAGCCCTATTTCCCCGAGGCCTTTGCCAAGCTGCAACAGGCGCTCAATGCCGCACGCATGATCGTGCTGACGCACTTCCATGCCGATCACGTCGTCGGTGTGACGCGTGCGGCGAACTTCAACGAACTTGCGGCCAAGACCATTGTTAGCGCCGAGACCGCGAAATGCCTGTTGACCACGCCGCACCGTCCGCATCTCGCCATGACGGCGGAGCAGGTGAACCGGCTGACGGTCGTCGGTTACAAGCAATACTATCCGGTAGCGCCGGGCATGGCGCTGATCAAGGCGCATGGCCACAGCGCCGACCACCAGATGGTCTACATTGCTTTGCAGTCGGGCTGCGAAATCCTGCACAGCGTCGATGTCGGCTGGGTGCTAGAAAATATCCGCCAGATCAAGGGCAAGGCTGCGCCCTGGGTCAAGGAAGACGTGCCGGCGGTGATGGGCCAGCTGCGCTGGCTCAATAATTTGCTTCGCAATGAGCGTAACGTGACTATGCTGGTGACTCACGACGACGATTTGTTTGCGTCCGTCACAAGGAATGGACTGTTGGGGAGCAGCCTGCTGGTTTGAAAATGCGCACACAAAACAAGAATACTAACTAGAGGACAAACATGCGGAAGACAATTTCATGCGCGGTGGCGCTCGTCGCGCCGGTGCTCGCAATCGGCGCAATGCCGGCCAGCGCGCAAGACTATCCGGCGCGGTCGATCACGATGGTCGTGCCGTTCCCGGCCGGCGGTCCGAGCGACGTGGTCGCGCGCATCATGGCGGATGGCATGGGCAAGCATCTGGGTCAAACCGTTGTGATTGAGAATGTCGGCGGCGCCGGCGGTACGACGGGCACAGGGCGGGCCGCGGCCGCGGCGCCAGACGGCTACACGCTGTTGGGAGCCGGCATGGGCTCGCATGTTGCGGCGCCGGCATTGTTTCCCAATATGAAGTACGACTCGACCATGGACTTCGAGCCGATCGGGATGACTGCGAACGCGCAGGTCGCCGTCGTGGCGAAAAAGGATTTCCCGGCCAAGGACCTCAAGGAATTTATCGCCTACGTCAAAAAGAACGGCGCGAACGTCAAGCAGGCCCACGGCGGCATCGGGGCAGCCTCGCATATGGCTTGCCTGCTGTTTGCCGCGGAGGCCGGACTTAAACCCAATTCCGTGCCTTATCGCGGCACCGGCCCGGCGCTCAACGACCTGGTTGGCGGCCATGTCGATTACTTCTGCGAGCAGGTGGTCAGTGTCGCACCGTCGGTGAAGGGCGGCACGATCAAGGCTTTCGCCGTGTCGGGTAATGCGCGTTCGGCGGCCTTGCCGGACGTTCCGTCCGCCAAGGAAGCCGGCTTGCCAAAATACCAGCTCAGCATCTGGAGCGCGATCTTCGCGCCGAAGGGAACGCCGAAGCCGATCGTGGCCAAGCTCAGCGGGGCCTTGAGCAAGGCGCTCGATGACCCGGCGGTGGTCAAGCGGCTGGCCGATCTGGGCGGCACCGTGCCGCCCAAAGCCGATCGTGGGCCGGACTATCTCGGCAAGACGCTCAAGACGGATATTGCGCGCTGGGACCCGATCTTGAAGCAGGCCATGGCCGAGTCGAAGAAATCTGACGAAAAGCCGAAATGAACCGACGCTAACTTACTAAAGTGCGGCAGGAGGACATCATGATCGACAATATGTATCAAAAAATGCGCGTAGGCGTCGTGCACTTCAAAGCCTTTCCCGGGCTCGAAACCGGAGAGGGGCCGCTCGCCGAAACGCTGGAAAAGATCTGTGCCGACGACTTCTGGACCGCGGTCGAGGTCGGCTGGATGAAGGATTATCGGGAGCGCAACACCTGCCGCCATCTGCTCGATCAGAGCCACTTGTCCGTTGCCTATGCCACGCAGCCGCGCATTCTCGGCAATAAACTTAACCTGAATTCGTTCGACGCCAAGGATCGCGGCAATGCCATCAATGCGGTGAAGAACTGCATCGACGAGGCCTACGATCTGGGCGCCGAAGTGGTGCGCATCATCGCCGGCAAGGATCCCGGTGACACCAAGCGCGAGGAAGCCAAAAAGGTTCTGGTCGATTCGCTCCACCAGATTCTCGAATACGGCAAGGAAGAAGGCGGGATGAAGTTCACGCTTAAGATCTTCGACCGCGACATCGACAAGATGAATCTCATCGGCCACTTCTCCGATGCGCTCGACATCGCCAAGGTGGTGCGGCCGGACTACCCGAACTTCGGTCTGCTCGCCGATCTCAGCCATTTCCCGTTGCTCGACGAGAAAGCCGAGGAGGCGATCCCGCTGATCAAGGACTATCTAGAGTCGGTCCATCTCGGGAATTGCGTCTGCCGCGACCGCAAGCACCCGGCCTACGGCGACATCCAGCCGCGTTTCGGCATTCCGGGCGGTGAAATCGACACGCAAGAGGTCGTCGACTTCTTCCACGTGCTGATAGATAACGGCTTCTTCGACAAGGGCGAACGCCCGATCGTGAGCGCCGAGGTGCGGCCGGTTCTGGCCGGCGAAACCTCTGCCCTCATTCTGGCCAATGCCAAACGCGTCATGCGTGATGCCTGGGCGCTGGCTGCCGTGAGCGCGGTGGGCCTCGATGCATCGGAACGTCGTGAACAGACGCAGGCGCTGCGCGGTCGTCGCATGCAGGCGGCTGAGTAGCCGCCAGCCGGGAGCGCACAGCAAGCTAATATGGGAGCTGATTTTTGACGAAGGCAGTCGCACATAATGCAACAAAACAAAGGGGGGAAACCATGAAGAAAATATTTCTATTCGCCGCAGCCGTCCTCGCGCCCTTAGCGCTTGGCGGCCTGACGCCGGTGCACGCTCAGAGCTACCCGGCGCACAACATCACAATGATCGTGCCGTTCCCGCCCGGCGGGCCAAGCGACATCGTGGCCCGCATAGCGGCGGAGGGCATGAGCCGCCATCTCGGCCAGAATATCGTGATCGAGAATGTCGGCGGCGCCGGCGGCACGATTGGCGCCACGCGCGCGGCGGAATCGAAGCCGGACGGCTATACGGTCTTCGCGGCCAGCATGGGCACCATCATCGCGGCGCCGACTTTTTATCCGAACCTCAAATACGACTCGACCAAGGACTTCGAGCCTGTCGGCATGTCGGCCAATGCGCCGGCGGCGGTATCCATCAAGAACGATATCCCGGCAAAGAACCTCAAGGAGTTCGTCGCCTGGGCGAAGAAGAACGGCGTCAATGTGAAGCAGGCCCATGGCGGCGTTGGTGGCACGTCGCACATGGCGTGCCTGTTGTTCAACCAGGTTTTCGATCTCAAGCCGACCTTGGTCGCGTATCGTGGCATGGGCCCCGGCATGAACGACTTGATGGGCGGGCATATCGACTATCTGTGCGAGCAGGCCCTCGTCATGGCGGCAGCCATCCAGGGCGATAAGGTCAGAGGCATTGTGGTCGCCGGCAATGAGCGTCTAGCGGCGATTCCCAATGTCCCGAGCGCCAAGGAAGCCGGCGCGGCCGCCTTCCAGCTCAATATATGGAGCGCGATCTACGCGCCCAAGGGCACGCCGAAGGACATCGTGGCCAAGCTCGCCGCGGCGCTCGACAAGACGCTCGATGAGCCTTCGACCAAGGAAAAGCTCGGCAAGCTCGGTGGCACAGTGCCGCCGAAGGCTGATCGCGGGCCGGATCATCTGCGCAAAACCGTCGCGTCGGATATTCCGCGCTGGGCGCCGATCCTGAAAGAGGCGGCGGCCGCGACCAAGTCCAACTGACGGCTGACGATCTACGCCGCCGCGATGTGACATGCGTCGCGGCGGTGCCGCGTACAGAAGAAGAGTCAAGCGATGCTCGATCCCAGCAAGTCCGATCAGCGCGCCGGGACCCGCGTGCGCGCCCGCGCGATTCACAAAGCCGGCGGCGTCGAGCAGGCGCTCGCCAATGGCGGCGTGCCGAAACTGATCGAATGCACGCTGTCGGAAGCGCTTGTGCTGGGTCTGCTCAAACAAGGCGTGCGCAAATATTTTGCCATTTTCGGTCATGGCTCGACCGATCTCGGCGAGGTGCTGCGCATCTACGAGGAGGAGGGCGCCACCCGCACCATTAATTGCCGCAACGAGGTGGAGATGGCGCATGCCGCCACCGCGCTGCGCTGGCAATATGGCAAGCTGTCCGCGGTGGTGACATCGATAGGGCCCGGCGCCATGCAGGCCTTAGCCGGTTCGCTCGCCGCGGCGTCAAACGGCGTCGGCGTCTATCACATCTATGGCGACGAGACGACCTTCGGCGAAGGCTACAACATGCAGCAGGTGCCGAAGGAAGAGCAGGGCGCCTTCGGCCGCATGACCGCGATCATGGGGCAGTCCTATGTGCTGCACACGCCTGAGGCTGTGCGCGCCGCGCTGCGCCGCGGCGCGCTGTGCGTGAACCATCCCTATCGCGCCGGGCCGTTTTATCTGCTGCTGCCGCTCAACACGCAAGCCGCGCGGCTCACCGTCAACCTCGCCGGTCTGCCTAGCCGGCCGGATGTGTCGAAGATGGCGCCGGCCGGCGACGTGGCCATCGAGCAGGCGGCGAAGATGATCGCAGGAAGTGCCAAAGTCGCGATCAAGGCCGGCGGCGGTACGCGTGGCCACGATGCGGCGATGAAGCGGCTGGCGGAAGCCGCAGGCGCCGCAGTCGTATTGTCTCCGGGCTCGACCGGTGTGCTGTCCGACGGGCATGCGCAGAACATGCATGTCGGCGGCTCGAAAGGCTCGATCAGCGGCAATTTCGCGATGGCCGAGGCCGAGCTCCTGATCGTGATCGGCTCGCGCGCGGTCTGTCAGGCCGATTGTTCCGGCATCGGCTACAAAAGAGCGCAGGCGGTCATCAACATTAATGGCGATCTGGCCGACGCGCTGCATTATAACAAGTCGGTGGCGCTGATCGGCGATATTTCCGCTGTGGCCGAACGGCTGGCGGCCAAGCTGGAGAAATCCGGCGCGGCCAAAAACAAAAGCGAATGGCTGAAAGCCTGCGCCACCAAGAAAGCGGAATGGGCCGCCTACAAGCGCAAGCGCTTTGAGGCGAAGCCGATCCATGACGAGGTCTGGAACAAGCCGGTGCTGACGCAGCCGGCGGCCATCAAGATCGTCGCCGATTTCGCCAAAGCGACGGGCGCTGCCAAATTTTTCGATGCCGGCGACGTGCAGGCCAATGGGTTTCAGATCGTCGAGGACGATCGCACAGGCGACACCTACACCGAGACCGGTGCCTCCTATATGGGCTTTGCACCGAGCGCGTTGCTGGCGTCGGCGTTGGCCGACACGCCGCGCTATGGCATCGCTTTCTGCGGCGACGGCTCGTTCATGATGAACCCGCAGATCCTGATCGACGCGGCCGAGCACGGCGTGCGCGGCATGATCGTGATCTTCGACAACCGCCGCATGGCGGCGATCACCGGCTTGCAGCTGGCGCAATACAACGCCGAATTCCGCACCAACGACGCCGTCGCGGTCGATTACGTGAAGCTGGCATCCGCCGTGTCGGGCGTGCTGGCAGTCTCCGGCGGTGACAATGCCGACGCGCTGCGCGCCGCATTGAAAACGGCGAAGGCGCATGACGGCCTTTCGGTCGTGCATGTCCCGGTCTATTGCGGGCCGCACGAACTGGGCGGTCTGGGCGCCTGGGGCGAATGGAACGTCGGCAACTGGTGCGAGGACGTGCAGACGGCCTGGATCAAGCAGGACTTATAGTCACGGGCTTGCCGCTGCGCGATGAAGCGGCAACCGCTTCCATCACCGCCACGGTATTGACGATCTCCTCGGGCGCGATCACGAATTTAACGTCGTTCGCCACCGCATCGGCGAAAGCCTCCAGTTCGGCGCGCTCCTTGTCGGCGGCGTCATAAGCGATGCGCTGAACATTGTTGGCAAGGTCGGACACCAACAGCTCGGTCTCGCCGCGCATTTCCAGCGCGCCTTTCGAGCCGAATACGTGGATGCGGTAGAACGCAGCTGTCGCGTGCAGCGTGCCGAGCGTGCCGGTGACGCCGCCTTTGAATCGCAGCAGGCATGCGGTGGTATCGTCGACATCGATATCGAGCTGCAAGCGGGTGCTGAAGGCGAATACCGTGTCTATGAGCCCGGCGATGTGCAGCATGCTGTCGACCACATGGACGCCGCGTGCGGTCATCGAGCCGCCGGGACTTTCGACCTGGTTCGAGCGCCAGTTTCCTGGCTCGATCTGATAGCTCGGCGGCCCGGAGAATTGTCCCTCGATGTGGCGCACCTTTCCGATCTCACCGGCATCGATGCGGCGTTTCATGTCGATATAGGCCGGTGCGTAGCGGCGGTTGAAGCCGACATGCAGCGTGACCCCGGCCGCCTTGCAGGCGGCGATGGCGGCCTCCGCGTCGGCGCGCGTCAGCGTGAACGGCTTTTCGCAAAATACATGCTTGCCGGCTTTCGCCGCAGCAATGATCTCAGCCGCATGCTGCGAGTGCGGCGTGCAGAGCGCCACCGCATCGACCTTGGGGTTGGCCAGCACTTGGCTATAGCTGGCGGTGAGTGCGAGGCCGAAGCGTTCAGCGAGCGGGCGTTTTTCCGCCGGATTGCGCGTGACCGCCGTCACAAAGCCGATTTTATTGCTTTTGCCGTGGACCGACTCGATCAGCCGGATTCCCCAACGTCCGGCTCCACAAATCGCCGCGCGCAGCATGACTTTCTCCGGCCGATCAAAGGGAACCCAAGGCGGCCCCCAGCGGTTGATAGTGCAGGTTAGGCCCGCCCGCAAAGGCGATTATGCGGCCAATAAGGAGTTGCCCAATGGCGGACAAATTGGCTGAAAAACCCAGACAGCACGCGGAAGACGAACGCAAACGTATCGAAGTCGAGGAAGACGAAGTCACTCTCAATTCCGATGAGAGCTTTCCCGCCAGCGATCCGCCGTCATTCAATCCCGGCGTGACGGGCTCCCATCGAGGTCAAAAAAAAGAAGCACTGAGTTGCCCCACCCGTCATGCCCGGCCATGACGCTAATTAAACTTCATATTGAGCAGTTTCTCGGCGTTTCCACAAAACAGCTTGCGCTGGTCGCCCGGCGCAAGCTCTAACTTTTTCACGGTCTCGATGGTGGGCGCAATCGGTCCGAGCGGCGTGTCGGTCGCGAATACCACGTGATCGGCGCCGAAGAATTCCAGGCCGCAGCGTGTCGCATGCACGCCGCCGCCGAACATGGCGGTGTCGCCATAGAAGTCGTGCAGGTAATCCATGTGCGGCCGTTTCAGCGACGGCAGGATTTTCGAATAATCCTCATCCGATGTGCGCTGGCCCAGCACCTTGAGTCCCGGCCCGACGCGGCCGTCATAATAGGGGATCATGCCGCCGAGATGGTGGGTGATGATCTTGAGTTTCGGGTAGCGGTCGAACAACCCTGAGAACACCATCCGCACCATGGCCACGGAAGTCTCGTACGGCCAATGGAAGCACCACCACATCTCGAAACGCGATTTCTGCTCGGACGGATAGTCCGGCATCGACGATGTGCCGACCGGATGCAGCCAGATGACGGCGTCGAGCTCCGCCATGGCGGCGAAGATCGGCTCGAATTCCGGATCGTCGAGCGGCCGGCCGGCGACATTGGTGTAGAGCAGCACGCCGCGTGCGCCGAGATCCTTGACGGCGCGGCGCGCCTCCGCAACCGAGCCCGCGACATCGGTCATGCACAGCGCCGCGGCGAAAGAAGGAAAGCGCTCGGGATATTTCCGGCATAGTTCGGCCATCGAGTCGTTGGCGATGCGCGCGAGATTGAGCCCCACGTCTGGCTTGGCGATGTCTTCGATTGCCGGATTTGGTAGCGAGATGATCTGCCGGTAGTCGCCGAACTGATCCATTTCCTTGAAGCGGGCGTCGAGATCGAACAGCTTGGTGACGCCGCGCAACCGCTTGCCGATGTTTTCGAGGTTCGGCGCCACCCTGGTCATTTCCTGGAAGTAGCGGTCCGGGAAAATGTGGCAATAAATGTCGACGATGGTCCCGGTCATGATTTTAGGCGTCCCGCGTACGCGCCGCTTTAAGATGCTGCAAAACCTTTGAACGCAAGGCCGCCTGCTGCGCCGGGCTCCACTTGCGGAAGCCTTCGCCCGATTTGAAGCCGAGCTTGCCGTCCTTCACCAGTTTTTTCAGATAGGGGGATGGACCGGGCCGGCTGTCGATATCGGGCAGTACGGTTTTATGGATGGCGAGCGTCAAGTCGAGGCCGACCATGTCGGCGTTCTCCAGCGGGCCCAGCACGGCAAGCCTGCGGCCGAATGCCGCTTTGATCACGGTATCGACGGTCTCGGCGTCGCAAATACCTTGCTCGACCAGCGCGATCGCCTCGCGCCAGAGCGCATGCTGTAAGCGATTGCCGATGAAGCCGGGGACGTCCTTTTTCACATGTGCTGGTTTTTTTCCGGCGGCCGCGTGCAGCTTCATGGTGAAATCGACCGCTGCCGCGCTCGTCCATTGCGTCTCGATCACTTCGACCAGCGGCACCAGGAACGGCGGGTTCCACCAATGGGTGCCGAGCGCGCGTTCGCGCCGCTTGAGGCCTTTCATGATCTTGGTGATCGGAATGACCGAGGTGTTGCTGGCGAGAATCGTGTCGGGGCGCACGTGTTTTTCGATCTCGGCGAATAGCTTCTGCTTGAGCGTCAAATCTTCGAGCACCGCCTCGACCACATAGTCGACGTCTCGCACGGCCGTGGCCAGATTGGCGGCCGGCGTCACGCGCTCGACCGCATTCTGATCGTCGCCGAGGTCTTTTAAATTCGTAAGGATGCGCGCCGTGGCGCTGTCGAGGCTCGCCATCACCGAGTCGTAGATCGTCACCTCATGACCGGCGAGCGCGAACACCTGGGCGATGCCGTGACCCATCAGGCCGGCGCCGATCACCGCGATGCGCGCTTTCGCCATGACTCACCCCGCCGTGTAGCCGCCGTCGGCGTAAAGGATGTGGCCGGTGTAAAAGTCCGACGCCTTGGAGGCGAGGAACAGCAACGGTCCGGCCAGATCCTCCGGCTCGCCCAGGCGGCCCTTCGGCACGCGCGCGAGGAACCCCTTGCGCACGGTCTGCGCCCGCTCGGTGTCCTCGTACATCCAGGCGGTGAGCGGCGAGCGGAAAACGGTCGGCCCCAGCGCATTCACCGTGATGCCGGTCTCGCCCCATTCGCAGCCGAGCGCCTTGGTGATGCCGTCGACCGCCGATTTCGAGGCGCAATAGGCCGTGTAGCCGGCTGGATGGCCGAGCAACCCGCGCGCCGAGGAGGTGAGAATGATCTTGCCGCCTTGACCTTGCTTGAGCATCTGCTTGCCGGCGGCGCGCGCCATCAGCCACGACTGCGTGACATTGGCATCCATGACGTCGAGGAAATCTTCCGGCTTCTGGTCGACGATCTTGGAGACTTTGTTGAGCCCGGAGGCAACGACCAGGATGTCGAGCCGGCCAAATTTGTCGATCGCGGCTTTGACGATTCTGTCGCAGTTTGCCTCCGAGCTAGGCCGCAGCGCGACGATTTCGGTTTTGCTGCCGAGCTTCTCGCACTCGGCGGCGACCTTTTTCAGCTCGTCGGCCTTGCTGGCGGCCAGCACCACATTGGCGCCGGCGCCGGCCAAAGTCTTGGCCGACAATGCCCCAAAGGCGCCGGACGCGCCGGTGACGATGGCGGTTTTGCCCTTGATGTCGAAAAGCGACAGCGGGTTTTTCAGGAAATCGTTACTCATGACACTCCCTCATTTTGGCGGCATCGCCACCGCGACCACGATGGAGCAAACTTCATTGCCGCGGTTGATGATTTCGCGCGTCTCATTGGGCTCGATCACGCAGGAATCATTGGTCTTGAGCACCGTCTCCTTGCCATTGACGATGACGGTGAGTTCGCCGCGCAGCACGAAATAGACCTTCTCCGGCGGCGAAGCGTCGGGACCGGCGCCGCCGCCGGGCAAAAAGTGCGAATAGCCGACGATGAGGCCCTTGGTGCCGCCGGCCTCGGCGCCGAACAGGCGCAGCGAGGTACAGGCACGGTGATTGGGCGCCTCATAAGCCTTGGCGTCTGAAAACCGTTTGACGTGCATTAGAATTTCCTCCCGCTCTCGATACGAAACTTTTGTTTTGGGTCAAGGATCGCGACCAGACGCACGATGCAGCCATCGCCGCGATCCCAGTTCCATGGGAAATAGGCGAAGGTGCAGCGCTTGTCGGTGACCTTGTCGATGTCGCCGCCGACATTCTCGATGCCCATGATGCCGTTCTTGAATAAAATGCGGTGCACCGGCTCCCATTCCGGGAAATCGTCCTTCCAGTCGCGCCCGCCCGACCATTCCTTGTACTCCTCGGCGAGATGCGGATGCAGCGGGCCGTTGCGCTGAGGGCCGATCGCGGTCGCGAGCGGATGATCGTTGGCCTGCGTATCGTGACCGATCACTTTCACCTTCTTCTTCACGAACCATTCGCCGGCCGACGGCACGAAGCCGGGGGCGCGGCAGAAATAATCTTCGCTGTCATCGTAGAGTTTGTGCCAGCCGGTGTTGACGATCACCACGTCTCGCGGACGCACGATCTTGCCGCAGGCTTTTTCGAGATCGTCGCCGGTAATCGGCTCCCATTTTTTCTTGGGGATCGACACCACGATGCCGGAGCCGAAGAAATGCGGCAGCGGCACTTCGTCGATGAACGGCGTACCCTGGATCACATGCGCGGGCGCGTCGATATGCGTGGTGTTATGCATCGAGGTGGTGATGCGCTGCGACAGCACCCCCGACTTCGCCATGTAATGGATGCGCTCGATCTTGACGTCTTCGAAATACGGCCAGTTCGGGGACTGATAGCCGAAGCGGTGGGACAGGTTATAGAACTCCAGCCCCATGCTGTTCTTGAGATTTTCTTCGAACATCACGCCGCGAATTTTTTTGGCCACGGCATCCTCCCTTTTTTAGTTTCTACAGGCGCCGCCTCAGGCGGCGACGGAATTCATATGGGTCTCCATGGCGCGTTTGGTCGCTATCAGCCGTTCGGCGATCAGTGTTTGCCGGTCTGGAAAGCGCTGGCTTGGCACCGGCACCGAAATGGCGACGGAGTTGCCGAGCGGATCCTGCAGGGCGACGCCGACGGCGCAGATGCCGAGCGTGTGTTCCTCGCGATCGTAGGCAACCCCGGTGCGGCGCGCGGTTTTCAGGTCCGCGAGCAGCACATCGATGCGCATGAGGGTTTTGGGTGTGCGCTGCGCATAGGCGCGGCCGATCAAGGCCTCGATAGCGGATTCGGAAAGCCGCGCGAGATAGGCCTTGCCATTGGCGGTGCAGTAGAGCGGAAAGGTTTCGCCGACTGCGGATACGGTGCGCAAGCGCTGCGAGCCGATCACCTGGTCGATGAAGACGAGGTGATCCTTCTTCACCGTCGAGAGATCCACGGTCTCGTGCAATTCTTCCGATAGCCGTTCGAGGAATGGCCGCGCCAGTGAAATGAAATCGCTGCGCACCGAAGCGGCCAGCCGCAATATTGTGGGTCCGAGCCGCACGCGGCCGTTCGGCGTCGCGGCGATCACCAGTTTTTCGGTTTCCAATGCTGAGACGATGCGTTGCACGGTCGAGCGCGCGAGATTTACCCGCTGGGCAATTTGTCCGAGGCTGAGCCCGGCGTTTTCTTCTTCCAGCGCGCGCAGGATGGTGGCCGCGCGCGCAATCACCTGCACCTGGCTCTTGTTGTTGGTGACGTGGCGGTTCATTGGCAACAACTCGGTACGCGTGCGGCCTTAGCGCCGCCTTGCATGATGGTACACGTTAGCCCAATATGCGGTACAGGTAAAAACGAAAAAATCGGCGGTGCTGCTGCGCTGCCGCAATTTTTGTTGAGGAAACGCAATGGTCAAAAAAATCGCCTTGGAAGAACATTTCCTGGATCCCGCAACGGTGGATTACTGGCGGCCGACCATGGTCGACGTCGCGCCGCAAAAGACCGCGGAATTATATGCTGCGCTCATCGATTTCGGCGACCGGCGGCTACAGATGATGGACAAGGCCGGCATCGCTCGCATGGTGCTGGCGATTGCCGGACCCGGCGTTCAAGTCGAGCGCGATGTTGCCACCGCGGTGCGCAAGGCACGCGCCTCGAACGATTTCCTCGCCAAGGAAGTCCAAAAGCGTCCGGACCGCTATTCCGGTTTTGCCCATCTCGCCTTGCAGGACCCCAAAACCGCCGCCGACGAGCTGGAGCGCTGCATGCGCGAGCTGAAATTCTGTGGCGCCATGATTGATGGCCATACCAACGGGAAATATCTCGACGACCGTTCCTACGATCCGTTCTGGGAACGCGCAGCCGCATTGGACGCGGCGATCTATCTGCATCCGGCCGATCCGGTGGCGCCGCTGCCGGTGCTCGCCGATTATCCGGTGCTGATGCGCCCGATGTGGGGCTGGGGCGTGGAGACCGGCTCGCACGCTTTGCGCTTAATTTGCGGCGGGGTATTCCATCGCTATCCGAAAACCAGACTCGTGCTCGGCCATCTCGGCGAAACGCTGCCGTTCCTGCTCTGGCGCTTCGACGGCCGCTCGAAACCCTATGGCTGGAATTTGCCGAAGCCGCCGTCGCAATATCTAAAGGAAAACGTCTGGGTGACGTTGTCGGGCATGTACGACGCGCCGCCCATGCAATGCTCGCTCGATGCATTGGGGCGCGACCGCGTCATGTTCTCGGCCGACTATCCTTTCGATTCGGCGGGGGCTGGCGAATTCATGGACAGCGTGCCGATGGACGAAAAATTGCGCGCGGACGTGGCCTATAACAATGCGGCGAAGCTGCTCGGGCTGTAATGAGGCTGCCGACGCGAGGGAGCTTGCAGCCTCTTGCATTTTTGATCCTCTGGGCTACATCGTAGCTCAGAGGATCAATCAATGCCTGAAAATGAAGTCGTTCGTGCCCGGATTAACGGGCGTTTGAAGGAAGAGGCGACCGCTGTCCTGGCCGCCATGGGTCTGACCGTTTCCGACGCTTTCCGTCTGTTGATGGTGCGCGTGGTTCGCGACAAGGCGCTTCCATTTGAGCCACTGGTGCCGAACGAAAAGACCATCGCTGCCATCAAAGCAGCCCGCCGTGGTGAATTGAAAAAATCTGCAAATTCGCGAAAGCTGATCGAACAGCTCAATGCGGACGATTAAATATACCAATCAGTTTCAACGCGACTACCGTCGGGAAAAATCCACGCAGCATGGCAAACGGCTCGATGTGTTACTCACGTAGACCATCAACATGTTGGCAGCGGACCGGCAGCTTCCGCGCCGCTATTTCGACCATCCGCTCTCTGGTGAGTGGGATGATTGTCGCGACTGCCATATCCGGCCCGATCTGGTCCTGATTTATCGAAAACCCGACGCAGATAATCTTGAACTCATTCGATTGGGTTCGCACAGCGAACTTGGGCTTTGATCGCCTCTATGCGCTAATCACCCTAACCGGCTTGCCATCCAGCCAGGCGCGAATGTCCTCGACGACGTCGGGATAATATTTGCGGTAGTTCTGCTCGCTGACATAGCCGAGATGCGGCGTGATCACGACATTGTCCATTTTGCGGAACACATGATCGAGCGGCAGCGGCTCGACATCGAACACATCGAGCCCGGCGCCGCCGATCGACTTGGCCTTCAACGCGGCGATCAGCGCCTTCTCGTCGACGATGGGACCGCGCGACGTATTGATGAGATAGCCGGTCTTCTTCATCAGGCCGAGTTCCTTGGCGCCGACCAGACCGCGCGAGCGCTCGCTCAGCACCAGGTGGATGGTGACGATATCGGCTTTGGCGAACAGGTCTTCCTTCGAGACATAGTCGACGCCGGCTTCCTTGGCCTTTTCGGGCGTCAGGTTCTGGCTCCAGGCGATCACCTTCATGCCGAAGGCCTTGGCGACGCCGCCGACGCGCTGGCCGAGCTTGCCTAGTCCCAAGACGCCGAGCGTGAGGCCTTCCAGGTCCTGGCCCAGGGTCACCTGCCAGGGGGAGCCGGTTTTCAACCGGGCGTTTTCAAAGCCGATGCGGCGGGTGAGCTCCAGCATCAGGCCGATGGCGATGCCGGTGGTGGGGCTGCCGAAAACGCCGGTGCCGCAGACCGTGACGCCGCGCTCGGCGCAGGCCTTCAGGTCGATGGAAGCGTTGCGGGCGCCCGTGGTGATGAGCAGTTTCAGTTCTGGCAGGCCTTCGACGACCTTGCGGGAGAACGCGGTCCGCTCGCGCATCATGTTGACGATGGCAAAGCCCTGCAGGGCCTTGATGACGGCATCGTCGCCGCCGAGCGGCGCATTGAACACTTTGACCTCGACGTCTTTGCTGACCGTGGACCAGTCGGCGAGTTTCAGGGCGACGTTCTGATAGTCGTCGAGAATAGCTGCTCGAACCATACGCACCAGCTCCTTGGGAATTGTTCCGAAGGCGCCAATTTAGGGCCGGTAAACCTAAAAGATAGGGGGGTATCAGCCCGCGGGCTTGTCGCCGTATTTGGCCCGCCAGGCAGGGCCGGGGCCGCGCATATAATGCGCTTCGGGCCGGTAGGGGCGCACGGCGTCGCGGGTTAGCTCCCGCCACAAGGCCGCGAGCGCATGGCCGAGGCCGGCAAACGGGCGGGGCAGCATAGCCACCGCGGAACCCGAAAAGGCCATGATGGCCCGACCCATGACGCAAACCCCACTGTAGCGCGGGCGCTTTTCGCCCGCTTTCTCCTTGGTCGCCGTCTCAAGCGGCCAGGTTCATGCAGGGCGATCATGGCGCGGCAGCGGTTAAAACCAGGTGCGCGGGCGGTGTTCTAGGGGCGGCTTTTTGCAATCAGCCTTTCCAGAGTTTTACCAAGGCGGCCGGGCGCGCTGAATGCTTGCTCTTTAGGGGCCGCGCCGTTACATCAGCGTCGAATTTCCCGACATAACGTGCGGCAGCGTGGATTGACCGCGCCGATTTTGGCCGGGCGAGCAGAGGTTTCAGGGGTCAATGAACGGTCGCCAATTCATCTATCACATGCAGGGTCTGACCAAGACCTTTCCGGCCGGCAAGAAGGTGCTGGAAAATATCCATCTGTCCTTCTACCCGGACGCCAAGATAGGCGTGCTCGGCGTCAACGGTTCCGGCAAGTCGACCCTGCTGCGCATCATGGCCGGCATCGATACCGAATTCGTCGGCGAAGGCTTTGTCGCCGAGGGCGCCCGCGTCGGCTACCTGGAACAGGAACCGCAGCTCGATGCCAGCAAAACCGTGCGCGAGAACGTGATGGAGGGCGTCGCCGCCAAGAAGGCCGTGCTCGACCGCTACAACGAGATCGCCGCAAATTATTCGGACGAGACCGCCGACGAGATGGCCAAGCTGCAGGACCAGATCGACAGCCAGAACCTCTGGGATCTCGACAGCCAGGTCGATCTGGCGATGGACGCGCTGCGCTGCCCGCCCGACGATTCCGAGGTGACCAAGCTCTCCGGCGGTGAGCGCCGCCGCGTGGCGCTGTGTAGGCTGCTATTAGACCAGCCCGATCTGCTGCTGCTCGACGAGCCGACCAACCATCTCGACGCCGAGAGCGTGAACTGGCTGGAAGGCCATTTGCGCAAATATCCGGGCGCCATCCTGATCGTCACCCACGACCGCTATTTCCTCGACAACGTCACGGGCTGGATTCTCGAACTCGACCACGGCCGCGGCATTCCCTACGAGGGCAATTACACCTCCTGGCTCAAGCAGAAACAAAAGCGTCTCGAGCAGGAAGGGCGCGAGGACGAGGCGCGCCAGCGCACGCTGGAACGCGAGAGCGAGTGGATTCAATCGTCGCCCAAAGCGCGGCAGGCAAAATCCAAGGCGCGCTATCAGCGCTATGAAGACCTGGTCAAGATCGCCAATGCCAAGCAGAACGTCACCGCGCAGATCACGATTCCGGTCGCCGAACGGCTGGGCCAGAACGTGGTCGATTTCGAAGGCCTGAAAAAGGGCTATGGCGACAATCTGCTGATCGACGATCTCACCTTCAAGCTTCCGCCCGGCGGCATTGTCGGCGTGATCGGCCCGAACGGCGCCGGCAAGACCACGCTGTTCCGCATGATCACCGGCCAGGACAAGCCGGACAAAGGCACCATCAAGATCGGCGCGTCGGTCCATCTCGGCTATGTCGATCAGTCGCGCGACAGTCTCGACGGCAAAAAGAACGTGTGGGAGGAAATTTCCAACGGCCAGGACATCATCCTGCTCGGCAAGAAGGAAGTGAACAGCCGCGCCTATTGCTCGCTGTTCAATTTCAAGGGCGCCGATCAGCAGAAGAAGGTCGGCACGCTGTCCGGCGGCGAGCGCAACCGCGTGCATCTGGCCAAGATGCTGCGCACCGGCGCCAATTTGCTGCTGCTCGACGAGCCGACTAACGATCTCGATGTCGATACCCTGCGCGCGCTGGAAGAGGCGCTGGAGGATTTCGCCGGTTGCGCCGTGATCATCAGCCATGACCGCTGGTTTCTCGACCGCATCGCCACGCATATCCTCTCGTTCGAGGGCGACAGTCACGTGGAATGGTTCGAGGGCAATTTCCAGGACTACGAAGCCGACAAGATGCGAAGACTGGGGCAGGACAGCGTCATTCCGCACAGACTCAAATACAAGAAGTTTTCCCGATAGCCGCTGTTCGGTCGCCTCCGGTCATTACGAATCACATATAAGCTTCGGTGAGCGTGCATCGGCGCGCCGCGCCGGACGAAGCTTTGTGCTCACAAAGGATGACCGCCATGGCGAAGGCCGCCGTCGATGCCATTCCTCCGAATGGACTTCGAGGGCCTGCGCCCGCTGCCGACGCTCATCTTCGGCTCGCGCTGGCTGCAGCTACCGCTTTACCTCGGCCTGATCGTCGCGCAAGGCGTCTATGTCATCCTGTTCCTCAAGGAACTCTGGCATCTCGTCCTCGGGGCCACGAAATTCAGCGAGCAGGAGATTATGCTGGTGGTGCTCGGGCCGATCGACGTGGTGATGATCTCCAACCTGCTAACCATGGTGATCGTCGGCGGCTACGAGACTTTCGTGTCACGGCTGGAACTGGAAAAGCATCCCGACCAGCCCGAGTGACTCTCCCACGTCAATGCCAGCGTGCTGAAGATCAAACTCGCGATGGCGATCATCGGCATTTCCTCGATCCACCTGCTGCGCACCTTCATCTATGCCGGTTCGCTGGGCAAGGAAGGCGTGCCGTATACCGAGACCGGCGTCATGTGGCAGGCCATCATTCACGGACTCTTCGTCGTGTCGGCGATCGGCATCGCCTATGTCGAACGCCTGGGCCAGTCGGCTTACACGAAGGCTCAACACTAGGACGCCCATTGCGGATTGCTACGGCCATTCTTGTCGCGCTTGCGCTGCTGATGCCGGCTGCGCAGGCGGCGGACAGTGCGTTCCAGCAATGGCTGCAAGCGACATGGCCGCAGGCGCAAGCGCTCGGCGTTTCGCGCACGACCTTTGACGCCGCCACGCGCGGGCTTGAGCCCGATCTGAGCCTTCCCGATCTCACTATTCCCGGCCGGCCTTCAAGCCCGCCGCCGGGTCAGCCGGAATTCGTGCAGACGCCGGCGCAATATTTGCGCGAGCCGGCTTTCGACCGGCTGGCCGCGCGTGGGCGTCAACTCGCCGCGCAGCATCGCGACACACTCACGCGCATCGAGAAAGAGTTCGGCGTGCCCGGTAATGTGGTGCTGGCGATCTGGGCGCGCGAGACCGATTACGGCGGCTACAAGCTGCCGCACGACGCCATCCGCGTGCTGGCGACGCAAGGCTTTACCGGCAAGCGCAAGGAGTTTTTCCGCAACGAATTCCTGCACGCGCTGAAGATGCTGCAAGACGGGACCCCGCGCGCCGATATGCGCTCGTCCTGGGGCGGCGCGCTGGGCCTCACGCAATTTCTGCCTTCTGAGTTCTACAAATATGGCATCGATTTCGACGACGACGCCCGCGCCGACATCTTTCGTTCGGTGCCGGATGCGCTGGCCTCGGCGGCCAAGCAACTCGCCGGCAAAGGCTGGCAGCCTGGCGAGCGCTGGGCTTACGAGGTGCGTGCGCCGCAGAACGCCGATTGTTCGATCGGCGTTCCCGATATCGCGATGCCGATCGGCGAATGGCTCGCGCGCGGTTTTGTGCCGGCGCAAGGGCGCCAACTGAGCGCTCCCGAGAACGCGTTACAGGCTTCGCTGCTGCAGCCGGAAGGAAGTTATGGCCCGGCTTTCCTGACGCCGAAAAATTATTACGTCATCAAGGATTATAATTTTTCCGATCTCTATGTGTTGTTCGTCGGGCACCTGAGCGACCGCATCGCCGGCAGCCGCGCGTTCGAAACGCCATGGAGCAAGAATGCGCAGCTCAAGACCCAGGAGGTCGAGTCCATGCAGCAGCGGCTCACGTCGTTGGGCCTCTACAAGGACAAGATCGACGGCAAAGCGGGAATGCTCACGCGCGCCGCGCTCGGCGCCTATCAGAAGAAGAACGGCTTGACGGTCGACTGCTGGCCGACCGCGGCGGTGCTCCAGCATATGCGGCGTTAATTCATTCTGTCATGGCCGGGACATAGGCGTCCAAGGGACGGCGTCGCTTCGCTCGCCTATGTCCCGGCCATGACGAATGCATTACTCGCAAATCTCGACGCGTCGATTTCCGCTTTCTTCGACCCGGCAAACCCGCCGGGAGAAACCGGAGGTCGCCGCGTCGCTTTCCGAAACGTAATTCGCACCGGGAGCGCTCGGCGTCTGCGCGGGTTGCGCCTGCGCGTTGCTGTTAAGCGCATCGGCCGCGATCGCAGCAGCCGCGCCGGCGGCTACGCCCGCAGCGATGCCGGCCTCGATGCCACAATTATGGCAGCGGGCTTAGGCTGAAGACGGCATCGCCGCAGCCACCAGGGCGGCCGCGGCGAGCGTGATGATCGTACGTTGCATGGGTGTCCTCTCAGGCCGATGTTGATCGGCTGATCATGCACCCAATTCGGTTACCTGCTCGTTACGAGTTACTTTACGGGCAGACGAAGCGCGGACGGCTCCAGCCGATGAAATTGCCGTAACCATCGTGCCGGGGCCGGCGGGCCCAGTAGCCATCCGGGCAGTCGACCGGGTAGCGGGCGCCGTAGCCGTCATACACCACATAGCCCGGCTCCGACCGATAGCGCGGATAGCTGTTGGCGATGATGGCGCTGCCGATGATGGCGCCGCCGAGGATAGCGGCACCGATGCCGAGGTTCTGGCCGCGGCGTCGGGCGTCGGCAGTGTCCGGCGTTGCCAAGGTGGCGACGACGATGGTCGCTGCCGCTGCTATCGCAAGTACGGCCTTCTTCATTGGGTTTCCTTCCAGGGTCGAGGTCGGCCGGGGCCAACCGCAGGGTAAGATGCCGATCATAGTGCCTGTCCCGGCTCCGGTGAAAGAGGCAGACCTAATATGTCGGAAATTTGATGCTCCAGGTTCAAGTTTTCCATCGAAAAAGCCCGGATTCGTTTCCGGATCCAGGCCTTTCCAACTCCAACGCACTTTCCTTATGCCGCAAGGCGTATTGGCGCGGGGCTTAGTCGCACACCCGCACGCGCTGGCGCCGCCAGCCGAAGCCGTCCCACACCCGCTGCCGGGCCCAGTAGCAGCGCGGGCCGTAATAGACCGGGCCGGGGCCGTAGGAATAGCCGCGGCCGTAATAGCCGTTTTGCGAGGCGATTCCGCCGATGATGGCGCCGACGGCCAGGCCGCCGATGAAGCCGGCCGCGATACGTTCGCCGCGCGCTTGCGCCGGTTGCGGCGCGGCCACGGCCGCGACGGCAAGGGTCGCGGCGACCGCGAGAGCTGTCAGTGACTTAGATATCTTTGTCATGGCGTGGCTTCCTTCGATGATCTGGGCCGTATCCAATGAACGGCCGATCGATGCAAATCCTGCGCTTGGCGTACGCAGCGATAACGTCCCTGTTTGGCCGGAGGTTCCGTCTTTCCGCGTGAATGTGCGGTGAACGCGGCGTTCGGAAATGGGTTTTAGCGCGCTGGCGCACATTAAATTTCGGCAAGAATCTGGCAAGATTCAGGGCGCGGTTGCGGCGGGATGAAACCGCCTCAGTTCCCGAGGCGGCCCAGCACGCGTTGCAGCACGCTCCGGCGTTTCGCGCGCGCCTTCCCGCTTGCCTTGACGCCTTTGCGTGCCGGTTTGTGCCGCGCGCCGTGCTTGCGGCGTTTGAGCACGCGGCTTGCGACGCTGCGCAAGAACAGTTTCTCCAGCGGATAGCTCAGCCGGCGGATGGCGGCGGCAAGCGGCAGCCATTCGACCGCGGCGATGTCCCTCATCAAATCGTAGCTTGGCCGCGCTTGCGCCTGCATGCGCCAGAATTGCACGACTTTCGCCCGCCCGCCCGCCCGGTAGGTGATGGCACCGAGAAATTCGCGAACCTGCACGCGATGGCCGGTTTCCTCCACCACTTCGCGGCGGGCGCCGATGATGGCGCGTTCGGTGCGCTTGAGCTTGCCGCGCGGCAGCACCCAGCGGTCGTCCTTGCTGCGCTGGACGACGGCGACCAGCGGTCGCGCGCCGTTGCGCACCACGATGCCCCCGCCTGCGTGAATGGTCTTGCCTGACATGCCCGCCCTCAGCGGAATCGTTTAGCAAAAATCCGTAACTGCTTGCAGCGAAATTACGCTTACATGGTGGCTTGTGGGCAACTCGCTGTGCATTGCCACAATGCGCGGGCGTCTATTTCACCATGGTGAGGAGCATCGCCATAGCAGGCGCAGCCTGCGTACACTTGGCTGTGATGCGTCTCGAAGGATGAGGTCCGTGGAAGCCAAGCTTTGCCGCCCGTATTTTTTTGCGTCGCCGGGTACGCCGTAGTCCCTGCCCCATTCGCGGGGCCTTTCTTTTTCCCCTCGCCAATAGCGAGAGGATGGAACGCCAAGCGGTGCATCCTTCAGTATCCGCGCTTTTGCGAAGCGCGGGCACCCGTGGCGACGGGTGCGCGCCTCTCGGCGCTCCATCGCGGCGATTTCTGTCCCCGGGTTCCCATTTCCTGGTACGAGGCATTTGCGCCAGTCCCAGTCCAGCGAGCTCCTCGCGGAGCGGTCATAGTGCCGCCCGATCGTGTCCCGGGGCCTCCCGAGTGCGGGGTTACGAACCCCGCCCGCAGGCGCTGCATCCGATCCCGCCAACATAACGTCTCATGAGGGCGCCCTTGGTGGATCGGACGGTAGTGTCTCAGTTTGATTGTGGCGGCGATAAATTCATTTATGCCGGCGCGACTTTTTCGCCACAGCGGGGATAAGTTTGGGCGGCGCGGGGATTACTTCCAGCCGGATTCCTTGTCGTAGGCCCTGCGCTCGGCGACGTGAGTCTTTTCCCACTGCGTGATGGACTGAGTCTCGTTGTTGTCCATCTTGTTGTTCATGCAGGTGCAGTATTTCAGGATCACGGCGTCAGATGCGCCGCCCTTGTTGTCCTTCACGCAGGCATTGATCCATTTGACGTCGTCGGTGGTGGCGGCCATGGCGGCGGTGCCGGTGAGGAAAGATGCGGCGAGCAAGAGTGCGGCGGCGGTTTTCATGGGAACTCCTGGCTGATGAAGCAGTGGATTGACCGGGAGCTTG